>JAMFTB010000230.1 GCA_026225595.1 Terriglobus sp. | reverse complement strand
GGCTCAGAGGATCTCGATCCTCATAAAGCAGACCATCATCCCCAACATAAGAGAAGGACACAAGGTTCAGCATGGAGAAGCTGCGCAGAATGGTCTTAGGATCGAAGACCCGATGTGCATTGAATTCCACGCGCTCGCGTCCCACCGGAACAGAGAAGTAGAGTTTCCCTCCAGGAGCAAGCACCCTTTCCAGAGACGCCATGAATTTGAAGCAGGCCTGTGGATCAATAGGGTCCGTATAGCGTCCTAATCCGAAGTGTTCCGCAGTATGTAATGTTGATAGCGAGCGGAGGCTATTATCCTTCACGTTGCTTAACTCACTGGCATCATCCTGAAAGAAGCTCAGGCCTGTGACGTCGCTCGTGAGCGGACGGATATCCACGACAGTTACCGGCATGAATACCAGCAGGTGGGCAATAAATCCGTCCACACGTGATCCGATGTCAAAATGCTCTGCAGGACGCGCCGTAAAAATCTTCCTGGCGGCCCATAAATCCTGATGAAAATAGTGGCCGCCCGTTGTACCAGCGCCACTCTTCATATCTGTAAGGATGGGAAATGCGTCCTTCAGTCTTATTTTAAAGGATTCCAGATTGTTCTTTTTCTGATACTCCCGCATGTCTCTGACATACGTTGGTATCGACAAAAAAGACCTGATCAACACAGAAGGCTGAAACCCGGTGACATATGCCTGCTTATTTAAAACTGACCTGAGTTTCATTGTCTCAACTCTATCGAAACATCCATCCAGTAGCGCTTCAAAACCCTTTGGGAATACCCGATACGCGATCTGACGTATCAGCGATAAATGGCACAAGCGCCCTTTTTACATTCTATTCAGAATGCCGTCTAAACGAAACCCTATTGCAGACATTAGCAAACACCAGTCTGTACATCCTCTCCCGCCTACACTTGGCCCCTGCATGGCTGACTGCTTCATGTGGTCGCCAGGCGGCTGTGGCCCCGGCGGGTATAACGCTCATATGCTTGATCGAAGTGATGCCTCAGGACGAAGTCCATAAGACGATTTGGGCAGGCGATCTTGAGTGACTGATCAGCGCTCCACATTAAGATCTGCATCGCGAAGGGCAGACTTGCAATCGCGTGTGCTACCTGGGACTTAACCGATCTCTTTCCGCGCGGCATCTTGGCCGGCCAGAGCTCTGAGAAATAAGCGGCCGACTCCCCTACCTTTCCCATGCGGCGGCAGGCATCGTAGAAGCTCATTGGATGCAGATGACGGGCTACAGCGTCTGGCAGGAATACCATCTCCAGCCCATGTTCAGCTTCGATACGACAGGCGACCTCAATATCTTCCATGGCGGCGTGGGGAAAGGACTCGTCAAAAGGAAAGGCGTGTAACAGCGATGTCTTCAGCGAAAGATTGCTCGTGTAGAAGTGTCTCCAGTCCGGCTTGGTTCCTGCGAGTAGCTGTCCGTAGTCGAACTGCATCCCTTCAGTGTCCAGCCAGCGCATGAACGGCGTTACGCGCTGCCCCTCCTCGTCCCATATGGTCAGCCCAAGCCCGACGACAGATGGCTCCGGCCGCTGCTCATGCAATTGCATGTGAACGGCCGTGAACTCGGGGGAAGGAAAAATGTCGTCGCCTATGAAGAGCGTTACGGATGCCTCAATGACAGAGACCGCAAGATTGCGAGCAGTTGCCGGGCCGCTGTTCGCCTGCCGAAAATAGCGAATGGAAAGTGGTGTCTGCTTCAGATAGTCGGCTAACCAAACCTCTGTTGAATCGGTGCTTCCGTCGTCGACAATCACAACCTCGAAGTCTTTGCGTGTCTGCTTTTCAAGATGTTCCAAACACTGTTTCAAAGCTTCACACCGGTTATAGGTGGGAACGACAACTGCGAGCGGGTACGGCACTGCGATCCTCCTGAATGCCTGCCCGCGGGTATGAGGGGCACCATTCACTGCGTCAATTTCTCTCGCACCCTTCGGGGCCGGTGCCGCCACAGGGTTCGGCCGCCTGCAGACGGGTATGCTGGTGGCGGCTAAGGTTAGGATACATACGGGCCGCATAGAGTTGGACATGCAGGCGTAGAGCTGGTGCCGGCGGCACTGTGAGGTTCGATGAAGGCGATCATTTTAGCAGGCGGTCTGGGGACGCGTTTAAGCGAAGAGACCGGCCTGCGCCCGAAGCCCATGGTGGAGATTGGCGTCCGGCCCATCCTGTGGCACATCATGAAGCTCTACGCGCACTATGGCATCACCGACTTTATCGTGTGCTGCGGGTACAAGGGCTACGTCATCAAGGAGTACTTCGCCAATTACTTCCTGCACATGTCGGACGTGACGTTTGACCTGGGCGCAAATGCCATGACTGTGCACCAGTCTGTGGCCGAGCCATGGAAGGTGACACTGGTTGACACCGGCGACGACACCGGCACCGGTGGCCGGCTGCGCCGCGTACGCCAGTATATTGAGGGCGATGACGCCTTCTGCATGACCTATGGCGATGGCGTCAGCGACGTAAACATCACAGAACTGATCGAGTTCCACAAGAGCCACGGCAAGGATGTGACGCTGACCAGCGTGCAGCCGCAGGCTCGCTTTGGCGCGCTTAAATTGGAAGGCAACCACGTACGCGCCTTCCAGGAAAAGCCGCAGGATGAGGGCGGTTGGAGCAATGGTGGCTACTTCGTCCTGAACCCGCGCGTACTGGATGAGGTGAAGGACGATAGCTGGATGTTTGAGCGTGAACCCATGGAGGCACTGGTGTCGAAGGGGCAGGTGCAGGCGTTCATCCATCGGGGCTTCTGGCATGCCATGGACACCCTTCGCGACAAGCATCTGCTGGAAGACCTTTGGGCGAAAGGCAATGCTCCGTGGAAGCTTTGGTAGCCGGTCCCGATCCAGCAGTGTGGCAGGGCCGCCGCGTCTTTCTGACGGGCCACACCGGCTTCAAGGGGGGGTGGATGGCGCTGTGGCTTGCGAAACTGGGCGCAAACGTCCGCGGCTATGCGCTTGATCCATACACAACGCCGAATCTGCTTACAGCTGCACGCATTGGCGATGCCATCGAAGATACGCGTGGCGACATCAACAATCTGGAAGCCATCACCGCCAGCATGACGACCTTCGCTCCGGAGATTGTCATCCACATGGCAGCACAGCCACTGGTGCGGCTCTCCTATGCCGATCCCCTGCTGACTTACAAGACGAATGTTATGGGCACGGCGCATGTGCTGGAAGCTGTGCGCAAGACACCCTCAGTGCGCGCCGTTGTTTCTGTGACAACCGACAAGTGCTACGAGAATAAGGAATGGGCATGGGGCTATCGTGAGACCGATCCGCTGGGCGGCTA
Organism: Terriglobus sp.; assembly: GCA_026225595.1. Taxonomy (GTDB): domain Bacteria; phylum Acidobacteriota; class Terriglobia; order Terriglobales; family Acidobacteriaceae; genus Terriglobus. Next base: position 14,728 of record JAMFTB010000230.1, on the reverse strand, counting down.
TGATCCCTACTCATCTTCGAAGGCGTGTGCGGAACTTGTGACCGCGGCCTATCGCCAGTCGTTCTTCAACGTGGACACGTTTGCCGATCATCGCTGCGGCATTGCCAGCGCGCGCGCAGGCAATGTGATTGGCGGTGGCGACTGGAGCGAGGATCGCCTTCTGCCGGACCTTGTTCGTGGCTTTCTCCACGGCGATGCGGTGCGCATCCGCCGGCCCAACAGCATCCGTCCGTGGCAGCATGTGCTGGAGCCGCTGTGGGGCTACATCCGTCTTGCAGAGGAGTTGTATAAGGGCAACACCGCAGCCGCCAGCAGTTGGAACTTTGGTCCGCAAGACGACGACGCGTGGCCGGTGAGCCGCATTGTGGAGCGCATGGTTGCCGTGTGGGGCGATGGAGCGAAGTGGGTGCTGGATGCTGCCCCCGGCGCGCACGAGGCAGGCTACCTGAAGCTGGATGCCTCAAAGGCGCGTGCAGAGCTGGGCTGGCGGCCATCCCTGCGTATGGACACCACGCTGGAGTGGCTGGTGCAGTGGTATCGCGCGCATGCGGCCGGTGACGATGTGCATGCACTCACTCTGAAACAGATCGCCGACTATGAAGCCCTCTTGCGCACCCCGTAACTGCAACTGATATTCTGCAGCCACGCACATGGCCAAAGTTGACGCGCTCTTCCACTTCGCCACGACAGTTCCGTATAGACCTTCTCAACCCGGTGCGCGCGAAATGCGGATGGCGGCACTCTACGACAGTCTCTATCCATCGCGATGACGTCCCCTTCCCTAGTCGAAGTGCTGCTCGCCACCTATAACGGCGAGCGCTTCCTGCGTGACCAGATCGATTCGATCCTCTCGCAGACATATCCGAATGTCACCATCACGACTCGTGACGACGGATCGACAGATGGAACCGATGCGATCCTGCGCGAGTATGAGGCGCGGTATCCCAAACAGATTCGTGTCCTGCGAGACGGTGTTTCGACGCGACACCCGAAGCGAAATTTTGAACGTCTGATGCAGGCATCAACGGCCCCTTACGTCGCACTGAGCGATCAGGATGATGTGTGGCAGGCGGATAAACTCGCGAAGCAGATGCAGGCCATGCAGGCTTCTGAGAAACTTTACGGTGCGACGCAGCCTCTACTCGTTTTCACAGATCTGGAAGTCGTCGATGACCAGATGAGGACACTGGCGGCATCCTTCTGGAAAGAGCACAGCATACCGGGGCACCACACTGACCGATTCGAACGCCTTCTTACGCAAAACATCTTTACCGGATGTACGGGACTTCTGAATCGTGCACTTGTCGAGCGATCGCTGCCGATCCCGGATCGCGCGTTCATGCATGACTGGTGGATCACACTGGTGGCTTCCGCGTTTGGTCACCTTATCCCGCTTCCGGTGCAGTCCGTGCGATACCGGCAACACGCGAATAACGCGGTGGGCGCACCAAAGACCGGGCATCGATTGGTGCCAAGCCTGCGCGATCACGATGTGCGGCGCAAGGGCTGGGAGATGAGCGAAGACAATGCATATGCGATGCGTGAGCGTTTCCCTGGTGTATTACCCGCGGGCAAGCAACTCCTTGTCGACGCTTACATCCGCGCTGGAAGCCATCCGAATCGGCTGGTACGCGTGTATACCATTCTGCGTCACGGTTTTCTGCATGCGGTTCCACGCGCCAACGCGGGGATGCTGTGGTACTTGTGGGATATGAAGGCCGCAAAGCGACGTGACCTTTGACCTGAACGTCGATGCCGCGACGGGGCGCCAATCTGAAACAGGGCCATAAAAGGTGATGCTGGCAGCTACCGGCGATGCTCTACTGAAACGCCGTAACGAACGTGTTGCGCGCCGCGTAACGGCAACTGATATTCTGCAGCCACACACATGACCACAGTTGACGCGCTCTTCCACTTCGCCACGACTCCTTCGGAACGCTCCGTGCTTGCGCTTGCCAGCGTTCGCGAGGTCTACGGTATTCGCCGCGTCACGCTGGATGAACGCGCCGGCACCGTGGGCATTGAGTATGACGCAACCCGCCTGACGGAGCCCGTTGTGCGCCAGCTGCTGCGCCGCGCAGGCATCATCGTGGTCGATCCACCAGCAAAGGAAGAGCCTCTGGAGCTGGATGATCCAGCCGTGGTTCCGGCGTAACCCAACAGGCCTGCTGCGGTTGCAACAAAGCTTCCAAATTGGTATCTTGAATAAGCGCTTTGGGACGAAAGTTCTGCGCCGTGTGCATCCGTAGCTCAGCTGGATAGAGCAATTGGCTACGAACCAATAGGTCGGAGGTTCGAATCCTTCCGGGTGCACCATATAAGACCTTGAAAAGGCCCCGAAAGGGGCCTTTTCTGTTGAATACGGGAGGCTTTTATGAATCCAGCGAACAAGACAAAAGCCCGGCGCGAGGCCGGGCTTCTTCAGCCCTATGCCGTTGTCAGAATCACGTCGCGAGAGCGACGTAGAGGACGGTGCGAAGCACTTATCTCTCGCCCCACTTCAGCTTTTCGCGCAGCACATTGAACAAGCCATGCTCGCCCAGGCGAACCAGCCGCACGCGATACTTTGAGCGGCTGCAACGCAGCTGATCGCCCAGTTCCAGTTCCACTGCTTCCTGCCCGTCGACGGTCAGATACGTCTGGTCAGGAATGCCCTCGACCGACACGCGAATCTCCGTGCTGCCCGGCACCACAATGGGCCGGATGGTGAGCAGGTGCGGGCAGATGGGGTTCACAATCATGGCGTCGACATTTCCCATCACGATGGGTCCGTTCGCCGCCAGGTTGTAGGCGGTTGAGCCGGTGGGTGTGGAGATGATGATGCCGTCGGACCGGAAGCGCGCTACGCGCTGGCCACCCAGGTCCACCACGTAGTCGCCCATGCGGGCGATGGCGCCCTTTGAGATGACCACGTCGTTCAGCGCATCCCATTCCTGAAAGACCTTGCCCTGCCGCAACAGCTGCGCGTGCATCATGCTGCGCTCGTCAATGGTGCACGAACCCTCACGCCATGCGTCCAGCGTCTTGTAGAGCTCAGAGAGTGGCACCTCGGTAAGAAAGCCCAGCGAGCCCAGGTTCGCGCTCAGGATCGGCGTGTCCGTTCGTGCAAAGGCGCGTGCTGCAGACAGCAGTGTGCCGTCGCCGCCCAGGACGATGACAAGCTCCGGGCAGCAGTCGGTCATGCTCTCGCGCACCATGCCTTCGCAGTTCACGTACGCGGCGCTGGTCTCATCCAGATTGACTTCGTAGCCATGTTGCTCCAGCCACGTCACTAACTCCGGTATAAGGGCCGTCAGCTCCGTCTTCAGCGGCTTCGAGATGATGGCAACATGTGGCATAGCAACAGTGTACCCAGTCCTTTACAAGCAGAACGCGAATGACGCGAAGGAAAAGCACGCGAAGGACGCCAAGAAAAACAAAGAACCTTAGCAGCCTGGTGCGACCTTACCGGCCTTCGAAAAGATCCTTCGCGGCCTTCGCGTAACCTTAGTGCCCTTCGCGTTCTGCTTTTATCTTTCAGTGAGCAAAGCGAGCATGAAGCAGAAATTCGCGATTGCCTTCAGCACCCGTAATGGGAGATTCGATAGGTTCGCTCGTATTGCCGCCAAGCTCAACAACAGCGCCGCGGACGCGGTCGATGGCGATGGTGTACGCCGCAGGGTCGCGGACGATGCCGCCCTTGCCCACCCACTCGCGTCCCGCCTCAAACTGCGGCTTCACCAGCAGCACCGCTTCGCCATGCCAGGGCTCATCTGGCGCAGCAAGCCCGCCAACAACGGCAGGCAGCACCAGCGTTGCAGAGATGAACGAGACGTCCATCGCAAAGAATGTGGCTGTGGTGTTTGCCTCGGGCACGGGCGTCAATGATGCAGCAAGCGTCTGCACCTGTTGCAACAGCGTGCCCGGCTGCAACAGGCGGGCGTTGGTGCGCTCCATCAGCCGGACTCGCGGGTCCATGCGCAGCTTCATGTCCAGCTGGCCATAGCCTGTGTCCACCGCCAGCACGCCGATGGCGCCAGCCTGCAGCATGCAATCGGTAAAACCGCCTGTGGACGCGCCAATGTCTGCGCACAGTCGCCCGGTAACGTCGATGCCCCAGTGATCCAGAGCGCCACGCAGCTTGAGTCCGCCACGGCTGACGTAGGGCATCTCTTCGCCCAGCAGACGCAGTGCGGCATCTTCATTGACGGCAGCGCCGGCCTTGCTTTGCTTCTGCTCATCCACCAGCACGCGGCCGGCAAGAATCATGCCCGCGGCTCGTTCACGCGACTGCACCAGGCCGCGCTCCACCAGCAATTTGTCCAGCCTTACTTTTGCCACGTCAACAACCTCTCCACAACAACGGAGCAACCCGCACAGTTCATCTTCCCATCCTCTCAAACTGCACAAAATGTGCGACGGCGAGTTACACTCAATTCCGCAGGCTTGGCACTGGAGTGGTAGTTCACAACGGCATTACAAGTTGCCTTCACAGGATCGAAATAATGGCACCCTCCGACATTTCGTTCGGCAACAGCGAAACTCAACCCAATCCGGGTGAGCCGCTGACGCGTTCCTATGCCAGAGAGAGTGAATTGGCGCCATCCACGGATGACGGCTTTCTGCTCACTCGTGTGCAGCGGGGCGACGAGGCCGCCATGGCGACGCTTTTCGACCGCTACTCAAGGGTGGTGTACTCCGTGGCACTGCGTGTGCTTCGGGATCCGGCGGCAGCAGAGGATGTTCTTCAGGACATCTTCATGCAGATCTGGCGTAAGCCGGACAGTTTTGTTTCAACCCGCGGTTCGTTGGGCGGGTGGCTTGCGGTGGTGGCACGCAACCGTTCCATTGATTCACTGAGGCGCCGTAAGCCGCAGGATTCCGTGGACGACATTGCGCTGGCATCACCGTACAACCTGGCCGATGAGGCCGAACGATCTGTGATGATGGAACGGGCCCGCGGCGTTATGACAGGCCTGCCACCAGAGCAGCGCAAGGTAGTTGAGATGGCCTTCTTTGATGGCCTGACACATTCCGAGATAGCAGAGCTTACGGGTGACCCGCTGGGTACCGTCAAGACGCGGATTCGAACCGCTCTGCTGGTTCTCAGAAAGGCGATGCAAGCGTGAGCAATACACCCGTAACAGCTGAAGATCTGTACCTCTACGCGATGCAGCTGCTGGATCCAGAAGAGCAGACTCGCCTTGAGAACTTTCTGCTGCAGTCGCCTGAGGCGCGCGCAGAGCTTGCCAACGTACGTGGCGACCTGGCCCTGCTGGCGATGTCCGCAGAGCAGCAGGCACCTTCGCCGCTGACACGTCAGCGCCTGTTAAAGCAGGTGGCGCGCGAGAAGAAGTCCCTCACGTCGGAGCGCTCTGCTGCTGCTCCGGCAGCGCAGACTGCTGTACATGGCATTGCAGCGCTACCCGGCCTTGCCGGTGAGCCGATACCAGCCGGCTCTGGCCTGCGCAACGGCCTCATGCCCATCCAGCAGGATGGCGACACCTACACGCCTTCGTCTGATGGAACACTGCCCTTCCGCTCGTACGTGGAAGATGAAGCACCGCGGAAGAACGTATTTGCCGTGCTCACGCCGTGGGCAGGCTGGGCCGTGGCTGCGGGTATGGCCGTGGGCGTATGGAATCTGTACCACCGCGTACAGGTCATGCAGGACCAGGTTTCTTTTTCCAACGCCAAAGCATCTAAAGCAACGGAAAGCTCAGCAAAGGCGTTGGCGGTGATGGAGACCCTACGCTCCGGCGCGTCGCAGCGCTTTACGCTGACCAAGACCAGCACACCTCCGCTGCCGTCGGCACGTGTGACGTACCTGGCAGAAAATGGATCGCTGCTCTTTCAGGGCAACAACCTGGAGCAGCTACCGCCCTACAAGACGTATGAGCTGTGGCTGATCCCCATTGGCGAAGGCCGCCAGCCCATTCCCGCAGGCACCTTCAAGCCCGACGAGCGCGGCTATGCCAGCGTGATTCTTCCGGAGCTGCCAAAGGGCGTGGTGGCCGGTACGTTCGGCGTGACCATGGAAGACGATGGCGGCGCACAGACACCCACGCTTCCCATCCTGCTGATCGGCTCTTAGGCTAAACAGCAAAACACAGACGCAGCAAAGGGGAGCCTCCATGGCTCCCCTTTTGCTGGTTTGTTTGGCTTCGCTTACTGCGCCTGTACTTGAGCGATGCGGACTGAGACGGCATTACCCTGCAGCGGGATGGTGGTGCTGACCGCATCGGTATCCGTGCGGATGACCGTCATCACCTGCGTGTCTGCCGCAGTGACAAAGACCTTGCCCGTAGGATTACCGGCGACCGCCTGAATCCAGTTGAGGTGGCCGCCCACATTGATAGTGGTTGTGACGACCATGCGCTTCAGATCCACAACAGTCACCGTGCCATCAGCAGCGTTGGCCACGTATGCCTTGCTCAGGTCCTGCAGAACCGCCACCTGCACCGGCCCCTTGCCAACCGGCACGGTAGCAAGCACCTGCCCAAAGTTGGCGCCATCCACCGGGTTGTTGGGGTCGCACTCTACGTTGCCGGGCAGTGCAAGCTGCGAACAGAGTGCAATGTTGATGACCGTAAGCGAACCCGCATTGCCACTGCTGCCGGCGTTCAGCACAGCAAGCTCATTGATCGCAGGCGCAATGTCAGCCCACTGCGGGTTGGGACCAACATTCACGGTGGTATCAAGATTGTTGGCAGCTACGTTGATGACGCTGACGGTACCGTTGGTGCCGCCTGTGCCCTGGCTGTTGATCACAAAGGCGCGGCGTGCATCCGCAGTCATAACGCCGTAAACCGGGCTGATGCCCACCGGAATGGTGGCAGAGATGACGTTGTTCGTGCCGTTCTCAATGGCTGTAGCCGTCCCCGTGGTACCGGCCGTGGCGCTTTGGCTAAGCACATAAACGCGAGGAGAGGTACCAAGGCCAAGGGTGTAAACCGGAGTGCACACCAGGTTTGCCCCGCCACAGAGCTGCGGTATTGGCAGCTCCTGCCGGATGGTGGGCGGAGCGCCGCCGGTAAGTACAGCTACCTTGTTGACCAGTGGCTCAATGATATAAATCGGGCCGCTGCCCGAGCCGGGATTGATCTGGCTTGGTCCTGTGCCGGCAGTCAGCGACGACTGTTTCACCGTCTGGGTCATCAAGCCCGGTGCAGAGGCGAACGAATCCACCAGCACCGAGTTGCTGTGCAGCACATAGGCGTCCCCCAGCGCATCCAACCCCAGGTACGACGGCAGGGATGCCACGGTGGCGTTGGCAATGGTGGTGTCACCAAAGACATCAAACACGGTGATCAAACCGCCCTGGCCGTTGCCGGGATCAGACAATGCCGTGCCGTACACCGTGGGCTGTGTCGACGGGCCCACCGGATTAATGGCACTGACCACCGGGCGATAGGTGTTACCGCATCCAGCAATGGAGAGGGCAACGGAAATAACTGCGGCTGCGCCCATGCAACGGACCACCGGCCGGGCAGCCCTTCGAAAAACCTGACGTGGAACTGAATACAAACGCTGCTCCTGCTACCTGCGCCGCGATCGAGCGCGGTCCTGCGGAGCCTACGGCCCCACCATGTTTGATTGTAACGGAACGGAAGGCCAAGACACGGTTCCCATCTCGGTTCCCCGTTCTTCCTGCGTCCATGTGCTTCTCTTATTGGACGGGGGCGGCGTCATTCCAGCTACGAATTGACCGTTATTACAGGTCTTCCAGGCCTTCCATCCAGCGACGGGCCCAGCCCGCCTCAATGTGCAGACGCAGAAAGGTGTAGCTGAGGATTTCGTGCGTCACCCGCGTAAACCGTCCCCAGGCAGACAAATTGCCAAACGGCGCACGCGGCGAGGTCAGCACATCCAGCCCCTCCTGATGGCATAGCGCGCGGATGCGGAAGAGGTGGGTTGCGTCGCTGACGACGATAATGCGGTTCAGGTGGCGGTCGCGGGCAATCTCTGCCAGCATCGTCGCCTGCTGCTCGGTATCCACGGACTGGGTCTCCGCAATAATGCTGTCAAACGGCACTCCCTGCGCCAGCAGGTAGTCGCGGCCCACCTCGCCCTCACTCTGGCCGGAGTGGTCATCGCCCGCACCGCCCAACGTGATGATGATCGGCGCCATCTGTTTGCGATAGAGAGATACGGCATGATCCAGCCGCGCATGAAATACCGGCGATGGACGTCCCACATACTGCGCCGCACCAAAGACGGCAATGGCATCGGCCGGCCGTGCCTGATCCTCCCGCGCCACGCGGTCAATGCGCACGTAGACACTGGCAAACCACACCGCAGCAACCACAAGCAGCAGCACAAACAGCGTGCGGAACGCATGTCCGTTGCCGCCCCGGCCGCCACCCCTTCGTCTGTTGCTCGCTCTTGCCATGTTCATCTTCCCCGGACGCTGGAGCCCGGCAGAGGTTTTATCGTTGCAGCGCCAGTACGATCTCGTGTGTCGGGATCGCGCCTTCGCGCAGAATCATCCAGGAGTTGCCGCCGCCGCTCAGGTCCACAATCGTTGTAGCAACATTGCGCGCAGTTGGGCCGCCATCCACAATCATGGGAATTTTATCGCCCAGCTGCTCGCGGACGCAGCGTGCGTGGCTGCACTCCGCGTGCCCGGCCAGGTTTGCGGAGGTTGCCGTAATGGGCAGGCCCAGCTCACGGACGACAGCGCGCGCGATGGGAGCATCTGGCACGCGCAGCGCCACGTTGCCGGTGTTAGCGGTAACCCGCAGCGGCAGCCGCGAACTCGCCTTCACAATGATGGTCAACGGCCCCGGCCAGAACTTCTCCGCCAGCTTGTCAAACGTTGTATCCACTTCGCGCGCCAGCTCGTAGCTCTGCGCCACATCCGCAATCAGCAGCGACAGCGGCTTGTGCTTGGCACGCGATTTCAGGTCGTAAATCTGCTCGACCGCATGCAGATTGACCGGATCGACGGCCAATCCATAGAAAGTGTCTGTGGGCAGCGCCACCACCATGCCGCTCTCAAGACACTTCGCCACGTGCCGCACCAGGTCCGGCTCTGGTTCATCCGGATCGATACGCAACATCTCCGCTGACATCCAAACTCCCGGCGGCAACCTGTGCCGCGCGCGCAAACGCTTCAAAACAGCACGGTAGCACAACCCGGCTGCATGGAAACTCTACTGGCTCAACACAGAAGCGCTTCCAGCTCAACACAGTAGAATCCGCAGTGATGGCCGAACGAATCACCAGCCGAACCAACCCCCGCGTGCGCGCCCTGCGAACCGCGCTTTCGCAGCGTCGCGGAGACACCGTGGGCATTGAGGGCTTTCACCTCGTCCGCGAGGCCGTGGCCAGCGGCCTGCTGCTGAATACGCTGTTCGTACGCGACGATCAGGCAGCTGTGCTGGACCAGCTACCTCCGGGAGCAGTCGGCGAGGTGGTGCTGCTCTCCCCTGACGCCTTTGACAGCGCCGCCGCAACCGAGCAGGCACAAGGGATTGCCGCCCTGCTGCAGTGTCCAAAGACCGCGTACACGCCGCGCGCAGGCGGCCTGCTGATGCTGGCAGATGGTCTGCAGGACCCCGGCAACCTGGGCACGCTCATCCGGTCGGCTGAGGCATTTGGTGCGGACGCCGTTGCGCTCACCCCCGGCACCGTCGATCCGTGGAACGGCAAGTGCCTGCGTGCCGCTGCAGGTGCAGCCTTCCGCATGCCCCTGCCGCGCTGGGATGCTTCTTTGTTGCAAGGTTTGCGCGCCGTGGATGCCCGGCTGTTTGCTGCCGTGGCTCGCGAGGGCACGCCCGCGCATGTGTGCGATCTGCGCGGCGCTGTGATTCTTGCCGTGGGCAATGAAGGCAGCGGCCTTTCAGACGCCGTGCTGCAGCTGGCGGACGAACGCATTACGCTGACCACCCCCGGTCCAACGGAGAGCCTGAACGCCGCCGTTGCGGCTTCTCTGCTGCTGTATGAGGCATCGCAGCAGCGATCTGCATCGAAGAAGACAGACGCACGATGAGCCCCGCCACGCGATGAGCCTCTTTGACCAGTTCGATCCGCCTGCAACTGTAGGCCGTGATGCTCCGCTGCCGGAGCGCATGCGGCCGCGCACGCTGGATGAGTTTGCCGGGCAGGCACACCTGGTTGGCCCCGGCAAACCGCTGCGCGTAGCCATTGAGGGCGGCGAGCCGGGGTCGATGATCTTCTGGGGACCTCCGGGCACTGGCAAGACAACACTGGCCAAGATCATCGCGAAGACCACGTCGGCGACCTTCATCGAATTCAGCGCGGTCACCAGCGGCATCAAGGAGATCAAGCAGGTGATGGTCGACGCAGAACGCGCCGCAAGCCATGGTCTGCGAACCATCCTGTTTGTGGATGAGATTCACCGCTTCAACAAGGCGCAGCAGGACGCATTTTTACCTTATGTCGAGCGAGGCGCTCTTCGGCTGATTGGCGCGACAACGGAAAATCCGTCTTTTGAGGTGAACGCTGCTCTGCTCTCACGCAGCCGCGTCTACGTGCTGCAGTCCATCTCAAACGACGAGATTGTCACGCTGCTGCGCACTGCTCTGAGCGACGAAGAGCGTGGCCTTGGAAGGCTGCATCTGACTGCGGCTGAAGGCGCGCTTGAGAGCATTGCATCCTTTGCCAACGGCGACGCGCGCTATGCGCTGAATGCGCTGGAGACCAGCGCACATCTGCTGGCGGGCCGTGGCGAAACCACACTCACGCAGAACACGGTGCAGGACGCTCTGCAGCAGCGCACGCTGCTGTACGACAAGAATGGTGAGCAGCACTATGACCTGATCAGCGCGCTGCACAAGAGCGTGCGTAACTCGGACGCGGATGCGTCGATCTACTGGCTGCGGCGGATGCTGGCCGCGGGCGAAGACCCCATGTACGTGGCGCGCCGCGTGGTGCGCATGGCGGTAGAAGACATTGGACTGGCCGCGCCTGAAGCATTGAATCTGACACTCTCAGCGCAGCAGGCAATGCACTTCCTCGGCTCGCCGGAGGGTGATCTTGCACTGGCGCAGGCGGTGGTGTACCTGGCGCTGGCGCCCAAGTCGAACGCGCTCTACGTCGCCTTCAACGAGGCCACTGCAGATGTCAACGCGATCGGCGCACAGCCCGTGCCGCTGCACCTGCGCAACGCTCCAACGCGGTTGATGAAGGATCTGGGCTACGCCAAGGATTACCAGTACGCGCATGACCTGCCCGGCAAAGTAGCAGACATGGAGTGCATGCCACCGGGACTGGAAAGCCGCAACTACTACCAGCCCACAGACCAGGGCCGCGAACGCCAGCTGGCACAGCGCATGGAAGAAATCGCGCGAGCGAAAGAAGCCGCGAAGCGCAACGCCTGACTCCTCTTGACGTCATCCTGAGCGCAGCGAAGGATTCCGACGATGCGTCGTGTGTCATCGCCATTCCCATCTTCTGTTGCACGAACTCTGCGGGCGGAAAAGCGCCAACACCGTCGGCTATACCACTGCGTCGGGATCCTTCGCTACGCTCAGGATGACGACAATGAAACATTGGATGGCACAAGCTACTTCTTGATGTCCCTCTTCAGAGCGTCCAGCACAATGCCCTTGCTCAGCACCTCAGGCAACACGTCCGCAGGCGCTGACGGGTTGGCCGGATAGATGATGTACGTGGGCACGCCGCTGCGGCCTGCCGCTGCAAGCGCTGCCGTGATCTTCTCGTCGTACTGCGTCCAGTCGGCGCGCATGGCGACCACGTTTGCAGCGCCCAGCTGCTTCTTCACGTCATCCGTCTTCAGCACTACGCGCTCATTCACCTGGCAGCTGAGGCACCACGCCGCGGTGAAGTCCACGAAGACGGCCTTGCCCTGCGAACGCGCCTGCGACACGGCTTCTGCAGAGAACGGCTTCCAGTCTGTTGCGCCTGCCTCTTCATGCGAAGCGGAAAGCGGAATCGCAATAGCTCCAAGTGCGATCACAACAGCCACGATGGTGCTCCAGCGCCTGGCAGGCCAGCGGCCGAGGAACCATGCAGCAATCGCAATCACGAGCAGGCATGCCAGCAGCAGCACCATGCGGGTCAGAGGCTCGCTGGGATCGCTTCCGCCGGTAAACAGGCGACCATAGATGTAGACAAGCCAGATCACCCATCCCAACAGCGGCAGTGCGGTGATCTGCTTCAGCAGCTCCATCCAGGCACCGGGCTTGGGCAGGAAGCGTATCCACGAAGGCTGCAGAGTCAGCGCCAGATACGGCGCTGCGAGCCCAAGCGCAAGCGCGGTAAACACGAGGAACGTCACAACCGCAGGCTGCGCAAGCGCAAAGCCGATGGCTGCTCCCATGAAGGGGCCAACGCACGGTGTAGCAACCACGGTAGCAAGCACGCCGGTGAAGAAGCTGCCGGAGTAGCCGCTCTTTTTCGTGAGCGAATCGCCTGCGCTGGTGAGCGTCAGGCCAAAGTCAAACATGCCCGCCAGCGACAGCGCGAAGAAGAACAGGAACGCCGCCAGCACCACCACAAAGCCCGGCGACTGCAGCTGGAAGCCCCAGCCAAATTGCTTACCGCCCGCGCGCAGCGCCAGCAGCGCCGCAACCACCAGCCAGAACGAGGCGACGATGCCCAGCGTGTAGGCCACGCCATGCGAACGCACACGATGCTTCTCTTCGTTGGACGACTGCAGCAACGACAGCGCCTTGAGGAACAGCACCGGAAAAACACACGGCATCAGGTTCAGCAGCATGCCGCCGACGAACGCGAGTCCCACCGCGCCTAAAGCCGTAACTTTTTCAACCGATGCTCCGGAGGCTGCCTTCACGGGTGGAAACGCACCGGCAACCACCGGAACGTTGATCTCGTAGGCCTCGTCACCGGAGAACTTGATGAGTCCATGCAGTGCCGCGGGCCATGCCTTCGCCGAGGGCGAACGCCGCATGTGAATGCGGACGCCGTCATCCAGCAGGTCAATGGGCTGCTCCGCCGTGTCGGCAATAATGTCGCCATCCCACGGGTAAAACTCCGCATCCGCAGGCTTGTGCCCGATGATCGCCGTCAGCAGCAGATCGTTGCCGCTGCTGGTGGCCGTCAGGCGAAAGTTTGCAGGCGGCGGCCCAGGCATGTGCTTCATCGCATTGCCCAACTCGCCAACGGTTTCGCCATCGCGGCTTACGGCGGTGCCCGCAGGCATCAGCTTCAGGTCAAGCCCAAGGTCTGCCTTGCCGGGGATGCAGACCTGCTTGCACACCAGCCAATCCAGCCGGGCGGCCAGGTGGATGTTCCCTGCCTTGTCGGCCTTCACGCCCTTGGCAACGTCAATGGTCACCGGGTAGGCGACCTCATCCTCGTAGCCGTAGTCGACCGTGGTGTCCAGCGGCAGGCGGTCCGGGATGGGAAAGCGCAGCGGACCGGCAGAAACGCTGCCGGGCAGCGTCCATTTCACGCGCGGCGGATAGCCTGCGAAGCCGGCGTTGCGCCAGTAGACGTGCCAGCCGTCCTCCATGGAAAACACGAAGCCGATGGTCTGGTTGCCGCCAACCGCAATCTGCGGTCCGGCGGAGACCATCTCCACCGTCAGGTGCTGCGCCTTCACCGGGCCAGGACCACCGTTGCCCACGGGCGCGCCAATCTGCGCAGACAGAACACAGGGCAACAGGGCCAGCATGAGGACCGGCAACAGACGTTGGAGGCGCTTGAGGATCATCTTCTGCATTGTAGGGTGCTGCATGGCAGTATTTGTCACTAACGTGTTGACGAATTGCGGAAGACGGCGGTCGCAATTCTTTCGGGCGATTAGCGAGCGTGGGCGCGGTGCTCCACCATCAGGCAGTGGTCCATCACCACGCGCATGCCGTGCGCCTCTGCCTTGGCGGCAGCTTCAGCGTTCACAATGCCAGCCTGCGTCCACAGCGCGTCAAAGCCCATGGCAATCATCTCGTCCACAATGCCCGGTATCGCTCGTGGCAGACGAAAGACATTTACCAGATCCGGCCGAACGGGCAGGTCTGCAAGCGAGGCGTAACTGCGTTCGCCCAGCACGCTTTCAATCGATGGATTGACCGGCAGGATGCGCTTGCCCGCCGCCTGCATGTATGCAGAGACATAGTGGCTTGCCTTCATCGGATCGTCCGACAGGCCAACCACTGCGATGGTCTTCGCGGTGAGCATCTCCGCGATTACCTGCGGCTCGTTCATGCGTGGCCCTTCTTGGGCTTCCATGCACCCAGCAGGCGGCGCGCCATGACCAGTTCGCCGGTGTGGTAACTCTCGTGGTCGGCAATCAGCAGCGCCTCGCGCAGCAGGTTCTGGCCTTCGCCCCAGGCAAATGGCTCGATTAAGTCGCCCTCCTTCAACAGCTTTTCAAAGGCATGGCGATCCTTCTTCAACTCCGCCACGCTGTTGTTCCACGCCTTGCTGTTCGGTGGCACGGCATCTTTGGGCCAGTAGTCGTCCGGCCACTTCATGGGGCGGTAGTTGCCGTCGGCGTTGTCGCTGAACTCCAGGATGTCCTTTTGCGCCAGGCGGATGTGTTCCAGCAGCTGCCACGGCGAGTACGGCAGGCCATCGGGTACGCGGCCCTGCAGCTCAAAGGGCATGTCCTTCACGGCGTCGTCCAGCTTTGCGTGCGCCTGCCCGCCGACTAACAGCGCCTTTAACTGCTTTTTCAGTTCGGTTTCTAGAGTTGCCTTAGCCATGCACTATCAGATGCAGCTAGAGGTGTCTTGGAAGGTCCATTGCTCCCGTGGAGGATGTGAATGGTCGTTGCACTCATTCACTGGTGCCGGCAAGG
>JAMFTB010000229.1 GCA_026225595.1 Terriglobus sp. | reverse complement strand
TGTCGCTCATGCTGCGGGCTCCTGCAGGTGCGGGCTGGCTTGCTTCAGGTGGTACAGATGTTTTGTGCACTCCTCGGCACCGGCCTGCACGTTGAGTTGTGTGTACAACTCGCATGCTTCGGTAAACGATGCGAAGGCTTCGCGCTCATCGTTGAGTGCAGAGACGCGGAGTGCGTTGGCGAGGTCTAACTGGTTGGCTTCGCCGTTCGGGATAAGGATTCGATAGAGACGAATGGCCTCTTCAATCTGCGATCCAGCAGCGGCGTACTCTCCAAGCTGGCTGCGCACGTCGGCAGCGTGACGCAGGCCATCTGCAAGCTGTTTGCCAGCGCCTGCGCCGCGAAGGATCGTGATGGCCTCCGCATAGTTGATGGATGCACCAATGCGGTCGCCCTGGTCGCGTCGCGCCTGCGCCACACCCAGCAAAGCCTCTGCACGGATGACATCATCCTTCGCCTTGGCTTCCGCAGCGGCTTCCTTGTACAGACGCTCCGCCTCAGCAGCCTGGCCGCTGTGGCGCGCGTGCGCCGCCTGCTTCAACACGGATTTGATCGCTTCTAACAGTTGCGTTTCCTCAGTTTGTGCGTCCGCTTGTGCTGTCCTCTAGCTGATCGCGGATGCAACGTTTCTCGATGTCCAACATTTCGATTTCTTTGAGCGAATAACCCGCTCGTGAAAGTAGCAGATAACGATTCCAAAGTTTCTCCTTCGGAACAGTGATCGCTAAGTACCAAGCCCAACGTTGGTGTGACGGAGGAGAGATATCAAGCCAGCTAATATCTTTCCATTTGATCCATCGCCGAATCCTGACACCATCCTTGTCGGCGATTGCCTGCACGACTTGCCAGATATGCCACTCAAAGAATGCTAAGAACACAAACCAAACGAAGGCAAACCAGCCGCGAACAAACATAAGACTCGCAAGCAAGAACACTGCTTGAAAGAGTCGCATCGGCCAAGCATGCCATGCACTACCGTAATGGATTTGCGCTTCAATCATTTATGAAGTGACTGCTCCGAATGATGCGCTGCTTACCGTGTTGGCGTACTTGGCGAAGACGCCGCGCTTGTAGCGTGGTGCCGGTGCCTTGAAGTTCTTCTTGCGTGCTGCAAGTTCTTCGTCGCTGATGTTGACACGCAGTTCGCGTGCCTTAATGTCGAAGGTGATGCTGTCGCCCTCGTGCACAAACGCAATCGGTCCGCCGTCCTGCGCTTCCGGAGCGACGTGGCCTGCCATCAGACCGCGCGTTGCGCCGCTGAAGCGACCGTCCGTCAACAAAGCAACGGTTTCGCTCAGCTCAGGAATGCCCTTGATCGCCGCGGTGACGGCGAGCATCTCACGCATGCCGGGGCCGCCCTTGGGGCCTTCATAGCGGATCACGCAAACGTCGTTCGGCTTGATCTCCCCGCGATTCACCGCGGCAAAGCACAGGTCCTCTGAATCAAAGACGCGTGCAGGACCGGTGTGCAGCACACGCTCGTGCCCGGCCACCTTCACCACGCAACCCTCAGGCGCAAGGTTGCCCTTCAGGATGACGAGGCCGCCCGTGGGCTTCAGAGGATTGCTCCACGGCAGGATCACGTCCTGGCCTGTGGTCTCCTTTGCCTGCGCGGCTTCTTCGCGAACCGTCTTGCCGCTCACGGTGGGCGTGTTGCCGTTGAGCAGACCCTTCTCTGCAAGGCGCGATGCCAACACACGCGAACCTCCCGCATCCTGGTAGTCACGCGCAACGCGCTTGCCGCCCGGCTGCAGATCGCAGATGAAGGGCGTCTTTTCGCTGATGGTGTCGAAGTCGTCCATGGTGAGCGGAATCTGCAGTTCATGCGCGATTGCGATCATGTGCAGCACTGCGTTGGTGCTGCCACCGGATGCGCAGACTGCGGCGATGGCGTCGTCCATCGATTCACGCGTGAGGATCTGCGATGGCTTGATGTTGTTGCGGACAAGGTCCATCACAAGCTTGCCGGCTTCGCGGCTGGCTGCGTGTTTGTCCGCGCTCATGGCAGGCACGCCTGTGATCTCCATGGGGCTTATGCCGAGAAACTCACCGGCCATGGCCATGGTGTTTGCGGTGAACTGGCCGCCACATGCGCCGGGGCCGGGGCATGCAGAGCCTTCTGCTTCTTCAAGCTGCGCATCATTGATCTTGCCAGCGGCGTGCGCGCCAATGGCCTCAAACACCTGCTGAATGGTGATGTCGATGGTCTTGTCGCTGCCGGGCTGCGGCGTCTTGCCGTCCGCACCAACATGCATGTGGCCGGGCGCGATGGAGCCGCCGTAGAGCATCATGCCGGGGATGTCGAGACGTGCCAGCGCCATGATGGCGCCGGGCATATTCTTGTCGCAGCCTGCGATACACACCAGGCCGTCGAAGCTGTTGCCACGCGCAACCAGTTCGATGGAGTCGGCGATGACCTCGCGCGAGACCAGCGAAGCCTTCATGCCCTCCGTGCCCATGGTGATGCCGTCCGAGATGGTGACGGTGTTGAACTCCATGGGCGTGCCGCCGGCGGCGCGAATGCCTTCCTTCACGGCCTCGGCAATGTCGCGCAGGTGATAGTTGCAGGGGCCAATCTCGGTCCATGTGTTGGCAATGCCGATGATGGGCTTGTGCAGGTCTTCCTTGGTGAAGCCCACGCCACGCAGCATGGCGCGCGCAGCCGCGCGGGACGGGCCTTCAGTTAGTACTGCGGATTGACGCTTGCCGGGTAGTAATTCGTTCGTGCTCAAGATGCAATTCCCTCAGCGGCTAAAGCCGCGATCTCTGATTCGTTCTTGTGTACGGGCTGAAGCCCGTACCTTTCAAAGCTCTACTTCGTTGCCAGCTTTGGTGCGGACCAGAATTCGTTGTTGTGCTTCTCTTCGAACTTGTCGAGGTCTTCGATGTGGCGCAGTGTCAGGCCGATGTCGTCGTAGCCGTTCAGCAGGCAGAACTTGCGGAACGGATCGATCTCAAACGTAGCCTTGAAGCCTGCATCGTCGGTGACGGTCTGGTGCTCCAGGTTGACCGTGATGATGTGGTCAGGGTTCTTGATGGAGCGATCCATCAACGTCTTCACCTGCTCATCATCAAGGCGCACAAGGATGATGCCGTTCTTGCCCGCGTTGGAAAAGAAGATGTCTGCAAACGTGGGCGCGATGACGGCGAGGAAACCAAACTGGTTGATAGCCCACGCCGCGTGTTCGCGCGAGGAGCCGCAGCCAAAGTTGCGCTCCGCAATCAGAATCTGCGCGCCCTGGTACTCCGGCTTGTTCAGCACAAAGTCCGCGTTGGGCGTCACGGAGTCGGGCACGTCAAGGTTGTAGCGCCAGTCGTAAAACAGAAAGTCGCCATAGCCCGTGCGTTCAATGCGCTTGAGGAACTGCTTGGGAATGATCTGGTCCGTGTCGATGTTGGGCAGCGGCAGCGGCATGGCCTTCGATTTGATTTCGTTGATGGGAACCATTACAGCGAACCTCCTTCTGCGAGCATCTGCTTGGTTGCGAGATTCAGTTCGGCGGACTTCCACTTGCGAATGTCGGTGAAATGTCCGGTGATGGCAGCGGCTGCAGCCATCTCTGGCGATACAAGATGTGTGCGTCCACCGCGGCCCTGGCGGCCTTCAAAGTTGCGGTTCGATGTGGAGGCGCAACGTTCGCCGGGCTGCAGAATATCCGGGTTC
Source organism: Terriglobus sp. (assembly GCA_026225595.1). GTDB lineage: Bacteria > Acidobacteriota > Terriglobia > Terriglobales > Acidobacteriaceae > Terriglobus. The sequence goes on along the minus strand of JAMFTB010000229.1, from coordinate 6,749 downwards.
ATGCCAAGGCACATGCTGCATCCTGGCTCGCGCCACTCAAAGCCAGCAGTCTTGAAGATGGCGTCCAGCCCTTCCTCTTCCGCCTGCCGCTTTACCTGCTGCGAGCCGGGCACAACCATCGCGCGAATCTTCGCGGCAATGTGGTGGCCCTTCACCACGGCGGCTGCGGCGCGCAGATCTTCAATGCGGCCGTTGGTGCACGAACCAAGGAAGACCGTGTCGATGGTGATCTGTTCCATCGGCATGCCGGGTTGCAGATCCATGTACTCGTACGCCTTGGCAAAGCTCTTACGGTCGGCGTCTGAGCGCGCGTCATCCAGCGAAGGCACCTTGCCATCAATCGTCGCGTGCATGCCCGGCGATGTGCCCCACGTCACCGCGGGCGCCAGAGTTGCTGCGTCAATGTGCATCTCGCGGTCAAAGGTTGCGCCTTCGTCGGTGGGCAGAGTGCGCCAGTGCGCAACGGCCTGTTCCCACGCGTCGCCCTGCGGGGAGAAGCGACGGCCCTTCAGATATTCAAACGTCGTCTCATCCGGAGCGATCATGCCGGCGCGCGCGCCTGCTTCAATGCTCATGTTGCAGACGGTCATGCGGCCTTCCATGCTGAGCGCGCGAATGGCAGAGCCCGCGTACTCAATCGCGTAACCCGTCGCGCCGTCCGTGCCAATCTTGCCGATGATGTCGAGGATGATGTCCTTCGCGGTCACGCCAAAGGGCAGCTCGCCGTCGACGGTAATGCGGAAGGTCTTTGGCTTGGACTGCGGCAGCGTCTGCGTGGCCATCACATGCTCCACCTCGCTGGTGCCAATGCCGAAGGCCATTGCGCCGAATGCGCCGTGCGTGGATGTGTGCGAGTCGCCGCAGACGATGGTCATGCCTGGCTTGGTCGCGCCCAGTTCGGGCCCAATCATGTGGACAATGCCCTGCGATGCATCCTGCACATCGAAAAACTCAATGCCAAAGTCAGCGCAGTTGGTGCGCAGCGCCTGCACCTGCTTCGACGCAATCTGGTCGACAATGTGCAGACGATCTTCCACGCTGGTGGTGGGCACGTTGTGGTCCACCGTGGCAATGTGGCGGTCGGGCCGGCGCAGCTTGCGGCCTGCAATGCGCAGGCCCTCAAACGCCTGCGGGCTCGTGACCTCGTGGACCAGCTGCAGATCGATGTAGAGCAACGGCGGCTCGCCCGCAGGTTCTGCCACCAGGTGCTGCTGCCAGACTTTTTCGAAGAGCGTTTTCGGTGTCGACATAGTTTGCTTCCCTAACTGTTTTGCCTAACGAGATTGCATGCGGCGCCGAGCGCGTGCGCCAAAGTACATGAGTAAGTTTGCAAGCACGCCCATGCCGATATACAGCGCAAGAACCTTGCCGGTCAGTTGAGCGCCCTGCTTGTACGCCTCGTAGATGCTGATGCCCAGCAACGCATTGATCATGACGAAGCGGAGCATGTAGCTCATGGGAGAGCGTGTTTGGGGCCGACCTTCGTTCATAGCTGTGCGGCTCCCAACGCTACTTCCACCTTGTCCGTGATGAGCTGGCCCATCTCTGTGGTGCTTACTTTTGTCTGGCCAGCGATGTTGCCGCGTGCGATGTCGCTGGTGCGGTAGCCCGCTTCCAGAATGTCGACAACGCAGGACTCAATCAGCTTTGCCTCGCGCTCAAGACCCGCGGAGAAGCGCAGCACCATCGCCGCTGTAAGGATGGCGCCAATGGGATTGGCCTTGCCCTGCCCTGCAATATCGGGTGCAGATCCGTGCACCGGTTCATACAGGTTAACCTTGCCGCCCAGCGTTGCAGAGGGCAGCATGCCCAGCGATCCGGTGATGACGCCACTCTCGTCTGAGAGGATGTCGCCGAAGAGGTTCTCCGTCAGCACCACATCAAAGTCGCGCGGACGCGTCATCAGGTGGATAGCCATGCTGTCCACCAGCTGATGCTCAACGCTGACGGTGGGGAAGTCCTTTGCAACTTCATCCACCACGGCGCGCCACAGCTGCGAACACTCCAGCACGTTGGCCTTATCCACGCTGGTGATCTTTTTCTTTGGTCGCTTCGATGCAATCTCAAAGGCGATGCGCGCCACGCGCTCCACCTCACCCTGCGTGTAGACCATGGTGTTGTGTGCGCGCGCGGTTGTCTTGTCCCATGCGCGCGGCTGACCAAAGTACAGGCCACCCAGCAGCTCGCGCACGAAGAGGATGTCCGCGCCGTCGGTGATCTCCGGGCGCAGCGGGCTATTGTCTGCAAGTGCCTTGTATGCGACCGCAGGCCGCAGATTGGCAAAGCCTCCAAGCTCGGAACGAATCTTCAGCAGGCCCGCTTCCGGGCGCTCGCTGGGGGGCAGCTTGTTGAACTTGTTGTCGCCTACAGCGCCCAGCAGGGCAGCGTCGCTGGCGAGTGTCTGCTTCAGCGTCTCGTCGGGCAGAGGCGTGCCGTGCGCGTCAATGGCCGCGCCACCAATGAGCAGCGGCGTGTACGTAAAGGTGTGGCCGCCTGATTCTGCGACGACATTCAATACGTTGACGGCTTCCTGCGTTACTTCAGGGCCAATGCCGTCGCCGGCCAGCAGTGCAATCTTCAGATGCATCGTGCGTCTTGCCTTTCCAGAGTGGTGGTGCAAAAACTTCGTGGCCGAAAGCCACCGGATTCAGGGGCGACTTCAAACATTGTTGGGATCCTTCGCTTCGCTCAGGATGACAAGCAAAACTAGAGGGTGGTCTGCGGCAGCAGGCCGAGAATGTCCTGGTCGTAGATGCTCTTCTTGCGATCGGCCAGCGCGGTAAAGCGCGTGTACGTCTCGTCAATCTCTTCCTTGTTCAGGTTGTAGCCCAGCTCCTTCAGCCGGTGTTCCAGCGCGCGTCTGCCGCTGTGCTTGCCCAGCACAATGGTGTTGGCAATCACGCCAAAGTGGCCGGGCGTCATGATCTCGTAGGTCTTGGGGTTGGCCAGCATACCGTGCTGATGGATGCCACTGGCATGAGCAAATGCGTTCTTGCCCACAATGGCCTTGTTGGGCGACGGCGCAAACGAAATTATCTGGTCCAGCGCCTTGCTGGTTGCGCCAATCTGCTTCAGGTCAAGACCGCTGTGGAAGGGATACGCATCGCGCCGAACCTGCAGGATGGCTGCAACTTCTTCCAGCGCGGCGTTGCCCGCGCGCTCTCCAATGCCGTGCATGGAGACCTCCATCTGCCGCGCTCCGCCCAGCAGGCCGCTCACCGTGTTGATCACGGCAAGGCCCAGGTCGTCATGGCAGTGGGTGGAGAAGATCGCCTTGTCGCTGCCGGGTACGCGTGCGCGGATCGTCTCAAACAGCCGCTGATATTCGCTGGGCGTGGAGTAGCCAACAGTATCCGGCAGGTTGATGGTGGTTGCGCCTGCCTGGATGGCGACGGTAACCAGCTGCGTCAGGAAGTCGATGTCGGAACGCGTTGCGTCTTCCGCGGAGAACTCAACATCCTCTGCATGGCTCTTCGCCAGCGCCACCATCTCGCCCGCCTGGTCCAGCGCCTGCTGCCGCGTAATGCGTAGCTTCACCTCAAGGTGCAGGTCAGACGATGCGATGAAGACATGGATGCGGTTCTTCACTGCGGGAGCAACGGCGCGCGCTGCTGCCTCAATGTCGCCGGCCTTGCAGCGTGCCAGTGCGGCGATGCGTGGTGCAGTTGCAGAGCTGCCCACCTCACGCGCAATGGTCTGCACGGAGGTGAAGTCGCCGTCAGAGGCGATGGGGAAGCCTGCCTCAATAATGTCCACGCCAAGCAGGGCGAGCTGGTGGGCGAACCGCACCTTCTCGTCATGGTGCATGGTGCAGCCGGGTGACTGTTCGCCATCGCGCAGCGTGGTGTCGAAAAAGAATACGCGGTCGGATGCGGTGTTCATGTGCTCTTCCCTCACGGATTGAAGTATAGCGATAAGGAATGCTTATGTGCGGTGATAGCATCATCAGAAGTACTTATGGACAAGGCTGGTCGCGGAAATGCAGCCAGCTTGAAAAGGATGGGTCGCAGTGGATCTGTTCGCCTTGGAAACCTTTCTGGCAGTGGCGGAGGAGCGCAGCTTCTCCCGCGCGGCCCTGCGGCTGCATCGCACGCAGCCTGCGGTAAGCCAGGCAGTGGCCAAGCTGGAGGGCGAGCTGGGTGAGGCGCTGTTTGACCGCGCCTCCCGTGACGGATCGCTGACGGACGCAGGCGAAGTACTGCGTGAATATGCTCAGAAACTGTTGAATCTGCGGGTGGAAGCCACCCACGCGCTGGGCGAACTGCGCAGCCTGCACCGCGGAACATTGAATCTGGCAGCGAATGAATACACCTGCTTGTGTCTGTTGCCCGTGCTGGACCGCTTTCGCCGTGCGCACCCCCGGCTGAAGCTGAGCGTGCACCGCTCGCTGGCCAGCCGCATTGCAGACGAGGTGCTGGCGCACTCCGTGGAGCTGGGAGTGTTGAGCTTCAAACCGCAGGATCGCTCCCTGCGCTCCATCGTCATCTTTCGCGATGAACTGGCCTTTGTGGTCAATCCGCAGCACGCCCTGGCGCGGGCGACGGAGCCGGTCTCCATCCGCGACCTGGGCAATGAGAATTTTGTGGCGCACAATGTGCCCTCGCCGCAGCGGACAAAGGTGTTTGAGGCCTTCCGGCGGCACCGCACCCTGCTGCGCATTGGCGTGGAGCTGCCCAGCCTGGAGGCGGTCCGCCGCTTTGTGGAGCTGGGCAACGGGGTTGCGCTGGTGCCGGGGCTTACGGTTGAGCGCGAGATCAAAAGCGGCGCGCTGGTCCGTGTCCGCGTAAAAGAGCTGCAGATGGAGCGCAAACTGCGCCTGGTCCACCGCAAGGAAGCCAACCTGTCGCATGCCGCCCTGGAGTTTCTGAAGCAGGTGCGCGAATATGCGGAGCAGACGGGCGGCGCGTGGTCGTTTGTGCAGGAGCGATCCGATTAGCGACTTCAATGGGACCCATGGCCTGCAAAAATCTGAAGTTATCGCAGCGATTCACGGTCATGGCTCACCTACGGCTCCCCGGGGGAGTCCTAGGCAGGTACAATAAAAAGCTGTACGCCTGCTGTGCGCGCCTGATTGGCAGCGCCCTACACGGGAAGACGCTGAGGTTGGTCATACGAATGAAGAAGATGATGTGGATGTGCGCTCTGCTGGCTGGCGCTTTGTCAGCCCATGCCCAGGAGAGCCGGCAGGATGTAAGTTTAAGCGCTGTTGGCAATTTTCCGCCCCAGGTAAATGGTCAGGGATCGCAGTTAAATGCTGATCCTGCGTTAGGAGCTCTCGCTAGCTATCGCTTTATGCTGACGCCGCGCAGCGCTCTGGAGGGCAACTACGGCTTCTCGCAGTACCAGAGCCACCTGCTCGACACCAGTGCCAAGCACTACGACATTCACACGCGGCAGCAGGAAGCCAGCGTGGGATATGTCTACAGCCGGAACTACCGCAACTACAACCCCTTTGCGGATGTAGGCGTGGGCGCAATCATGTTCTCGCCCATCAAGGACTTTGACACCCAGTCCCTGGATGCGAAGCGGCAGGTTGAGCTGGGCGGCTACTTTGGCGCAGGCGTGGCGTATGAGATCAGCCCCAGCTTCGATATCCGCGCGCAGTACCGTGGATTTCTGGTGAAGGCGCCCAGCTTCAAGCTGGATAACGACAACTTCAAGACCGGCCGGTATGAGGTTCTCTCCCAGGCGACACTTGGCGTGGCGTACCACTTCTAAAAGCGCTGAAACGAAAATGAAAAGGCCCCGGAGCAATCCGGGGCCTTTTTGGTCTTGGTGCGGTTCTCCTCAGGGCTGCTGATGAGGTACTTCTGCACACGTAGATGATCTGGCTGGTTCTTTGGTGCTGGCGGCAGTCTCAGGCAATCGTCTGCAGATCCGAAAAGCCAGTAGGAGAGCAAAAGAAAACGGCGGAGGCACAAATTTCTGTGCCTCCGCCGTTTTGTGTTCCGTGTGCGTTACTGCCTTGGAGCTGCTGCCGCCGGAGCAGGCGGAGCGCCTGCCGAGGGAGCTGCGGTTGCAGCCGGCTGGTTGCCGTTGGTGGCTGCTGGAGCAGCGCCTGTGGCGTTGCCGTTGGCATCCGTGGTGGTGGTGGCGCCTGCCGCTGCTGCAGCGGCTGCTGCAGGATCAGCACCGGGCTTGAAGTAGCTCAGCTTCAGATAGACCGGTGTCACCTCAAACGGCATCTTGTCGCGCGAGGAGAGCAGAGGCTCGTAAGCTGCGTGCATCTGCACCACCTGATCGGTCCAGGGGTCAAAGCGCAGGAACGATCCCAGCGGCATGGCCGCAGTCTGCTTCAGGTCGTTCTGGTCCAGCTTTGGTCCCTTGCCCACCAGTGCCTGCAGCCAGAAGGTGTTCGTCTTGGGGTCCTTGATCAGCGAGTCGCCGATCATGGGCTCATTCAGTGCGGTCAGCGCCTTGGAGCGTTCCTGCAGCTGCACCAGGTACAGGCCAAACTGCGCCTGTGCGTCGGTCAGCTCCTTGGGCGAGAGCAGCTCAAGTGTCTTCTTGGAAGCCTCTTCATTGTCATGATCCGTGTGGTGCATCGGGATCCGCGTGAAGGCCGAGGTGTCCGGGAAGAGCAGACGATCGTTGAAGGCGTACTTCGTATCCAGGCGATGGCCCTGGATGATGTGCGCCACCTGGAAGGCAATCATCGCGTACAGATTGTTGACCTGTTCGTTGTTGTTGCCGGGGACGGCGCTGGTGTCAATCATGCTCTTGGAGATGACGATGGTGTTGCCAATCGC
>JAMFTB010000228.1 GCA_026225595.1 Terriglobus sp. | reverse complement strand
GACCCATGTTTCAACTCCTCGTGTTTCCGTTGTGCCCTTGTTGATGAGTCCCTGAGTCTCCAGGCTTCTAAGTTTTCTCACCGGAAGGTTTGAAGATTAGAAACAAAGAAACTCAGGGACCAGAAACGAACTACGCTGTGAGCTTTTCGTACAGTGCGGTTGCGGTGGCTTCGCGGCGCATCTGCTCGCGCATGCGGCTGATGCTGCCGTCTGCGTTCATGCGCTCGCGTACTGCCTCCAGCGGCTCGCGTGTCTGGATGGAATGGATCATCAGCTCGCGCTCAACATCCTCTTCCTTCAGCTGTACATCCATCGCCTCTGCAACCTTATCCAGGATGAGCGATGCCTTCACTTCCTTCACAGCCTCGTCGCGCTGAGCCTCGCGCAGCCGCAGAAAGTCCAGCTGCTGCATCTGCTCACGCGTCATGCCCTGCTGGGCCAGCGCGCGCAGGCCGCGATCCAGGCGAACCTCAATCTGCTGCTGCACAAAGCTCTCCGGCACGGGGAAGCTGAATTTCTCTACGAGTGCATCCACCATCTTGCCCTTGGCTTCGCTGGAGGCGTTCTGCTGCTTGCCCTTGGTGGCGTTCTCGCGCAACTTAGTCTCAAAGTCTGACCACGAGTCGTAGTCGCCCAGCTGCTTGGCAAAGTCGTCGTTCTTCTCCGGATAGACCTTGCGCTTGATGGCGCCCACGGTCACGGAGTAGTCGATGGTGACGCCTGCAAGACGCACATCACCAAAGTCAGACGGGTAGCTTACTTCCAGGTCAAACTCTGCGCCCTTCTTCTGGCCCTTCAGAGCGTCGTTGAAGGCGGGCAGCGTGTTCTTGCCACCAATCTCCACCATGATGTCGTCGCCTTCAACCTCTTCGGCCTCCGGAGCGTTGTCGCCCTCACGGGGAATGCCCTTGAAGCTGATCTCGGCCCAGTCGCCATCCTGCAGTTCGCGATCTTCGTCCACGGTTTCAATGGTGGCGTGCGGTTCCAGTGCACGCTCCAGCTCGAAGGCATACTCGGCATCCGTCAGATCGACTGACGGCTTCTCAGCCGTTACGGAGTCATAGCCGGTGACTTCAAAGGTGGGTGCAATCTCAAACTGTGCGCGGAAGCGCAGCGGCGCGCCGTCTTCGCAGTACAGCTCGCTGAGTTGCGGCTGCGAGATGGGATTCAGGTTCTGCTTCACGATCTCATCGCGGAAGCGCTCCTGTACCAGCGCCTCCATCACCTCTTGCCGAATGTCCTTGGCAAAGCGGTTGCGGATGGTAAGCTCCGGCACCTTGCCGGGGCGGAAGCCGGGGATGCGCGCAAGCTTCTGGTAACGCTTCACCACCTTGGCGTATGCCTTCGACACCTCGTCTGCCGATGCCTCCACGCTGATGGAGTGCGTCAGCTCTGGGTTCATGGGTGGATGATGTGCATGGCTGTGATCATGGCCGGCGTGGTCATGGTCGTGCGTATGCTCATGCTGCTCGGTCGTTACTTCGGCCGGAGTGATCTCGGCGGTGGGTTCTACTGTTTCGTTCGGAGTCAAAATCGATGCCTTCTGGATGGGTCTCAAGCGGCGGTCCGCGGCACGGCTGCCGCTGGCGAAAAAGCCGTCTTCTTCATGGTACGGACGTGTGACGGGAGGGTCAAACGGGGCGGTGCTGCCCCCTTATGCTGGCGGCGACTATTCCGTGCTGGCGGGTGCCTGTATGTCCGTGGTGGTCTCCAGCCGGACATGCCATTGCAGCGACTGGCCCGGTGCCAGCACGGTTGGCGCTGCGCCGGGCTCGCCCGTGGAGGTGCTGAAGTTGAGCAAAACGCTTTTGCCGCCG
>JAMFTB010000227.1 GCA_026225595.1 Terriglobus sp. | reverse complement strand
CCGCCCCCCCATGGGCCGTTGGGGCCGCCAGGTGCGCCTGTGTGGGGTGGGGGTTGGTTTTGTGTGGTCTTATTAATTATCCCCCATTTTACCAGCCGGCCTCCGGGGGGGGGGGCGCTTTCGTGAACTGGAAACACTGGTATTCAACCAGCGAAAACTTAGCGGCCGAAGTGGTCGGCGGCCTTCTGTGCAAAGTCCACCCACTTGTCGGGCAGATCGTCTGCGGCGTAGATGGCGCTTACCGGGCAAACGGGCACGCAGGCACCGCAGTCAATGCACTCCACCGGATCGATAAAGAGCTGCTCGGCGGTGTCGTTGCCGTCCTCACCCTTCTTGGGGTGGATACAATCCACCGGGCAGGCATCGGCACAGGCCGTGTCCTTGGTGCCAATGCAGGGTTCTGCGATTACGTATGCCATGGTGCTGATAATCCTTTCGCGGCGAACAAATAGATGTGGCTGCGAGACAGATCATACCAGTTTCAGAACTCGGACCTATGCGGACGCATTTGCTCCGCCAATACCGCTTCAGGACCGCTCTGGAGCATTCCCTCCATGGAACTGGCCGAAGTGTCGGGCACTCTGCAGACTAATCAGCAGCACGCCAACGCCAAGTGCGGCAATGTCCACTGTCGAGCGCAGCGCAAAGCTGCCGACACGCACCACAAGAACGTAGCCGATGACAAGATTGAAGAAGCCCCAAACCGCATTGACCGTCGAGGAAGAAAGGCCCTTGCCCGGAGGCTTCGCAAAAGGGCTCTGGAATGGCCGCCCCATCATGCCACTGACAAAATGCGGAACAGCGTTCGCCAGGAACATTCCTCCAAAGAAGTACGACACCAGGTGGGCCCAGTTCATAATCAAACGCTCCTTGGTACAAGATTCGCGAATTCAACCGCACAGAATCTCTAGTCTTCAACCAGCCGTGCGAGTACTTCCAGCACAGCCTCAACCTTCGCCTGATCCTGCGCAGAGAACTTTTGCTGGATGGTATTTGTCAGCCAATCCTGCTTGGCGGCGCGGCCCTGTTTAAGGGACTTCACACACTGCTTCGAGAGCGACATCAACGTTTTTCGCGCGTCATTTGGATCCGCTGCTGATTCCACCAATCCCGCATCCAGTAAGCTGTTGATGATGGTGCTCATGGACTGCGGGCGCATGCCCTCCGCGCGTGCAAGGCTCGATACGGTCGCAGCGCCATCCTTCTCGAGCCGCAGAATCACAGACACCTGCGAAGGCGTTAAATCGCTCTGCCCACCATGCTCCCGCAGCTTCCGCTTCAGTACCGTCAGGGTCGCGCGCAGCTCTGCCGCAAGGGCAGAAGCATGCTCCACAGAAAGACGACCTGCCCGTTCACTCATGAAATGAATGTAGCAGATATACAGTTTACCTGTACAGATTAACTGTATTGATTTTTACTTCGCACGGCCTTCCGTGAGATCGGCACAGGAATTCCATCCCGACCAACGGGAGGGGAGAGGCGAAGCCAGTAAAAGGTGCGTGAGCACCCGCCCCACGCGCAGTGGGCCCGTCCGGCAGGACAATGGCATTATTGATTGAAGGAGCACACATCATGGGCATCAGCATTCGCGGCAAGATCGTATTCATCACCGGCGCCAGCGCGGGCATCGGCAAAGCCACCGCAATGGCACTGGCTGCGGAAGGTGCAAAGCTGCTGCTGTGCGCTCGCTCAACGGATGCGCTGGACCCCATGCGTGATGAGCTGCTGGCCGCAGGCGCTGAAGCCGTACACAACTTTGCACTCGACGTAAGCAAGCGAGCCGATGTGGCCGCAACCATTGCAGCGCTGCCCGCGGAGTGGAGCGCCATCACCATCCTGGTGAACAACGCGGGCCTTGCGCGCGGCATGGAAAAGCTCTACCTGGACGACATTGATCACTGGGAAGAGATGATTGACACCAACACCAAGGGCCTGCTGTATGTAACACGCGCGGTGCTGCCCGGCATGGTTGATCGCAATGAAGGCCACGTGGTCAACATGGGTTCAACCGCCGGCTGGATGGCCTATGGTGGCGGCGCGGTGTACTGCGCGACCAAGGCGGCAGAAAAGATACTGAGCGAGGCCATGCGCATTGACCTGATGGGCAAGGCGGTGCGCGTCACCAGCATCGATCCTGGCATGGTGGAGACGCGCTTCAGCGAGGTGCGCTTTGGCGGCGACAAGGAACGCGCGGCCAAGGTCTACGCCAACACCACGCCGCTCACTCCAGACGATGTTGCCGACGCTATTCGCTGGGCCGTGACGCGGCCCGCGCATGTCAATGTATCGTCCATGCTGCTTACCTCCATCGACCAGGCCAATGCGGTCACCGTCAACCGCCGCGCTTAGAAGCAGAACGCAGCATGTCCTGCCGGGCTGAATGATTCACAAACTTAATGACAAGTCTGTGACATTCCGATTAGCGCCCACGACGCGATTTATGCGGCTAACACGCATAGTCAAACGTCTTCCACGACGACTATGCTTTCAACCATGAATCAAAATGGAATCGGGCGAGGCCGCTGGGCGCGTCCAGGTACGAGTACACCGTTTGCTGTGTGCGCAGGTGCGCCACTTCTTGCAGTAACCGCGGCGCTGTTTTCCGTGACCGCAATGGCGCAGGGCTCCAATGCATCGCTCTCCGGCGTGGTTCGCGATGCCAGCGGCGCGCAGGTGGCCAATGCGCAGATCGCGGTGGTGGAGCAGAGCAAGTCCACACGTCGCGTGACACAGTCCAACAGCACCGGCCTGTACACGCTGCCGCAGCTGCCTGCGGGCGAGTACCGCGTCACCGTGAATGCACCGGGCTTTGGACAGACAGAGCGCGAAGTGCTGCTCACGGTGGGGCAGCACTCAGATTTGGACATTGCCCTGAAGGTGACCGCAACCGCAGACATCAGCGTTGAGGCGACCCCGGTGCAGATTGAACGCGAAGATCCGGCGCTGTCTTCCGTAACAAATCAGCAGACGATTCAGCAGCTGCCGTTGAATGGACGCGACACCACGCAGCTTGCCCTGCTGAGCCCTGGCGTGGTGCCCATGCGCCGCGCCAATCCGGACTCGCAGGGGCTTGGCCGGCAGATTTCCATCTCCGGCCGCCGCACCAATCAGGTTGAGTTCATGTTGGACGGCACCGATGTGAACGATGCCTATAACAACACGCCCGGCGGCGCATCCGGTGTGATTCTTGGCGTGGATTCCATCAGCCAGTTCCGCATTCTTGAAGGTGGTTACGGTGCGGAGTTTGGACGCACCGGCGGCGGCGTGATTGACGAGATTACGCGCAGCGGCACCAGCAAGCTGCATGGCAGCGCATTTGAGTTTGTGCGCAACTCTGCCATGGATGCGAAGAACTTCTTCGATCCTGCGGGGCCCATTCCCTACTTCACACGCAACCAATTTGGTGGATCGCTGGGTGGCCCCATCGGCAAGAAGACGTTCTACTTCGGTAACTACGAGGCCATCCGGCAGAAGCTGGGCACCACCACCTCTGCCATTGTGCCCAACGCAGCCAGCCGCGCAAAAGCGGTTGCTGCAGTGGTGCCCTACGTCAACATCATTCCATTAGCCAATGGTGTGGACTACGGCGACGGCACCGCGGCCTATGTGTCCACCAGCAACAGCACGCTGGATGAGGACTTCTTTCTTACTCGCCTGGACCGCAACATCTCTGACCGCACGTCGGTCTTTGCGCGCTACCAGTTTGATAACGCCAATGCCTACGCGCCGGACAATCTGCAGATCTCGCGCAGCCACAACCGTTCGCGTTCGCAGTACCTCACCGGCCAGATGACGCACAGCTTCTCACCGCGGCTGGTGAACCAGCTGCGCGTTGCGTACAACCGCAGCTACTTCACGCTGCAGTACGACATCATCAAGAACCTCGACCCATCGCTGTCGTTTGTGCCGGGCAATCCGTTTGGCTCCATCAGCATTACCGGCGGCCCCATGCTTGGCCCCATGCGCTTTGGTCCGAATGTTAACCAACTGAACCTGTTTGAAGGCGCAGACGATCTGACGCTGACGCTGGGCCGCCACACGCTTGCCTTTGGTGTGGATGAGAAGCAGATCTACTACCCGATGGAGTCGGCGCAGTCGCAGAACGGCTTCTACCAGTTCAACTCCATGGCGCTGTTCCTTGCGGGCACAGCGTCGTCCGTTGAGATTGCGCTGCCCGGATCAAACCCGCAGCGCACCTGGCGACAGCACATGGACGCCGCCTACGTTACGGACACGTGGCGAGCGCTGGACCGGCTGACGCTGACCGGCGGCATCCGTTATGAACGCACCTCCGTACCCAACGAAGTGAATGGCCTGCAAGCCACCGTGCGCAACGTACTGACGGACACCGCGGACACACTTGGCCCCATGTACACCAATCCTTCCAACCTGAACTTTGCGCCGCGCGTGGGCTTTGCCTACCAGCCGTTCCGCGATGGAAGCACCAGCATTCGCGGTGCGTTTGGCGTTTACTTCGATCCGCTGTGGACAGACTTTTACCTGAACGCAGGCAGCCGTCAGCCACCGTTCTTTACGGTTGGCGGCGTGAAGACGGGCACACCCATTACGTTTCCGAACACGGTAATCAACAGCAACAACTTCAGCCTGGGCCGCATTGACGTGGTGCAGTATCACCCGGCCAGTCCGTACGTGATGCAGTGGAACCTGAGCGTGCAGCAACAGCTTTCAAAGCGCGCCACATTGACGATTGCCTACAACGCCAACCGCGGCGTGCACGACCAGCGCATTGTGGACGAGAACCAGGCCGTGCCTACCTTTGTGAACGGCCAAAAGTATTTCCCGGTGGGTTCCACGGTACGCAATCCCAACTTCACCGCAATTCGTTACAAGGAGACAGAGGGCCTCTCCAGCTACAACGCGCTGCAGACCACCTTCAACTACCAGCTCAACAGCATGGTGCAGCTGCGCTCCACATACACGTGGGGCCGCAGTCTCGATACCAGCTCGCTGGTGAGTGCGCAGGGCAGCGAGAACGACATCACGCAGGATCCCGACAGCCTCCGCGCAGAAAAGGGCCTGTCAAACTACGACCTGCGCAACTACTCTGCCAGCTCCATCACAACGAACCTGCCAAACCTTGGCGGTCCCAAGTGGGTTGGCACGGGATGGTCGCTGAACGGCCTTGCCACCTTTGCCTCCGGCGCTCCATTCTCTGCGCTCATCAGCTTTGACAATGCGCGCGCGAAGATCGGTACAGGCCCCTCACCGGAGCGGCCGAACCTCATCGCCGGCCGCAGCTCAAACCCCATCAAGGGCGGAGCCGTGCAGTACTTTGATCCGACTGCGTTCTCGCTCCCGACCGACCCCGTCAACCCGAACAATAGCATCCTCAGCGCCACGAACCTTACGCCTACCGCGGGCGTCTACGGCAACCTGGGTCGCAACACCATGATCGGCCCCGGCCTTGTCTCTATTGACGGCGCCGTGAACAAGACCATCAAGTTTGGCGACCGCATGCGCCTGCAGCTGCGTGGTGAGGTGTTCAATATTCCGAACCGGCCCAACTGGGACATTCCAAGCCAGCGCAATGTCTTCGCCAGTTCGCCCGTCAACGCGACCACCGATCTGACCACGTGCGTCGACAATCCGAACCGCGTGCGCGTACTTGGAGGAGCCTGCTACGCACGCGTAGGAAGCGCGGGCGTCATTACCAGCACGCTCACCACCTCACGGCAAATTCAGTTGGGCGCGCGCTTCGACTTCTAGATTCAGGTGCAAAGAGTTGCGGCTTTAGCCGCTGAGATTCGCATCTCGGTGGCTAAAGCCGCACCATCCCAACCATCGGGAGGGCGAGGCGAAGCCAGTAAAAAGCGTGTGAACGCCCCCGTCCGGCAGGACATGATGCTTTGAGAGCGATAGACTCATGCCGGTGAGCTTTGACGACAACGCGACAAGCAAAAACGTGATGCCTAACCGGCCGACCGTCTCCGTCGCCATGATTGCGACCAACGAGGAGAAGAACCTGCCGCGCACGTTGGCGGGCGTTGCCGGTTGGGTGCATGAGATGGTGATCGTCGACTCCGGCTCGACGGATCGGTCGCCGGAGATTGCGCGCGAGTTTGGCGCGAAGCACTTCTTCAACCGCGACTTCCGCGGCCACGCCGAGCAGAAAAACATTGCCATTGCCAAGTGCACAGGCGACTGGATTCTGCTGCTGGATGGCGACGAAGTAGTGACGCCGGAGCTTGCGGCGGAGATTCAATCCACGCTGGCAGGCACCACGCTCAACGCGTTCTGGATGCCGCGGCTGAACATCTTCATGACGCGCTGGATGCGCCACGGCGGCCTGTTCCCCGACGAAAAGCTGCGGCTCTTTCGCCGAGGTGTGGCCACGGTGGATGAGTCCATTGGGCCGCACGGAACTCCGCACTACAACGCGGACAAGGGCCACCTTCGCAACCACCTGATGCACTATGGCTATCCGGACTTTGCGGGTTACCTGGACCACATGAACGAGTACAGCACCGGCACCGTGGCCGCGCTGAGCCGCCGCAAGGCCGGCACGCCGGATGCGCTGCTGCTGCTGCAGTCGTTCGTCAATCCGTTCTTTGGATGGGTGAAGAACTACATCCTGCGCGGAGGCTTTCTGGACGGCGCGGAAGGGCTGATCTTCCACCTGAACCACGCCGTCTACGCGCACTGGAAGTACGTAAAGGTGTGGGAAGCGCGTAAAAAGACTGCCTCCAGCCAATAAAGACCTCACCTGCTTAAGCTTATCCACTTACTGTCCTGCCGGACGGGCCCACTGCGCGTGGAGCGGG
>JAMFTB010000226.1 GCA_026225595.1 Terriglobus sp. | reverse complement strand
CCGCGGCACGGCTGCCGCTGGCGAAAAAGCCGTCTTCGTTATGGTACGGACGTGTGACGGGAGGGTCAAACGGCACGGTGCAGCTACATCATGCTGGGTGGCGCCTATTCCGCGCTGGCGGGGGCCGGTATGTCCATGGTGGCCTCCAGCCGGACACGCCACTGCAGCGTCTGGCCCGGTGCCAGCACAGTGGGCGCTGCGTCCGGCTCGCCTGTGGAGGTGCTGAAGGTGAGCAAGACGCTATTGCCATCGCGTGCGGCTGCCGCATGCATGCTGCGGATGCTGGAGGTGAGTGCCGTCAGGCGCAGCGTGTAGCCGTCCGCCAGGTTGCGCAGATCAATCTCCGGGCCAGTGCTCAGGTAGCGGTACTTCAGACCGCTGAATGTGCGGTTGAAATTGCTCTCGCCCAGCGGGATGCTGGAGCTGGCAGAGGCAGCGCGGGTGTCATCCCGGTTGCCGCCGTGGTCCACCGTCTCCGGCGGCAGCAGGCGCAGCGTTCGCAGGCCTGCGGAGGGGGCCAGGAAGCGGGGAGCCCACGTAACCGTAATGCCGCGTGGCTGTGTGCTCACATTCTTGGCGGAGATCGTCAGGTCTACACCGCGGCTGGAGAGCATGACCGCCATCTTGGTCTCCACGTCGGGCATGCCAGCGACGGAGTCAACAAAATCGGCAGATGCGCTATAGCCGTCCGGCAGTACCTCCGTGTCAGACTGCGTTGCCGCCGCGCCGCTCAAAATCTCGCGAGGAGCAGACCAGTGCTGGCCCTCCTGCGTCTGCACCGTGACCTGAAATGGAGAGGCTACCGGCTTGTCTGGTGCTTTCGCCAGGTCTGCGTCAGGGGAGCCCAGCAGCAGCGGTATCTCCGGATGACCCGGCAGCTGCAAATTCAGCTGCAGAACTTCGAGCCCCAGCCCGGGCAGTAGCCGGACGGAAGAGAACTCCGGCTCCGCTGCGGAGTCATGCACCATGCGGTTCAGAGCAATCACGTCTTCGCCGCCGGGGCGTGGCGGAGGTGCACTCTCCGGGCCTGTTTGCGCTGTGGTGAGCTGATGGATGCGACCGTGCAGATGCGCCGCCCACACCAGCCCCAGAATGCCCAGAACAATGACCAGCACAAGCGCCGTAAGCAGGCCAGAACGCTCTAACAGGCTCCGGGGAGAGCGGCTGCCGTTGCTGTTTTCGTAGTCGTTCAAAGCCTTCTGTGCCTCCTGGCGCTGCGGTGCCCGCTCCGCAAAAACGGGCCAGACGCGATACTCCCACGCTACCATCATGGCAGTTGTCATGCCATCCTCACGCACCGCACAGTCCGCCGCCGCAGAACTTGTCATCGTGGAGCAGAACATCGTCTCCTGCACCCGCTGTCCGCGCCTCCGCGCCTATTGCACCGCCCTGGGTGAAACGAAGCGGCGCGCCTACATCGACTGGGATTACTGGACTCTCCCCGTGCCCGGCTTTGGCGACGCCAACGCGCGTGTCCTCATTGTGGGCCTTGCTCCGGGCGCGCATGGAGCCAACCGAACCGGCCGCCCATTTACCGGCGACGGAGCGGGAAATTTCATGTATCCGGTGCTGTATGAGACGGGCTTTGGCAGCAAGCCGGACGCGGTCTCACGCACCGACGGCCTGAAGCTGCGTTACGCACGTATTGCGTCCATCTGCCGCTGCGCCCCGCCGGGCGATAAACCCACGCCACAGGAAATACGCAACTGCGCGCCACACCTTGCCGCGGAGATTCATGCGCTCAAACGTCTCCGAGTCGTCGTCGCGCTGGGTCGCATCGCCTTTGATGGTTATCTCAACTTCCTCATCGCACAGGGTGTCATCACCTCGCGCCGCGACTACCCCTTTGGCCATGGTGCGGAGCATCGTCTGCCCAACGGTATGGTGCTGCTTGCCAGCTATCACCCGTCACTGCGCAACACCAACACCGGGCGGCTAAACAAGGCAATGTTCACGCGCATTTTCGTGCGGGCAAGGGAACTGGCTGGTATGAATTGATCGTGTGGCACAGATTTCAGCCCAGTTGATTCACAGGATTGAAAACAACCTCAATCCCGTCACATTCATCACAACGGCTAGCGAAGAAAACAGGCGAATGCCAAACAGCAGGGGGACACAACACATGAGCAGCAAGAGTTTCTGGATCGCCTTTATCTCCGGCGTAACCGCGGGTGCGGTGGTCGCCCTGCTGTACGCTCCGCAGGACGGCAAGGCCACCCGCAAGAAGATTGGCCGCGCCTACGACGATGCGGAAGACTACGTGGAAGACGCTGCCGATTACCTGAAGGACCAGGCAGAGCGTCTGTCCAAGGAAGCCGGTTATGCCTACAAGAAGAGCGTCAAGCAGCTGGACGAGGCCTATTCCAAGGCCACCGATGCGCTGACCGACGCCTACAGCGACGCCAAGGACAAGCTTTCAAGCGTCGCCGACACCGCCATGGACGGCGTGCAGTCCGCCACCAAAACAGCCACCAAGAAGGCCCGCTCCTTCGTATAGCTCGGGCGCTCAAGCAGAACCAAAAGGGGAGGCCGCGATGGCCTCCCCTTTTCGTTGCGCGCGTCGCCGTTTATCGCGCTGGAATCGCAATCAGCAAGCCAGCGCTCATGCCAATGGACTGCTGGTGTCCACGCGCAAAGCTGTAGTCGTAAGCTGGCTCCAGGAACCACCCGAAACGATGACGCTTTGGCGGCCAGAACATGAAATCGCCTGCCACTTCACCGGCAATCGTGTTCGTCGTCATCCCATTTTGTTTGATGTGGACCCACTCGGGCCCAACCCCAAACATGAACTCTGCCGTTCGTGACAGTGTCCAGGGTTTCTTGAACAGCAGATCGACATCCCACTCGGTGCTGTTGCGTGTGTAGTAGGGCGACACGCCCAACTCAAGCTCAAGCCAGTTTTCAATCGGCGTCGTTTCAACCGCCAGGTTGGGCGCAAAGGATGTCGCGCCTCCGCTGAAATTCCAACTGCTTGACGCCCCTATCTCAACAATTGCGATGGGGTCTTTCTCCTCCTCGACGGGGTGCGCTGGAAGAGCCGTGGTGGATGCCTGACTGTAAGCGAGGCACGACGAAAACAGGAATGCTCCTGCGAGCACGAAGGCACGGATACGCATTGAGTCTCCAGGTATGGCTATGTTGTTCGCGAACGATGCAGAACGGACAAGCTATGCGGAAACACGAATGCGTGGCGGTCGAAATGGAGAGGATGCAGGTGTGAAGGGAAGCGCTGTCCTTCTGGCTGCGAACGGTGTCTTCACGGCGCTCAGCGGCTCGGAAAGGGTGGGAGCTATTGCAAACCAATGGAAGTCGCAGCAGGCGCAAACGCCGTTGCAGTCATCTGGAGCGACGGGGGCCGAATGATTGGCAATGGGGTGTGCCTGCGTTGGAAGGCCGACGTGAAGGCCGTCGCAAAGATCGCAGTACGGCGGATGCACCGTGAGGCAGGCCAGCAGGAAACACAAAAGCCACGCGGCAACATGGACGTGTGTGCGTGGCTGCCTCATACGCCACTATTTCATGAACTCAATCATCAAGGGGAGGCCACTTTGGCCTCCCCTTGATGGTTGGTGTTTCGAAGTGCGTTAGATCAGCGAAAGAGCAGCGCCATCCAGCTGCTCCTCGCCTTCCTGCGCTACGGGGCGGTAGTAGAGCTGATCGTTGCCCAGGTAGACCTCCAGGAAGGCCGGCCGCTGCGTGATCAGGCCTGAGATCAACGCCTCGCTGAGCGGGTCTTCCACGTAGCGCTGCAGAGCCCGGCGAAGCGGACGTGCACCGTACGAGCGATCCACCAGCGTCTTGTCCAGAATCCACTTCTTCGCCTCGTCGTTCACACTGATCGTGATCGCCTTGTGGACAAGGTTCTTGTTCAGGCTCTGTACCAGCAACTCCATGATCTGCATCAGGTCCGAATCGCTCAGCGACGTGAACACGATGATCTCGTCCAGGCGGTTGATGAATTCAGGGTTGAAGGTGCGCTTGACCTCACCCTTCACCATCTCTTCCATCTTCTCAAGGACGATTTCTTCCTTGTTGGAGGTGAAGCCCAGGCCCTCACGCTTCATCAGGTGCTTGGCGCCAATGTTCGACGTCATGATGAGGATCGTGTTCTTGAAGTCGACGGTGTTGCCCAGGCCGTCGGTCAGGTGGCCGTCTTCAAACACCTGCAGCAGCAGGTTGAAGACATCCGGGTGCGCCTTCTCGATTTCGTCGAGCAGCACAACCGAATACGGCGAACGCTTCACGCGCTCCGTAAGCTGACCACCCTCCTCGTAACCCACGTAGCCCGGAGGCGAACCGATGAGCTTCGAGACCGAGTGCTTCTCCATGAACTCCGACATGTCGAAGCGGATGAGGCTCTTGTCGCTGCCAAAGAGGAACTGCGCCAGCGTGCGTGCCATCTCCGTCTTGCCCACGCCCGTGGGTCCAAGGAAGAGGAACGAACCAATGGGACGCGCAGGATTTTTGAGGCCCGCACGCGAGCGGCGAATTGCACGCGCGAGAGCGCTGATCGCCTTCTCCTGCGAGATGACGCGCTTGTGCAGCTCTTCCTCCACGCGCATCAGCTTGGCGGTCTCTTCCTCCTTCAGGGAGGTAATGGGCACGCCGGTCCAGCGGCTCACCACGTCCTCGATATCTTCCTTCGTCACAATGCCCGAAGAGGAGTCGTCGAGGTGGTACTTGTCGCGCAGGGCACGCAGATTCTCGCGCTCCTTGCGCTCCTCGTCACTGTAGAAACGTGCCTTCTCAAACTCATGGTTTGCAATGGCATTTTCCATGCGGTGCACGATGAACTTGATGCGCTTCTGCACCTCAGTCAACTCTTCCGGCAGGGTGGTCTGGCGCAGCTTCACGCGCGCACCCGCTTCATCGATCAGATCGATGGCCTTGTCCGGCAGGAAGCGATCGGGAATGTACCGCGACGAGTGCGTGACGGAGTACGTGATCGCGTCGTCGGTGTAGCTGACGGCGTGGAACTTCTCGTACTTGTCCTTGATGCCCATGATGATCTTGATGGCATCTTCTTCGT
>JAMFTB010000225.1 GCA_026225595.1 Terriglobus sp. | reverse complement strand
TCTGGTCTTTCTGTACGGCATCTTCGGCATCCCTCACGGGTCGCTGAAGCAGACGCTGACGGACCGCATCCACCTGGGTCTTGACCTTAGCGGCGGCACCCACCTGGTGCTGCAGGTTCACACCGCTGAGGCTGTTGCAGCCAACAGCGATCTGGACATGGAGCGCGTGCAGGCCGCGGTGACCAAGGTTGCCGCAGGCGCTAAGGTCACCAAGCCCGTCCCCGCGGACCCCATCATCGTCATCACCGGCGTGCCGCTGAACAACAGCACCGCGGTGCGTGATGCGTTGAGCACGGCAGACTTCGCCGCGTATGACGTCGCTTCGACCACGGACGGCTTCAAGATGAGCATGAAGCTGGCGGAGATCAAGGCGCTACGCGAGCGCACGCTTGATACTTCGATCGAGACCATCCGCAGCCGCGTCGATTCACTGGGCGTTGCAGAGCCGGTCATCCAGAAGTACGGCCTGGGCGAGGATCAGATCCTTGTCGAGCTGCCGGGTGTCTCTGATCCCGATCGCGTACACAATGTGATCCAGTCCACGGCGCGCCTTGAGATTCACGAGGTCACAGGCGGCCCCTTCGCCAGCGAAGCGGATGCGCAGATGCAGTTGCAGCCTGACTCCGTTCTGGTGCCCGGCGCTACCGCGGCAGGCGACACGTCTGTCTGGTCGCTGCGCCGCATTGCCATCGTGCAGGGTCCTGACTTCCGCGACGCAACTGCCAGCCAGGACGAGGCAGGGCGGCCGGATGTATCGTTCACGCTGACCACCGGCGCAGGTGACCGCTTCTACGAGTACACCAGCACCAACATTGGCAAGCAGATGGCCATTGTGCTGGATAACAAGGTGAAGGAAGTGGCGACTATCAACGGCGCCATCCGCGACCAGGGCCAGATCAGCGGCGGCGGCTTCAGCAAGCAGACCGCTGCAGACCTTTCGCTGATGCTGCGCACCGGCTCGCTGCCTGCTTCGATTACCTACATTGAACAGCACACGGTTGGCGCATCGCTGGGTGCGGAGAGCATCCGCAAAGGCGTGATGGCCTCCGTAGTTGGCATGCTGGCCGTCATGGTCTTCATGTTGATTTACTACCGCGGCGCGGGCATCAATGCGGACCTTGCACTGTTCCTGAACCTGGTCATCCTGCTGGGTTTCATGGGCTTCACCGGCCAGACGCTTACGCTGCCGGGCATCGCGGGCGTCATCCTCACCATTGGTATGGGTGTCGACTCCAACGTGCTCATCTTCGAGCGCATCCGTGAAGAAGTGAAGATGGGCAAGCCTGCATCGGCTGCGGTGGCAAATGGCTTCGGCCACGCGTGGGTCACGATTCTGGATACACACGTCACGACCGTTGTCTCCGCGATCATTCTCTTCTTTGTGGGCACCGGCCCGGTGCGCGGTTTTGCCGTCACGCTGACCTTTGGTCTGCTGGCCAACCTGTTCACCGCTGTGTTCGTCTCGCGCACCATCTTTGACAGCATTCTGACTCGCAAGCAGCGCGGCGAAGCGCTGTCGATCTAAGTTTGTTGTTGCTGTGAAGTAGATTCGCGCGTTCGGAAGGGCACGGCTTCAGCCGTGCCGCAAGAACCGCACAAGATAACCCCCATCTCTTCCGTTCGCTGAAAGCGAACGGAAGAGATGAGGAAAATAAAGAAGCGGTCATTGGCACAGCTGAAGCTGTGCCCTTCCGAAGGGCCAGCATGATTGCCAGGCGGAAGGTAGAGGACCGGTTCTTCGCACTCTTAGAGGTTTCAAGTGGAACTCTTTCACGATGTTAACGTTGACTGGCTGAGCAAGAAGTGGTTTTTCCTTGCCTTCTCGCTGGTCTTTTCGGTGTCCGGCGTGCTCAGCATGCTGTTCTGGCACCACGTTCCGGTGGGCATTGACTTCAAGGGCGGCACCCAGGTGCGCGTGGAGTTCCCGACGGCGCCCAACGAAGATCATCTGCGCCAGGCAATGGACAAGGCAGGCATCCGCGATGCCAGCATCCAGCGGCTTGCCGGTGGCGGCGCCAACGAAGCCGTGATCACGCTGCCGGAAGTAAGCGACGCCCACGCAGTGGACGCGCGCACCCAGGTGACCAACGCTCTGGAGCAGAACTACAAAGACAGCACGCTCGTCGTGAAGGACTCCTACACCGTAGGCCCCACGGCAGGCCGCCAGCTTACGCGGCAGGCAGGCTGGGCCGTTCTGTGGTCGCTGCTGGGCATGCTGGTGTACCTGTGGTTCCGCTTTGAGTTCATCTATGGCGCGGCCGCTGTGATCGCGGTCTTCCATGACACGCTCATCACCATCGGCTTCTTCTCGCTCACCAACCAGGAGATTACGCTGACGGTGATCGCAGCCATCCTCACGCTGGTGGGTTACTCCATGAACGACACCATCGTCGTCTTCGACCGTATCCGCGAAAACCTGCAGCTGATGCGCCGGGCGACGTTGAGCGAGGTCGTGAACAAGAGCATCAACCAGACGCTGAGCCGGACGGTGCTTACATCAGGCCTTACATTCCTCACCGTGCTGGCGCTGTACCTCTTCGGTGGCGAGGTGCTGCATGGCTTCTCGTTCGCGCTGGTGGTCGGCATCCTCATCGGCACGTACTCGTCCATTGCAGTAGCCGCGCCCATGCTGGTTGCATACCAGGACTGGCGCGCCAGCAAGGGCAAGAGCACACAGCTGAACGCAGGCCGCAAGGCAACTGCGTAAGTCACTTACATCCACAAAAAACAAAAGCGGCTGCCTCCGGGCGGCCGCTTTTGCTTTGTAAGCGTAATGTCCTGCCGGACGAGCCCACTGCGCGTGGGGCGGGCGTTTGCACGCCTTTTTACTGCTTCGCGTGGGCCTCCCGATGGTCGGCAAGAGAATTCCATCCCGACCATCGGGAGGGGCGAGGCAAAGCCAGTAAAAAGGTGCGTGAGCACCCGCCACGCGCGTAGCGGGCCCGTCCGGCAGGACAGGCCTTTGCACTGCCTTTGCGACAGTTTTTTGAGACGATTCAGTTCGACAAAAGACCTGCTGTTCGCGGACGTGCTGCATACCGAACGCACCATTTGCCAGAAGTGTTTTCGCCGGGTTACTATTTGCCTCTCGTCAAGCTAAGAAGATTTCTTTAGCAGGCGCAGCAGTCATGCGTGGCTGAAAAGTTTTCTTCCCGCTTCGGGAACAAATTGGAAACACGTGGTGTCTACAGTCTCAGCTTTACCTCTTTGAAGATCGGGGTTGCATATGTTTGAAGATTCATTGGTAGAGTCATCCGGCAAGCTGAAGTCCAAGTCCAGCCAGTGGATGTGGGCAACGGGCGCGCTGAACCTGGCAATTGTCGCCGTGATGATTCTGATCCCGCTCCTTTACCCGGACGCTCTGCCGAAGACGGCTATGACAGCCATGCTGTCCGCGCCTCCTCCGCCTCCTCCGCCCCCACCCCCACCGCCGCCGGCTGCTGTGGTGAAGGTGGTTAAAATTGTGGCCGCGCTGGACGCAATGACCGCGCCGACCAAGATCCCCAAGAAGGTCGACATGACCCATGAAGATCCGCCACCGCCTGCCGCTTCCATGGGCGTTGCCGGTATGGGCATGGGCAGCGGTGCTGCTGGTGGTGCCATGGGCGGCCTGGGTCTGGGTGCTGCACCCACTCCCGTAGTCAAGGTTGCTCCCAAGGCTGGTCCGGCAAAGATCTCCAGCGGTGTGATCGCTGGTAACAAGATATCCGGCTCCTCTCCTGTCTACCCGCCCATTGCCAAGGCGGCTCACGTCTCGGGTTCCGTGGTGCTTCACGCCATCATCTCCAAGACGGGAACCATCCAGAGCCTGCAGGTGATCTCTGGTCCGGAAATGCTCCGTTCGTCAGCTGTCTCTGCGGTGCAGGATTGGAAGTACAAGCCGTATATGCTGAATGGCGATCCGACGGAAGTCGACACCACCATCACAGTAAACTTCACCTTCGGCGGCTAACACCGTGTGACGTCACCCGCGGGGAATTGCGGGCCGTTTGAAGGAAGCGCATTGATTCTCGGGGCCTGACCATCGGCCGGGTCCCGATCAACCTACTTTACGAACCACAACCAGGAGGACTGATTCTCGTGATTCTCGCTCACGCAGCAGCAAGCTTCGCTCATGTACCCGCCACCCTCGGCATGTTCTTCCAGGAAGAGGGCGGCGCCGCCTCCTCCGGCTTCTCCGTTCTGGGCATGCTCAAGAACATGGGCTGGATCGATCTTTGCGTCGTCGGCATTCTGTTCATCATGTCGATCTGGTCGCTCGCAGTTATGATCGACCGCGCACTTTACTTCTCGGCTGCACGTAAGCAGAGCCGTGAGTTCGCTCCCAAGGTTGCCGGCGCTCTGAAGGACGGCCGTCTGGACGAGGCAATCAAGGTTGCTGACCGTTCGAAGAAGTCGCATCTGGCAGAGGTTGTTACCGCTGGCCTGCAGGAGTTCCGCTCCTACGGTTCGGGTGGCGCAATCTCTGACGAGCAGATCGAGTCGTCCAAGCGCGCTCTTGAGCGTTCGGAAGCGATCGTTCACGCCAAGCTGAAGCGCGGCCTCGGCGGACTTGCCACCATCGGTTCGACCGCTCCGTTTATCGGGCTGTTCGGCACCGTCGTCGGCATCCTGCACGCCTTCCAGCAGATCGCAACGCAGAAGACCTCGGGTATCGGCGCAGTCGCCGGCGGTATCTCGGAAGCTCTGGTTACGACCGCATTCGGTCTGCTTGTGGCTATCCCCGCCGTTATGTGCTTCAACTACTTCACCAACAAGGTTGAGTCCTTCGACGTGGAGATGGATAACAGCTCGTCAGAGCTCGTCGACTACTTCATCAAGCAGTCGCAGCGCTAAACGGAAGCGGGCTCGACGCGAGAATCGAAGAGGTCTGCAGGTGTTGGCAACAGCACCTGCAGACCGCCTCCTTACTCGGCGCGGTCTTTGGCAACAGGGTTAGTTTTTCTTTTAAGACGGAGTCGCTTCTATGGCACAGGCAACTCGTGACGAAGGCAAGAAGGTAAATTCAGACATTAACGTTACGCCCATGGTGGACGTGATGCTGGTGCTCCTGATCATCTTCATGGTCGTCACTCCCATGCTGAACAACAAGGTCAACATCGAGCTTCCGCAGGCAACCGCTGCAGTGGTGATGGAAGACGCAAGCAAGGAAGACGCAGTTGTTGTTGCGGTTACCCGCGACGGCAAAACCTTCCTGGGCGGCGATCAGGTGTCGCCGACCGAGCTTGGTCAGCGCATCACGGACAAGCTGGAAAATAAGACCGACAAGCGCGTCTATTTCCGTGGCGACATCCGTTCCAACTACGGCAAGTGCATGGACGCAATCGATGGTATCCGCTCCGCCGGGGTCAGCCAGCTTGGCATGATCGCGGAGAGGCCGCTGATCTAACTCGTCCTCTCGCGGGACTAACCGTTACAGAACCTGGCCGCACGGCGGCCGATGAAGGAGTCATACCATGGGCATGGGAGGCGGAGGCGGTTCAGGAGCACGTTCTGATATCAACGTGACCCCGCTGATCGATGTACTGCTGGTGCTGCTGATCATCTTCATGGTCATTCAGCCCAGCACGATGCGCGGCCTTGACACACTGGTGCCGCAGCCCCCGAAGGACAAGAATGCAGACGTGGACACACGTACGATTGTTGTCCAGGTTTTGGCGGGCGGGCAGCCGACTTACAAGATCAACGAAGACACCGTCGCGCTCGATACGCTGACGGCACGTCTCACGGAGATCTTCCAGACGCGTAACGATAAGGTGATGTTCGTCAAGGGCGATAAGGATCTGGACTTCGGCCAGATTCTGCCAGTGATCAACGACGGCCATGCGGCCGGCGTGGACAACATCGGCATCATTACCCCTGGCGTTGAGTCCGGCCACTAATCCTCAAAATGAATCAGAGGGCGATGAGACTTTCATCGCCCTCTATTCGTTTCTACTGATATACCTCTAAGTACACCCTCACCGATCGAAGTCATCTTTTGCTGTTTCGGGTTCCGTCGGCTGTGTACGTTTTGTTTTGGCATTCTCTCGCATCGTTCCTGGCAACACGCACTGAGAGTTGAGGGGCAGCGGGCAAGTCCCCGTACTGCTGCAAGTGCTGGTCAGCTATGTTCGTCTGCGGTTACAATCATGACCACGCGCGTTGCCCATACGGCTCCTGCGTCTTACCGGCACATTTTGCTCGTATGCGGCATTTGAAGGAGATCATTCGCTCAATGAAAGTTACCGCACGTGTATCCGCCTCGGCCGCTCTTCTGCTCTCGCTTGGGTTGCTCACAGGCTGCGCCCAGCTGAAGGCACGCGACCAGCTCGTCAAGGGCATTGCTGCGTTCAAGAATGCGCAGTATGAGCAGGCGACCAACGACTTCCAGAAGGCAATCGAATACCAGCCGGATTTCGACCAGGCCAAGCTGTACCTCGCCACCGCCTACTCTTACCAGGTCGTGCCGAACCTTACCGATGATCCGAAGAATATGAAGATGGCGAACAGCGCTATCCAGGGTTTCAAGGATTATCTGACGGCCCATCCTGGTGACAAGGTTTCTCTGCAGCAGCTTGCATCCATCTACCGCAACATCAAGAAGTACCCTGAGGCCAAGGAATACGAACTGCAGGTCATCGCGGTCGATCCCCAGGACGCGGAAGCTCACTACACCATCGGTGTTGTGGACTGGATTGAAGCCTACGACAACGCACGTAAGGCGCTCGCACTGGATGGTCTGCAGGACGACGGCAACGGCAATGTGAAGATGAAGAAAGAGACCGCTGCCAAGCTGAAGGAGCAGAACTCCGCCCTGGTGGAAGATGGCCTCAAGCACCTGCAGCAGGCGACGCAGATCAACACGAACTACGACGACGCACTGCAGTATCTGAACCTGACCTACCGCCGCAAGGCTGACCTCGATTACGGCGATGCTGCCGCAGTCAAGGCGGACATTGCCAACGCGGAGAAGGCCAGCCAGGATGCAATGGGTGCCCGTAAGATCAACGAACAGAAGAAGGAAGAAAAGGCAACCAAGGGTCAGGTCGTGCAGCAGTAACGCACACCGCTTGAATGCTCGAACGGCCTCCCGCAAGGGAGGCCGTTCTGCTTTGCACAGAGGCGGGCTTTCAGAGGAATCGATTATCTTTAATGCGTACCGTGCCTCAATCGCGCATGACTTGCGAGTGAGAAAAGTGTGTGAATGAAGTTGTAGGATGGAGCCCGTTGGAGAATCGTATGATCACTCGCCGCAAGTTTCTTGAAAGCGCTACCACCACCGCTGCTGCCACAGCCGTCGTCACTCTGCCATCGCATCCGTTGTGGGCAGCTGCCATCGCCGTCAATGGAGCAGATCGCGGCGCTGCATTGAATGGAGCAGCACCAGCAGCCACGGGCTCTGGCAGCATGATGGATGTGCTGGCATGGGCGAACCCCAAGGTAGGCACGGGCGGCCACGGCCACACGTTCCCCGGCGCCACGGTGCCCTTTGGCGCCATGCAGCTGAGCCCTGATACCTACAACGAGGGCTGGGACTGGTGCAGCGGATATCACGTCAGCGACACGTCCATCATGGGCTTCAGCCACACGCACCTCAGCGGCACCGGCGCCAGCGATCTGCTGGACTTCCTGGTGATGCCTGCAACCGGCGCGGTCAAGCTGCAGCCAGGCACGCGCGAGAATCCTGAGGAGGGCTATCGTTCGCGCTTCTCGCACGCGAATGAGACAGCCACACCCGGCTACTATGCCGTGCTTCTGGATACGCCCAACGTGCGCGCAGAGATGACGGCGACGGAGCGCGTTGGAATCCATCGCTATACCTTCCTCAACGGCGGCCCCGCGCACATCATTGTTGATCTGCATCACGCGCAGTTGAACAAGGGCAAGTCCACCGTTGTCTCCGGCGAGCTGGAACAGACAGCGCCGGACAGCATTGTCGGTGGTCACGTCACCAATGCATGGGGCGCAGGCCGTCATGCGTACTTCGCACTGCAGACGTCCAAGCAGCCCACCAAGGTTGAGTTCTACAACGATGACGCGGCCGTGCCGGTGGGCAAGCTGCAGGGCGCAAACCTGAAGGCTGTGCTGCACTTTGACACCACGCCCAAGGAACAGATCCTCGTCAAGGTGGGCATCAGCGCGGTTGGCATGGATGGCGCTGCAAACAATATCAAGGCAGAGCTTCCAGCGTGGGATTTTGACGGCACACGCCATGCCGCAGAGGCCAAGTGGAACGCGCAGCTTGGCAAGATCCACGCGGAGTTTGCAAGTGAAGCGCACCGCACCGTCTTCTACAGCGCGCTGTACCACATGAGCCTGGGACCAACGCTGTTTGACGACGCGGACGGCCGCTATCGCGGCATGGACAACGCGGTGCACACACTGCCCGCGGGCCAGCACAACTACACAACGTTTTCGCTGTGGGACACCTTCCGCGCGGCGCATCCTGCATACACGTTGCTTGAGCCGGAGCGTATGCCGCAGTTTGTGAACACACTCATCCGCATGGCTGACGAAAGCCCGGCGGGCGCGCCGGTGTGGCCGCTGCACGGCCGCGAGACGGAGTGCATGACCGGCTTCCACTGCGCATCTGTCATTGCAGAGGCATGCAACAAGGGCATTACCGGACCTGATTATGCAAAGGGATATCAGCTGCTGAAGAAGGGCCGCGCAGACGACAAGCGCGGCATGGAGCAGCATCGCGAGAAGGGCTTCATTGCGGCTGACCTGGAAGGCGAGTCTGTCTCAAAGCACTTTGAGTATTGCTACGACGACTGGGCGATGGCCAACCTGGCCGCGCATCTGAAGCTGGATGCGGAGAGCAAGGCGCACGTCGCGCTGTCAAAGGGCTACAAGAATAATTGGGATCAGAGCACGGGCTTCATGCGTCCCAAGCTGGCCGACGGATCGTGGGCATCCCCGTTCAATCCCATCAACATGGGCCACACGAAGAAGTGGCCCGACTACACGGAATCCAACGCATGGCAGACCACCTTTGCGCTGCAGAACGATCCCGCGGGATTGATTGAAACGCTGGGCGGTCAGAAGGCGTTTCTGGCCAAGCTGGATGAGCTGTTCAACCAGCCCAGCACGCTGCCTGACGATGCTCCGCCAGACATTGCCGGCATGGTGGGCCAGTACGCGCACGGCAATGAGCCCTCGCACCACATTGCGTACCTGTACGTGTACGCGGGCGCTCCGCACAAGGCGCAGGCACGCGCACGCAGCCTGATGGAGACGATGTACGCGGCCATGCCGGATGGCATGCAGGGCAATGAGGATGTGGGCCAGATGTCCGCATGGTTCCTGCTCAGCGCGCTGGGCTTCTATCCCGTCGATCCGGTCAGCGGCATCTACGTACTTGGCTCGCCGCTTACCAACGGCGCAACGGTGAACCTGGGCGCAGGCAAAACGCTGAAGGTTGAGGTCGTCCGTAAGAATGCGGGTGACCAGTACGTCAGCGAGTTCTGGGTGAACGGCCATAAGCAGGACAAGGCATGGTTCCACCACGCAGACATTGCCGCAGGCGGCACACTACGCTACGTAATGAGTGACAAGCCCAACACCACGCTGGGCGCAGACGCAAAGTCACTGCCACCTAGCCTGCAGATTGCTTAATCGTTTGTAGCTCTGTGGCACGAGGGTAAAAACAGTACGCAGCGATCGCCGCGGAAACGCCGTGATCGCTGCGTACTTGTTTTTGCATCTGTCGATCAAGACGTGCTGCTAGCCGATTAACCGCAGAGCATTGATCAACGCGGTTACGTCGCTTGAGTCGTTGTAGATGTGCGGTGCGATGCGCAGGCTGCCGTAGCGTGCGGAGATGTGTATCTCGCGCTCGCGCAACTGTTTTACCAGTGCCAGTGAATCGTGCGTGGAGAAGCGAGCACTCACGATGTTTGAGTTGTCCTCATTCACCTCAGCACCCAGCGCAACCAGCGCGCGCCGCAGCTCAGACGCAAGGCCCAGCACATGCGCTTCAATCGCCGCAGGCCCAAGCTGCTGCATCCATCGCAGCACGGCGCCCATTGCGTAGATGGACGGGAACGGCAGCATGCCGCCTTCATAGTCCGCCGCAGATGTGCCCAGTCGAGGATCGCCGTGGTTCAGGTCATCTACACCGCGCCAGCCTG
>JAMFTB010000022.1 GCA_026225595.1 Terriglobus sp. | reverse complement strand
GTGCCCACATCCGCAATGCGCAGCGGCGCTGTGCGGTCCGGGAAGAGCCGCAAGACTTCCTCAACAAGATGCTCTGTTTCAGGCCTAGGAATAAGCACATCAGGCGACACGGCAAAGTCGCGGCCAAAGAACTCCTGCGATCCACGCAGATGTTGAATGGGCACGCCGCCGCGGCGCTGCGCCACCATGCCGCGAAAGCTGCCGGCTTCTTCTTCACGCAGCAGACGCGCGGGGTCTGCCAGCATCTTTACGCGGGTTAGACCGCTTGCGATTTCAAGAATCTGCTGTGCGTCACGTGCGGCGTTGGCCTGCAGGTCTGCGCGCTTGCCAAGATGCTCCGTGCCAAAGGCCAGCGCGTCGCGAACGGTGAGAGGCGGCAGCGGCATTTATGCAGCCACAGCCTCGGCCTTCAGCCGTTCATTGGTGTCGTGCGCAATCAACGCGTCCACAATGGGCTGCAGTTTGCCTTCCATCACGTACTCCAGCTGATGCAGCGTCAGGCCAATGCGGTGGTCGGTCAGCCGGTTCTGCGGGAAGTTGTAGGTGCGGATTTTTTCGCTGCGATCGCCCGTGCCCACCTGGCTCTTACGCGCTGTGGCCTCAATCTGGTGCAGCCGTTCCATCTCGACTTCGTAGAGGCGCGAGCGCAGAACGCGCATCGCCTTTTCGCGGTTCTTGATTTGCGACTTCTCATCCTGGCAGCTGACCACGGTGTTGGTGGGCAGGTGCGTAATGCGGATGGCGGAGTACGTGGTGTTCACGCTCTGGCCGCCGGGGCCTGACGAGCAGAAGGTATCCACGCGCAGGTCCTTCAGTTCAATCTTCACGTCAACTTCTTCCGCCTCAGGCAGCACGGCTACGGTGATGGCGCTGGTGTGCACGCGGCCCTGCGTCTCCGTTGCGGGCACACGCTGCACGCGGTGCACGCCGCTCTCATACTTCAGCGACGAGTAGACGCGGTCGCCTTCAATGAGCGCGGTCACATCCTTCAGTCCGCCCACAGACGATTCGGTCTCTGAGAGCACTTCCACCTTCCAGCGATGCTGCTCTGCATAACGCAGGTACATGCGGAAGACCTCCGCTGCAAAGAGCGATGCCTCATCGCCACCGGTGGCCGCGCGGATTTCAAGCACCACGTTCTTGTCGTCGTTGGGGTCCTTGGGCAGCAGCATAATCTTCAGCTGCTCCTCTACTTCCAGCAGGCGCGGCTCCAGTCCGGCCAGCTCTTCTTCTGCCATGGAGCGCATGTCGGCGTCGTCTTCAGCCAGCATGATTTTGGCGTCGGCAATGCCGGCGCGTACGCGCTTGTATTCGCGGAAGCGCTCAATGACGGGCTCCATATCGCGGTGCTGCTTGGTGGTTTTTTGATAACGCTGCTGGTCGCTCACCAGCTTGGGGTCGGAAAGGTCGGCTTCCAGCTCTTTGTAACGGTCTTCCAGCTGTTCGAGACGGTCAAACATGGGGTTTCTCCTCTGCGCGCGGCACAGTTCGGATCAAAATGAGATTGAAAATGGGTGGGCGTGCGATGGCCGTGCGCATAAAGCGCAGCTAGGCAAAATCCAGACGCGGCGTGCGTGTGGCAACAACCGCTCGAGTTGTATCGGCGAAACGCATCCCTGTATTTGATGATAGCGCGACGGCTGCGATGCATCACACTCTTTTGAGCAGGGCCCGTCTTAGAATCAATGTCACCGGATGGGGTCGTTTCGGGGCCGGTTTTTTGGTGTCCGTGGAGTTTCATGCTGCTTGAATTGGGCAAAGCGATCTCGCTCTTCGCCAGCATCCTGGTGCTGTACCCGGTGCTGGTCAGCGCCTTCTTTGTGCCGGGTGCGCACTGGGAAGACCGGCTGCTGGAGACGCTGTTGAAACTGGGCATCGCCGCGTGCGTCTGCTTTGGCAGTGGATTGCTCTTTGCGTGGCACGGCGCGTCGCCGAACAGCCACGCACAGGATAACCAGTCACAGCAAGGCCATTTGCAGCTGCGTTCCACGCTGCCGGTTCAGCTGTTTTGGTGGGCGCTGCTGGTGATTGGCCTGGTATTTGCCGTGGGCTGGTACGTCACCTGCGGCAATCCGCTGCGCATGTACATCAATCCAACCTGCGGATGATGGCTACATGGCGTGACGCTGTTATATGGATCGAAGCACGCGCGCGGGCAGCATGAACAGCGCTCCCACCAGCTCCAGCACGCCTTCCACCGCAAAGCCCAGCAGGCGGAAGGGCAGCAGCAACAGCCACACAATGGGGTAAAGCACGATGGCCACCAGCGCGAGGGGCCAGCACAACACGAACAACAGGCAAAACAGAAGCAGCTTCATGGCAAAACTCTCCTTCTGCAGATACGCAAAGCGTCGAAAAATGTTCCCAGCCCCGGAAGCGACAGTTTAGTCCCAACCCGTCGGGTCTTTGGCGCATCTGCACTACAGGTACTGCACTACTGGCACATGGCGCTTTTCTTCCAACTCGCACAGCTTGCGGATGAGCTTGCTGCTACCGGCAGCAAGCTGAAGAAGCGCGCGGCCATTGCGTCTGCGCTTGCGGATGTGCTGGCGAGCACGGGCGCGCATGCTGCGGGGTTGCTTGCGCTTTACCTCGCGGGCCAGCCGTTCGCAGAGGCGGATACGCGCAAACTCAGCATTGGTGGCGCCATGTTGTCGCGCTCGGTCCGTGAGATTGCGCGTCCCACGGAGGCGCAGTTTAACGCGGCGTGGCGGCTGCACGGCGACCTGGGCGCGGCAACGGCAGACCTGTTTGCCGCAGTGGGGCACGGACCGGTGCCCACGCTGACGCTGAGCGATGTGGAGCAGGTCTTCGCTGCAATCCCTGAAGCGAAGACGACTGCGGCTCGCCAACAACTGCTGGCCGGGCTGCTGCAGCGCTGCTCGCCGGTGGAGGCGAAGTATCTGGTCAAACTCATCAGCGGCGACATGCGCATTGGTGTGAAGCAGGCGCTGGTGGAGGAGGCGATTGCTGCAGCCGCGCAGCAGCCGCTTGCCGCACTGCGCAACGCGGTCATGCTGCAGGCGGACCTGGTTGAAGCGACGGCCATGGCTTTTGAAGGGCGTTTGCACGAGGCACGCATGCGGCTCTTCCATCCGCTGGGCTTCATGCTGGCATCGCCGGTGGACACGCCTGAAGAGGCAGTGGAGCGATTCGCCTCAAAGCCGGAAGCCGCGCGTGACGCGGATATCTCAGCAGAGCCAACCAGCCATGCGGAGCCGCTGCCGCATATCGTCGCGGAGGATGAGTCGGCGCTGGATGATCCTGCGGCAGAGCACGCTCCAGTGGAAGCCATTCGCCTGCGTGCGCAGGTGGAGGACAAGTTTGATGGCATGCGCGTGCAACTGCACTGCGGAGACGCGTCGCAGCGGGGCCGTGTCGCGCTCTACTCGCGTAATCGCGAAGATGTAACTGCCAGCTATCCGGAGATCACAGAAGCCTTCGCGCATGTTGGCGCGGCGGTGCTGGGCGAAGGCGAAAGCGGCATCATCCTTGACGGCGAATTGCTTGCATGGGACGTTCGCGCGGACCGCGCCATGCCCTTCGCAACGCTGTCGCCGCGCATTGGTCGCAAACGTGTTCCGAATGAGATTCGTGTGGGTACGCCGGTCGTCTTCATGGCGTTTGACGTGTTGTTTGCAGGTGGCCAGCTGTTGCTGGATCTGCCACTGCATGAGCGTCGCAGCAGGCTGGAAGCGCTGGCGGCAAAGCTGCAAAGGGTTACGCTGTCGC
This sequence comes from Terriglobus sp., assembly GCA_026225595.1. GTDB lineage: Bacteria > Acidobacteriota > Terriglobia > Terriglobales > Acidobacteriaceae > Terriglobus. The sequence continues at coordinate 19,172 of JAMFTB010000022.1, read as the reverse complement.
CGCTGGAGCTGCCGCCTCCCATGCCCTCTGGCGGGCTCTTCGTTGATGAGGAGATCACGATGCCGCACGGTGAGCAGCGGCTGCGCCTGTCGCAGGTGGTGGAGGCGCACTCTGCAGAAGAGCTTGATCGCGCCTACTTCGCAGCGCGCGACCGCGGCAACGAAGGCGTGATGATCAAGGCGGCAGAGTCGCTGTACCAGCCCGGCCGTCGCGGTCTTTCGTGGATCAAACTGAAGCGGCACCTGGACACGCTGGACGTCGTGATCACAGGTGCGGAGTTTGGCCACGGACGCCGCGCGCAACTGCTGAGCGACTACACTTTCGCCGTGCGCGGGCAAGGCATGGATCTGCTGAATGTGGGCAAAGCCTACAACGGCCTGACAGACGCGGAGATTGCGGAGCTGACCGAGTGGTGCAAGCAACATACGCTGCACGACCACGGCCACTCACGCACCGTGGAACCGCTGGTGGTGCTTGAGGTGGCCTTCAACAACATCATGCGCAGCAGCCGCCACAACAGCGGCTTCGCCCTGCGCTTTCCGCGCATCGTGCGTATTCGTGATGACAAGCCGCTGGAAGAGATTGATACGCTCGCACGCGTGGAAGAGATCTACCAGTCGCAGCCGGACAAGCCTGTAGAAGGCTGAACCTACTCGTGTCCCGCCGGACGGGGGCGTTCACACGCTTTTTTACTGCTTCGCGTGGTCTTCCCGTTGGTCAGGATCAAGTTTCATGCCACTGCCGGCGAAATGCAGGTCCTTCGACTTTGCTGCGCTTCGCTCAGGATGACAAGACTTAGGGGCGAGAGGCGAAGCAGTAAAAAGGTGCGTGAGCACCCGACCCGCGCGCAGCGGGCCCGTCCGGCAGGACACGTAGCCGTAGTGCGTCGAATCAACATCACTGTCATCCTATAAAGAATATGCCAGCCACAAAACCCCACGTAAGGCCGCGCGGCAACGCATGGACCATCGTTCTTCTCGGCGCGCTTTGCATCATCTCGCCGTTTGCAACGGACATGTACCTGCCGGCCTTTGCAGCCATTGCGCAGGAGTTTCACAGCAACACGGCAGCCATTGCGTACACGCTGTCCATTTACTTCACGGGCTTCTCGCTGGGGCAGCTGCTGTATGGTCCGCTGCTCGATCGCTATGGACGCAAGCGCCCGCTTGCGGTGGGCCTGGTTGCGTTTGTGATTACATCCATTGGCTGCGCGGCGGCGCGTGATCTGCATGCGTTTATCGCTCTGCGGTTTGTTGAGGCGCTTGCGGTCTGCGTTGCGCAGGTAGCTGCCATCGCCATGGTGAAAGACTTCTTTCCGGCAAAGGAGAGCGCACGCGTCTTCTCCTTGTTGTTCCTCATGATCGGTTCTTCGCCGCTGCTTGCGCCCACGCTGGGCAGCCTGATCATTGTGTCGGTAGGATGGCGCGTGATCTTTTACGCACTTGCTGCGATGGCCTTCGTCATCCTTGTCATTGTGCTCACGCTTTTGCCGGAACCGCACCAGCCGGACCCTTCGGTGTCATTGCTGCCGGGGCCCATGGTGCGCAGCTTTCTGCACATCTTTCGCAACCCGCAGTTCTTTACGTACACGCTTGCGGGTGGATTTTCGCTGGCGGGTCTGTTTGCCTTTGTTGCAGCTTCGCCCATTATTTTTATTGATGGTTACGGCGTTTCGCCAAAGGGATTTGGCGTGGTGTTTGCGGTACTGGTGATGGGCTTTATCGGCGGCAATCAGGTGAATATATTTTTGCTGAAGCGCTTTAGCAGCCAGCACATTTTTCACGTTGCCCTTGCCGTGCAGTTCGTCACGGCGATTCTGTATTTTGCGGGCAGCACGATGCACATGCTGAACATGCAGGCGACGATGGTGCTGTTCTTTGTGTTCTTGTCGTGCGTTGGCTTCACCTATCCAAACTCCGCTGCAATTGCGCTGGCGCCCTACGCTGCGCATGCGGGCCGGGCATCTGCGCTGCTTGGTTTTCTGCAGACGGGCGCGGGTGCGCTTGTCGCCACGGGCATTGGTGTTCTTGGCTCGAAGTCAATCGTGGCGCTGCTGGCGTCATCGCCGGTTGTTGCCATGGCAATTCTCGCAATCGGCAGCCGCTTCACCGGGCCCATTGTGCAGGGCGACGATAACGTCGTGGTCGTACACTAGGCCTGCTTTTGTTGTCCTGCCGGACGGGCCCGCTTCGCGCGGGGCGGGCGTTTGCACGCCTTTTTACTGCTTCGCGTGGCCTTCCCGTTGGTCAGGATGAAAACTTTTGATCACAAACATAGCGGCTGTGTCCGAATAGCGGCGGCGCAAAACGTACCCTTGCGACCACGCGTGGACTGCCGCATCCTAACTGCATGGAATTTCGTCAGCTTGGAAACAGCGGCCTGCAGGTGCCTGTGCTTTGCTTCGGCACGGGCACATTCGGTGGATCAACAGAATTCTTCAAGCCCTGGGGCTCAACCGATGTGGCCGAGGCGCGCGAACTCATCGACCTGTGCATGGAGGCTGGCGTCAACTTTTTTGACACGGCCGATGTCTACTCCGAGGGCCGCGCAGAGGAGATTCTGGGTGCGGGCATCGCGCATCTGCCGCGTGAGAGTGTGCTCATCTCCACCAAGAGCACCTTCCCCTTTGGTGAGGGTGCCAATGCGCGGGGATCATCACGCTACCACCTGACGCAGCAGGTCAACGGCAGCCTGAAGCGCCTGAAGACCGACTACATTGACGTCTACCATATGCACGGATTCGACGCGCTGACGCCGATGGAAGAGACGCTCAGCACGCTGAATGACTTCGTGCGCGAGGGCAAGATTCGCTACATTGCCTGCTCCAACTTCAGCGGCTGGCACCTGCAACGCTCACTCGACATCAGCAAGCAGTACGGCTGGAGCCATTACGTGACGCACCAGGTCTATTACTCGCTGATTGGCCGCGACTACGAGCATGAGCTGATGCCGCTGGGCATGGCTGAAGGTGTGGGCGCGCTGGTCTGGAGCCCGCTGGGATGGGGCCGTCTTACCGGCAAGCTGCGTCGCGGCCAGCCCGCAGCGGCAGGCACACGCGCCAGCGACGGACTTACCGGTTCGCCCGCCGTCGACGAAGAATACCTCTACAAAGTCGTTGACGCGCTGGATGCCGTGGCCGCGGAGACCGGCCGCAGCGTTCCGCAGGTGGCGCTGAACTGGCTGCTACGCAAACCCACGGTCAGCAGTCTGGTAATTGGCGCGCGCACGGCAGACCAGTTGAAGGCAAATCTGCAGGCCGCAGAATTTTCACTGACGCTGGAACAGGTAACCAAACTGGATACCGCAAGCGAACGTCCGCTGCCGTATCCGTACTGGCATCAACGCCAATTCGCGACACGCAACCCGGCGCCTCCCAGCTATCGCTAGACCCAGGGATGTTGAATCTTTCGCGCTCTCGGCAGCCTTTTATGGTGCCGTGGGAGCGAAGTTCATCGCGTCAAAAACATCCTCATATTCCTCTGCAGATACAGAGAAGTGACAATTCCAGGACAGTGATTTCCTCTAATGTTGGCATCCCAGCGTTATAGACTGACCTTGCATCTGATTGATTTGTTTCCACCTGCTCCGCTTTCTGCCCCCCAGACTATTTTTTTGAGGACAAGCTATTGGCTGAGCATCTGTGTTCCGTGTGCGCTAAAGGGAAAATGCATCGCAGCGAGCGTCGAGGATTCTGGGAGCAGCACGTGCTTCCCCTCTTTGGCATTTTCCCCTGGCGCTGCGGTTTTTGCCGGTCTCGTGTCCGTCTCTCAGACCGCGGTCCGAAACGCCAGTATGTTCGTAAGAACCGTCCATCCTCCAGCACGCAGGCTCGCAGCAACGAACTTTGACGCACATCGACCTGCGCGCACGTCTGTAGTTCTTCATTCCTTTCGCTCACACGACGCCTTCGCTCACCATTCCCGGTGGTTAAGGCATGTATCCTTCAGAGAAAATCTCCTGTGTCCTGAACCGTTTCGGTCGTGTGCCGTCTCGTGTTCCGCGCAGACCTGATGGATTGAACCAGAAACCATGCCTGAAAATCCCTCCAATCTTGCCCACGGCAGGCACGCTACGCGGGTGGAGCCTGTTCTTGCTTCAGGTCGCGCAAAGACTGACCACCGAATGCCGCAGCTGGATGGCATGCGGGCAGTGGCCATTGTCCTTGTGCTGGGATTTCATTTGGGGACGATTCTCTTTGGCTGGTCGGGAGTGCAAATTTTCTTTGTACTCAGCGGCTTTTTGATCACCGGGATACTGCGGCGTGCGCGCAATGACCATTACTTCTGGCGACCCTTTTACATCCGCCGCGTCACCCGCATTGTTCCCCCGCTGATTATTTTCTTTGTCCTGGTCACCCTCAACCACCAGATGACCTGGGGATGGATAGGGCTGGCGTATGTGTTCTTCTTGGCCAACTTCATTCAGGCAATGCCAGATATACCGCTGAACGACGTGGGCGTCACCTGGTCGCTGGCGGTGGAGGAACATTTTTACTTCATTTGGCCGCTTGCAGTGCGGCATCTTTCACGGCGAAGCCTGTTCTGGGTATGCGGGGGCATCATCGTTCTATCGCCCATTGCACGCGCCGTAGCAACGCCCCACCTGTCCACATGGAGACCGGTTTACTACTGGACGCCATTCCAGCTGGATGGTCTGGCCCTGGGCGCGCTCATCGCCCTGTTACTGGAGATGGAAGGCAACCGCCGTTGGCTTGCGAAGATTTCCTTGCCGCTGGCGGCATTGTTCCTCTGCCTGTTGATTGTCCTTCACCGCAACCCGGGCTTCAGCCACATGCAAAACTCTGTGCTCTTTGCCGGTACAGGGTACTCGCTGATTCTTCTTGCTAGCGGCGCACTGCTTGTCCATTTGGTGCTTTGTGGCAATTCACCTGTCTCAAAATGTTTGGCATGGGAACCCTTTGCCTTCCTGGGACGCATCAGTTACGGGGTCTACCTGTTTCACTACCCGGCGATACGTTTTGCTGAGGCTTCAGCGTTACATCTTGGCATTCCGCAATCGCGCAGAATTCGGCTTGCAGGCGTCTGCTTTGGCATCTTGGCGTCATGGCTCAGCTTCACGCTATACGAATCGCCGATCATTGCGTGGGGGCGGCGGCACGCGCAACCGCTCAGCGGCCCACGCTTGCCTGGCTTTTTACGCAGCTAGCTGGCTTTCCGGAATTAGCTGCTGCGTACGTTCGTGGCTGGATTTCGGTTCCTCAGGCGCGGCCGGCGCTATACTTGAGGGTGATGCAATCTTCTTCCGGCGACGGCTTCGGCCAGCCAACCAGCCAGTTGTCGACGACTTCCTCCACCGTCCGCAGCAACGCGTCTGCACACCCGTACGACCAGGCGGATGGACGCCGCATCCGGTCCACCACGGTGCTTTGCGTGCGCCGCAACGGCTCCGTCGTCATGGCGGCCGACGGCCAGGTGACGCTTGGCTCTGCCGTGATGAAGTCCGGTGCAAAGAAGCTGCGCCGCCTGTACAACGACAAGGTGCTGGCGGGCTTTGCCGGTTCCACTGCCGATGCGTTCGCGTTGTTTGGAAAGTTTGAGAGCAAGCTGGAACAGTTTGCCGGGAATCTGCCGCGCGCGGCTGTCGAGCTCGCCAAGGATTGGCGCACAGACAAGCTGCTGCGCCAGCTTGAGGCGCTGCTGCTGATCGCAGATAAGGACCACATGTACCTGCTGGGCGGCAACGGCGACGTGATCGAGCCGGACCAGTTGGGCGACGGCGCGATTATGACCATTGGCAGTGGCGGTAGCTTTGCGCAAAGCGCCGCGCAGGCTCTGCTGGAGAATACGTCGTTGACTGCGCGCGAGATCGTCGAGAAGAGCATGAAGATCGCCTCCGAAATCTGCATCTATACCAACGAAAACATCACCGTGGAGGAACTGTAATGGCGATCTACCTCCCCGGAGTTGCAGAGAACCAGTCCGTTGCGCTGGAAGAGATGACGCCGCGCGAGATTGTTGCGGAGCTGGACAAGTACGTTGTTGGCCAGCACGCGGCCAAGCGCGCCGTGGCCATTGCGCTGCGCAATCGTCAGCGCCGGCAGAAGCTGCCGCCTGAAATTGCCGACGAGATCATGCCCAAGAACATCATCATGATTGGACCTACGGGCGTAGGCAAGACGGAGATTGCTCGACGGTTAGCAAAGTTAACGAATTCGCCGTTCCTGAAGGTGGAGGCCAGCAAGTTTACTGAGGTGGGTTACGTCGGTCGCGACGTCGAATCAATCGTGCGCGACCTGGTTGAGACCGCTATTGAAATGGTGCGCGAAGAAAAGCTGGAAGAGGTTGAAGACAAGGCCGAGGTGAACGCGGAGGAGCGGCTGCTGGACCTGCTGCTGCCGCCCGCACCTCTCACCACCAAGCTCGATCCGAAGTCCATCGCGCAGGAGCAGGCGAACGACCAGATCCACATTGCGCCCGTGGCCATTGACTTTGACGCATCTGCAGCCGAACCAAAGCCTGAAGAGCCGCAGGCGCAGGACCGCACGCGCGAGAAGCTGCGCCAGCAGTTCCGTGAGGGCAATCTGGACGACCGCATTGTGGAAGTGGACGCGCGCGACCGCAACCAGCCCAGCTTTGAGATTGTGGGCATGGGTGGCAGTGAAGATGCGGACGTGAACCTGAAGGACATTCTGCCCGGCCTGTTCGGATCACGCAGCCGCAAGAAGAAGATGAAGGTGAGTGAAGCGTTTGAGTACCTCATCAGCGAAGAAGAGGGCCGCCTGATCGACATGGACCAGGTGACGCGCACAGCCATTGAGCGCGTGGAAGAGAGCGGCATCGTCTTCCTGGATGAGATTGATAAGATCGCCGGACGCGAAGGCGGCAACGGCCCGGACGTGAGCCGCGAGGGCGTGCAGCGCGACATTCTGCCCATTGTGGAAGGCACCACTGTCAACACCAAGTACGGCTTCGTCTCCACAGACCACATTCTGTTCATCGCTGCGGGTGCGTTCCACGTATCCAAGCCCAGCGATCTCATACCGGAACTGCAGGGCCGCTTCCCCATCCGTGTGGAGCTGCAGTCGCTCACGGTTGAGGACTTCATCCGCATCCTTACGGAGCCCAAGTCGTCGCTGGTGAAGCAGTCCATTGCGCTGCTGGAGACGGAGGGCCTCAAGCTGGAGTTCCAGCCGGAGGCGCTGGAGGAGATGGCAGCGTTTGCCTTCAACGTGAATGAGACCACGGAGAACATTGGCGCGCGCCGCCTGCACACCATCATGGAGCGCGTGCTGGACGAGATCAGCTTCCAGGCACCGGACCTGATTAAGAACGCCAAGCCGGCAGAAGATGGTCCGGATGGTTCATGCATTGTGGCGCAGGTGGAACCCAGCACCGTGCAGCAGCCCAAGGGCGCAGCGCCCGTTGTGGATGCGCATCCGCTGCCGGTGATTGAGCGGAAGGTGGAAGGCGGCGTGGAGCGCGTGGTGGTCATTGACCCGGAGTACGTGCGCCAGCAGGTTGCCGCCATCGTGAAGAATCAGGACCTTAGCCGCTATATCCTGTAATGCATGGTGGCGTAAGGGGATTTTCACCTAAGGTGTGATTGCGCGGCTCCGTGCATCGCGATATGCTGCGTGGCAGTGAGGGCCTCCTCACGGGTCCCCAAAAACTTCAGGAGCACCGCGATGAGCTTGACGAAGCATGAGTCCGACCTGCACAGCCACCTTGACCGCAAAGAACTGCGCCACGACAAGGGCGTCCACACCGTGACGCATCCTGAGCATCAGCACCCGCACCAGCATCCGGAAGGCTATGTGGCTCCATTTGGCGAGATTGTGCTGGATGAAGAGGCACCGGTCATCACGCATCCCAAGCCGAACATCCTGGATATCTAACCAGGCGTTTTAGTATGCGAATCCATTGCGATTTAGCATTGCCATCGCTTGACCGGTGGGAGTAAGCTGCACGGCAGCAAGGTGACTCTCGCCTTGAAGCCCGTTCTCTGCGGCGCGCTGTGTCTGGTTTTCTCCAGCACAGCCAACACCCTCTGATCCGCTCCAGACGAGCATCTTCAAACGTCCCGCAACGTTAGGAGTTGCCATGTTCCTCTCAAAGAAGCCCGGTACGCACAATCACCTGGAACGCAAAATCGCCAAGAAGCACACGACGCTGCACTCCGTTACCTCAGGCGAACACAAAGTTGCTTCACTGTCTGGTGAGCGGCCGTTTGCCCCAATTCAGATTGATAACAGCGCTTCAGCCAGCCTTCCGGCAAAGAAGTCCATCTTCGGCTTGTAGCTTACGCGGATAAGCTTCCGTAAAAAGCAGAACGCGAAGGGCGCTAAGGTTACGCGAAGGACGCAATGTGTGGAGTGGTCTTCCTTCGCGACCTTGGCGCAACCTTCGCGTCCTTCGCGTTCTGCTTTTCTCATTACCGGCCGACGATACTACGTGCAGCAGCACGCCCATCGCGGATGAGGTCTGGCAGGCCGACACCGCGGTAGCCGTTCCCCAGCAGGTGCAGCGCGCCGATTGCGTCCACGAGCTGCTGCAGCTCTCCCATGCGCTCCAGGTGGCCTACTTCGTATTGCGGCAGTGCCTGCGGCCATCGGCGCACGGCTGTGATTGCAGCATTCGGTAGAGCGCCCAGCACCTTCTCCAGCTCATGCTTCGCGGTGGCTGCAATCTCGTCATCATTCGATGACATCAGCGCGTCCGCGCGTTCACCGCCAAAGTAAGCGCGAACGCTTTTGCCGCCAGGCGGTACGCGGTTGTCGAACTTCTGGTCGGCAAAGGTCGCCGCCAGCAGCGAACAATCCTCGCCTTCAGGAGACAAAAATCCAAAGCCCGCAGGTAGCTGCGGAGCGGCGCCCGCCGTGTAGCCAAACGCAGCAATTACCGCGGAGCTTGCGGGCATTTTGATCAACTCTGCAGCGCGCGCATCCGTTGCTTGCAGGAGTGCAACGGCCTGACGCACAGGCACGGCAAGCATCAGCACATTGCACTGTGTCTCAAGGCCATCCGCGCCGCGCAGCAGCCATCCATCTGTAGTGCGCTGTGTGGCAACGATGCGCCGCTGCCGCTGGATGCAAGCGGGCGGCAGCGTTGCTGCCATGCGCTCTGTCAGTGTGGCGGTGCCGCTGCGCAGCGATGTGAAGACGGATGCCGCAGGCTTGTTGCCGCGCTGCTGCTTTCGCACCGCAAGCGCGCGGATCAGCGAGCCATGTTCGTGCTCCATGGCAACAAACGCAGGCATTACTGCGCGCACGCTCAGCCGGTTGACGTCGCCGCCAAACACTCCGCCCAGCAGCGGAGCGCCAATCACGCGCAGCACCTCTGCGCCGAAGTGTCGCTGCACAAAGCTGCCAACGGATTCATCGTGGTCGGGAGCAGTGGCCTTCAGCTCGTCGGCGCGCTGCTCTTCCGCGGCATAAGCCGCGCGGGCCGCCGGGCTGAACAGCGGCGACTGCATCACGGTGTCAATATTCTCAGGCACCATCATGCGCATGTTGTCCGGCATGGCCAGCAGCTTGCCGCCCTGCAGCACCCATGTCACACGCTCGTGATCGCGCGAGGCGATGAGTTCTGACTCGAGGCCGAGTTCGATGGCGAGTTCGCGCGCCCAGGGTTTTTCCGTCACCCAGCCATCGGGTCCGCACTCCATCACAAAGCCAGCTTCGCGGTACGTCTCCACAATGCCGCCAATACGATCCGACGCTTCGATAAGCGTGATGTCGATGTATGAGCCATGTTCGGACAGCAGGTTCAACTCGTACGCAGCGGCAAGCCCCGCGATGCCGCCGCCCACGATGACAACTGAGCGTGGCATGGGCTACACCTGTGCCGGGGCGGGCTCTTCAACAGGCGCAAGCGTTGCAATGACCTCTGCAGCAGTAGAGATTTGCGAGGCTGCATGTACCGGCAGGCTGCGAGTGCCGCGGCGCGAAAGATCCGCAAGCGCAGCGATCAAGGTGGGCGAATCGTTCAGGCTTGCAGCGCGAGAGATGGCAATGCCAAGTTCTGCGGCGGTCTTCTGAAACGCGATGTCGATGTCGTACAGAATCTCAACGTGGTCACACAGGAAGCCAACCGGCTGCAGCACCACGTGCGTGTAACCGCCGTCGCGCAACGCCGCAAGTGTGTCCTCAACAGAAGGCCCAATCCACGGGCCACCGCTTAGGCCCTGGCTCTGAAAGCAGAAGTACACATCGCTCTCAGGCAGCACATCGTCAAGCTCCGCAGCAATGCGTTGCGCCGTCGCTTTGCACTCAATCGCGTAGGTATCCGCATCGGTTGCAAGCATCATGCCATGGTGTTCGCTGGGCTTTGACTGAATGGTACGGCAGGGAACCGAGTGCGCCGTAAACAGCACGGCAGTCTTCGCGCCTGTCGCTCTTGCGGCTTCCAAAGCCGTGCGCATCGTCTCTGCAAAGGCGCGCACCAGCAGCGGATGTTCACTCCATCCGGCAACGAAGTCGATGTCGAAGGCACCGTCTGCTGCGGTCTCAAGCGCGCGGCGGTAAAGACCAACACTGGTGCGCGAATTCTGCGGAGCAAGGCAGATGGCGCGGAGTTTCTTCACGCCGGCGGCCTTCATCTCGTCCACCGTGTCGGCAATGAAGGGCTTCCAGTTGCGCATGCCCACATATACCGGCAGGCCAATGCGCTTCGACAGTAGCTCGCCCTGCAGCAGCGTCCACTTGGTGAGGTGTGGGCCCTCTGCGGTGGGCTCGTCGCGCAGGCCAATCTCCGCGTAGCGCTCCTGCAGTTCATGCACCACGTGCGGCGGCACGCCGCGTCCGCCGGTGACCAGCTTCAGGTAGGCATCCATCTCGCTCAGCACATCCGGCGTGCCATGCGCCAGCAGCAGGATCGCGTCGAAGCGCTCTGCTGCCTCTGCCTGCTGCTTCACGGCAGCTGCTACAGCCATTGCTGCTGCAATCTGATCTGCGTTGCTCACTTCGTATGCGGCGAGGACTCTGCCTTCAGATTGGCTTGCGGCGACTTCATCGTGGATGGCATTCAGCTTTTCGCGCAGGCCAAGTTTTTCATCGGCGAAACCGAGCAGAAAATAGCCGAGATCGCCAATGCGGAAGCTCATCGCGCGCTGAGCTCCTTCACCCACTTTGCCACGTTGATCACCGCGTCCACAGGCGTGCCGGGCACAATGCCATGGCCCAGGTTGAAGATGTGGCCGTTGCGATTGCCCGCAGCATCCAGCACTTCTTTCACGCGCTGCTTCAGCAAATCTTCCGGAGCAAAGAGCGCAATGGGATCAAGATTGCCCTGCACGGCGACGTGCGGTCCGGCCAACCGCCAACCCTCATCCAGCGGCACGCGCCAGTCCAGGCCCAGCACGTCTGCACCTGTGCCGCGCATAGTGGTCAGCAGCGACGCCGTATCCACGCCAAAGTAGATGACGGGCACACCCATGGCCTGCACGCGCTGCACAAGTTCTTTTGTAAACGGCAGCACAAAGTCTGTGTAGTCGCTCACGGAGAGCGCACCAGCCCAGCTGTCAAAAATCTGGATCACATCCGCGCCCGCCTGCACCTGCTGCTGCGCATACGCAACCAGCACGGTGTTCAGCTTTTCCATCAGCAGCTGCCATGCAGAGCGGTCGCTGTACATCAGCTTTTTCGTCTCCACATAGTTGCGTGACGACGCGCCCTCAATCATGTAACTGGCCAGCGTAAACGGCGCGCCAATAAAGCCGATGATGCCAAGCTGGTCGCCATCTGCGCGCGGCGGCGCAAAGTGCTTCGCTACTTTTTCAATCGCCTTTGCAACGTAGTTCAACTCATCCGCGCGGTCTGTGCGGAGCGCTTCAATATGCTCGCGCGAACGAACAGGCTGATGCACCACCGGACCTTCTCCGTTGACGAACTCAAAGTCCAGACCCATGGGCGTAAAGGGCAGCAGCAGGTCCGCAAAGATGATGGCCGCATCCACGCCGAGTCGTTCCGCCGCGGTGATGGTCACCTCTGACGCGATGTCCGGCGTCCTGCAGATGTCCAGCAGCGAATGGTTGCGGCGCACGGCCATGTACTCCGGCATGTAGCGGCCGGCCTGGCGCAGAAACCACACAGGCGTGCGGTCCACCGGCTGGCGCAGGCAGGCGCGTATAAAGCGGCTTCCGCGCGCGCGCGTGCTGCTGTCTGCAGTAGCGGCGGAGTCCGTCACTTCGATGGAAGTTGAAACGTCAGCCATGCGCTATGCCGTCGGAGCGACGAACTCCTTGGGCAGCTCGCCGCCGGAGCCGTAGAAGAAGTCGTTCATCTGCTCCACGAGGAACTCCTGCGCCTGCGGTGTCCACGGCTGCAGGCGGTACTCGTTCAGCAGCATCTTCTGGCGCTCGATCCACTCGCCCCACGCCTTCTTGCTGACGGTGTTGTAAATCTTGTTGCCGAAATCGGAGTCGAACGGCGCCTCATCGAGGCCCTCCATCTCAGCCTTGTACTTGGAGCAGAAAACCATGTGTGCCATGTGCGGAAGATCCTCAGGAAAACTCTCGCCTTCCATTCTAAATCGCTACGGCGGCAGGCGTCTTTGCAGGCTGCGGAGCTAGTAGCGCCCGCCAATGCGGGTGATGCGGCCGCAGGCGATGATCCACGAAGCGTCTGCCATGGCCAGCGCGATGATGCCGCTGGTCCATTCGTCGGGATTGTGCGGCATGTGCAGGATGCGTGGAATGTGCAGGACCAACACCCACAGCAGGAACATGGTGCCAACGGCAACGCCTGCGGAAACCGCGAAGCGCGGCACAAACAGGCCAATGCCCGCCAGGATGAGGGCGACGCCGGTGAGCTGGGCCATCAGGACGTGCTTCGGTATCCACGCTGGAATGACCGAAGAGACGTAGCGGATGACTTCAAAGTGCTGGTAGCCGAAGATGATGAGCGTAAGGGCGAACAGCACCATCGCGAGCCATCCGATGGCGGTTTGCGCTTCAAAAAAGGCGCGCGGTGGACGGGCCTCAATGGAGAAGAGCGCGAGCGCGCCACATCCAATGGCAAGCGCTTCAAGAAAGCTGGTGCGGTAGCCTGCGTCGTGCAGCAGGGTAGCCCTCGCATTGCCGTGCAAAATGAGTGCGCTACCGGTGTAGATAAGGCCTGTCACTAGCGCACAGCTGGGCGCGGTCCGGACGAAGAAGAGTCCGATTGCCAGTGCGGCCAGCAGAATGGCGAAGCCGTGCACCTGCATGGAGGACGCGTGCACCGTGGGCGGGATGGGCGGCAGGCCCCCGGTGAAGTGGCCGGTGAAGAAAAGCTGGATGGCGAAGCCGAGCAGATCGAGCGCGAAGAAGATGCGCGCGAAGCGCAACAACATTTGCATGGGCAATTCCTCGTGCCTAAGAGGTTACTCGCCTTTGCCCGGAACAATCTCGCCATTTTCGTCATAGGGGCAGTGGCGGCAATCGTTGCCGCAGCAGGTGCCGCGCTTGCGATGGTATGCGGCGGTGAAGACGAGGAAGCCTTCATAGTAGAAGTCTTCTTCGTCCAGTTGTTGGAGCGGTAGCTGAGCTTCGCTCATGCGAAGAGCCCGTGCTGCGGGCTTGCAGGTGGAGCGTTTGTTACTGGAGCAGGAGCGCCAGCACGTGCATTACGGCGCAGCCCCTGGGGCGTGGCCACTGCGTCCAGCGCATCGCCGTTGGCGTCGCACGCAGCGCCGTTGCGCAGATGCACCTTGCGGCCCGCGACGGTCGCGGTGCGTTCTCCCGGCACCACCACGCCCACCAGGTTCATGGCATCACTTGCGGCCAGTGTGATGACATCTTCCTGCTTCAGATCGCGTGTGGCTCGTAAGCTCTCAACGGCTTCCGGGAGAGCGAATTGTTCGCCGTGAAAGCCCTGCACAAAGCGGCCTCCGCGAACTTCACCGCGCGCTTCAAGACGTCGCAGCATGCGCAGCACATCACGCCAGCGCGGAGCGTTTGCCTCGCGCTCAATCACATCGCGGAAGACAACTCCGTAGCGCGCCAGCAGCATGTGCGCTGCCGCGGCCAGCGCTGTTTCGTTATCGCGTGCGCGTTCCGCCGCTGTGCGCGCCGGTTGTTGCTCCACAAACAAAGACCAGCGGCCAGCGGTCGACCGCGTGGCACGTCGTCCAGCGCGCGCGCCCAGGCCCGCAGCGACGCTCACGGTGGGCTCCGCCGCAAGCGGCTTGCGTTTGGGATCCATCATGATGCGCAGCTGATCGAATCCATCGGCAGATGCAAGTCCTGCAGTCGCCAGCTCCCACAGCGCCGTCTGCGTCTGCTGCTTGGTCAGCGTGCATATGCGTTGCAGGTCACTGCTGAAGCATGCGCCACGTTCGCCAAGAGTGGCGCGCACGGCCATCGCCTCTGGCGATAACGCTGCCTGCAGCTTCATCTCGTCGACGGCCTTGCTGGCCAGCGCTGCGGGCAGCCAGTCTGCACTTTCGCGCAGAAAGAATGTGATGGGCGCCATGTTGGTTGGAATCACGCGGCGCGGTGCAGCGCCATCGCCCGCGGCCCACGCCGGGTGCGGAGAGATGCGACCCCAGCCCACAGCGCCGCTCAGGCACAGCGCATCCAGCCACTTGCCGTCGTAGTCCTTCACGCGCGCGGGCAACAGGCTGCGCTCCCACTCGATGGCGGGCGCTTCAAAACCTTCCAGCTGCAGCAGCGCTTCCAGCACACCCTCTTCGCCGGTCAGCTGCGTCTGCGGAGCAAGGTGCTGCCAACGCAATAGCCACCGCATGAATACGGCGGGAGTGACTGCCTCAATCTGCCTGCGCAGCGCGCCCAGCGTAAGCCGGTGAATGCGCTGCAGAATACGCCGCTCGCACCACTCCACGTGCTGGTCTTCTGCGGCTGCTCCAGCGTCCTCAAAGATGCCACGCAGCACAAGACCCTGCACTTCAATCGCGGCCAGTTGTTGGACGATTGAGTGCGGGTGGAGCGAGAGTATCTCTGCGATTTGTGTTGCGGTGGTTGGGCCAAGCAGTTGGAGCATGCCTTGCGTTAGCAGGCGTAGGGCTTCGTCGGGCGTAGACGAAGTATTCGAATCTGCGGCAGAAAGGCTTGTATCGCTTTGCTGCTGCGCGGCATCGTTGGAATCCTTCGCTTCGCTCAGGATGACGGCGCTGGTGGTGATGGAAAGCAGCGCATGCGCGTGCGGCATGCGTTCAGTTGCTACCCAGCACTCTTCTTCGCCAAAGCGAATGAGCTGTGCGCGGCCGCGGCTCTGCAGGCGTTCGAAGAACAGTGGCCAGTGGCGGCTTGCGTGTGTGCGATGCGCCTGCACCTCTTCGTCATCCGTGGCCGGGTGCCCCACCTTAGCTTCGCGAAGGTGGGGCACCCGGCTTTCATCTTGATTGGTAGTGAACAACGCGACCGGCAGCGCCACGCAACTGAACAGCAGGTCATGCAGCTCATGCTCATCGCGCAGGTCAGGCCATATCTCGCAACGCGCCTGGCGGATGGCCGCGGGATCAAGCCGGCCTGCTTCGCCCAGCACCGAGTCCGGAATCGCTCCACGTAGCGACACGGCTCGGGCACGACGCTCCTCCAGACCAGCTTCGTCCAGGAAGGCATTCTGATTCGCATTCAACAGCTCGTGGCTGAACTGCGATGGCACCGGCGTGTCCACGGCGATGCATTCGATGCGGCCGTCGTGCATCGCGCGCAGAACCTGCTGCAGACCTTTGAGGTCCATCGCCTCCTGCAGCACATCCTGCATCACCTCGCGCACCAGTGGGTGGTCAGGAATCTGGATGTCGCCCACGATGGTTTCAAAACACGCCGCAGCCTGCGGAAAGACAGAGGCCAGCAGGTCTTCACCGCGCGTCCGCTGCACCTGCGGTGGAACCTTCTTGCCCTTGCTGAAACGCAGCAATTGCAGCGAGCGATTTGCCGCCCAGCGCCAGCGCGTTTTGAAGATGGGCGATGCAATGGCCGCCTGCTCCAGCAGCTCCTTCGCGGTGTGCTCCGTCAGGAAGTGGAAGACGTCCGCAAGCGGAAAACTATGCTGCTCCGCAAGGCAGATGTTGATGCCGTTGTCCGTCGCCGCGGCCTGCAGTTCGTAGTTAAATCCGCGGCAAAAGCGCTTGCGCAGCGCCAGGCCCCACGCGCGATTGATGCGGCCACCAAAGGGCGCATGCAGAATCAGCTGCATGCCGCCGCCTTCATCAAAGAAGCGTTCGGCAATGATGGTGGTCTTCGTCGGAACCGCGCCCAGCACCGCGCGGCCACTCACAATGTATTGCACCAGCTGCAGCGCGGCGCTCTGGCACAGGCAGCACTGGTCCATTAGCCATGCAACGGTTTCTTCCACGACGGGGTCTTCAAGGATTACCCGTTCGTGATGCACACCGCGCGTGCGTTCACTGATGGCTTTGCGCAGGTCGCCGACAAAGTCGCTCAACACATCTGTGCGCTGCGGCGCTTCACCAAACCAGAAGGGCACGGACGGTGGCGCACCATGTGCGTCCTCCACCAGTACGCGGCCCTCTTTCTCCACGGCAAGCACGCGCCAGCTGCTGTTGCCCAGCTGGATGACGTCGCCCGGTCCGCTGTCCACGGCGAAGTGCTCGTCCAGCGTGGCGATTGTTGTTGCTTCCGGCATTAGCACCACGTTGAACATTGCTGTGTCCGGGATCGCGCCGCCGTTGCCAATGGCCGTCATACGCGCGCCGCGCCGCGGATGCAGCACACCCGCAACACCATCGCGCAACAGGTACGCGCCATAGCGGCCGCGCGAATTTTCAATGCCGGTGTGCAGCAGCGTTACAAGCTCGTCGAACTCCGAACGCTTTAGGAGACGGTACGGATATGCGCGCGTCACCAGCGCATACAGCGCGTCCTCCTCCCACGGCTCGGCGCCGCACATGGCCACCATCTGCTGCATCAGCACATCCAGCGGCTGCGGCGGCACTTCAAGTTTGTCGAGTTCCCCGGATCGCATGGCCTGCACCAGCGCGGCCTGCTCCATCAGGTCGTCGCGCGTGGTGGCGAAGAAGCGGCCCTTCGGTGTTGCTCCGCGCCAGTGGCCCGCGCGGCCCACGCGCTGCATGGCTACGGCCACGGCGCGCGTGCTGTTCAGTTGGATGACGAGGTCGACCGCGCCAATGTCGATGCCCAGCTCAAGTGACGCAGTAGCGACAAGGCACTTGATCTCGCCTGCCTTCAATCGCTGTTCCGCATCCAGGCGCAGCGCGCGCGAGAGTGAGCCGTGATGCGCTGCAACGTTCTCCGCGCCAAGGCGCTCACCCAGTTCGCAGCACAGCCGTTCCGTCATGCTGCGTGTGTTGGCAAATACCAGCGTGGAGCGGTGCTGCGTGGCCAGCTCCGCCATGCGATCGACAATTTCAATCCACATCTTGCTGTCGCGCACGGAGCCAAGTTCAGCGCTGGGGATTTCAATGGCGAGGTCAAGCGTGCGGCGCTGACCTACCTGGATGATGGTGGCGCGGGTTCGCGCTGGGGCGCGATGGGCACGCGGGGCTTCGTGGCTGGAAAGGCACGGGTGATGTGCCGCTGTTGAGTTCTGCTGGGATCCTTCGCTTTGCTCAGGATGACAAGTGTTTGTGGCGGGTGAAACACCGGTGAGGAAGTCTGCGACCAGTTCAATGGGATTCTGTGTTGCTGACAGGCCGATGCGTTGCGGTGCGCGGCTCATACCGGTGAGCAGCGCACCGGGGCAGAGACGGTTCTCGTCGGTCACCAGCGCGTCCAGCCGCTCCAGCGTCAGGGAAAGATGCGCGCCGCGTTTGTCGTCGGCCATGGCATGAATTTCGTCGACGATAACGGTGTGCACGCACCGCAGATTTTCGCGTGCACGTGCGCTGGTCAGCAGCAGATACAGCGACTCCGGCGTGGTCACCAGGATGTGTGGCGGCTGCCGCAGCATGGCCGCGCGTTCCTTGGGCAGCGTGTCGCCGGTGCGCACGCCGGTGCGGATCTGCGGGCACAGGTAACCCGTGTCCAGCGCCAGCTGCAGAATCTCGCGCAGAGGCTCTTCCAGGTTTTTCTGCACGTCATTGCTCAGCGCCTTCAGCGGAGAGACGTAGACGACCTGCGTCATCGCAGGCAGGCGGCCTTCAATGGCTTCGACAACAAGGCGGTTGATCGCGACGAGGAATGCGGTGAGTGTCTTGCCGCTGCCGGTGGGTGCACTGATCAGTGTGGGTTCGCCGCGCAGGATGGCGGGCCAGCCCTCAATTTGCGGCTCAGTGGGCGTGCCGAATTTTGCCGTGAACCATCGCTGCACAACCGGATGCGCCCACGCCAGAGCAGTCTGCATGGCGAGTGCTTCAGTCGGCATGGGAACGGCGGCGGCCATGCAGGCATTCTAGCGCTTCGCCGTTTGTTCGTCTGTGGAAGCACAAAAAGCGAGACTGCTTCGCAACCAGCAGCCTCGCCCTTTTCGAGTTTGGGATTGAGCAGCTTACGCTGCGATTGCGGGAGCTTCCGAGTTCACGCGGTCGCTGATGTCGCTCAGCAGTTCATCCGCACCGAACTCGTCCGCCTCAATACTCTCCAGGATGGCGAAGTCTTCGCTGCGGCCCAGCAGGTTGGCCCATGCCTTCAGCGTGCCGTACACGGCAATCTCGTGGTGCTCCACCTGCTGTGCTGCGCCAATCAGGGCAACGTCCAGCACAATGGGATCGGTCACGTCGGTCATGGCAGCTTCTGCCTCGCTAACCAGCGCGTGGATCACCTTGCAGGTCTCGCTGTCGTCGACTGCCAGCAGACCCTTTACCTTTTCCACGTGGATTTCGGTCTCCTGCAGGTGGGTCTCAAAGGCCTGCTTCAGCTGCGGATCGCTGGCCTTTTCAATCATCTTCGGCAGCGCCTTGGTAATGGTCTGTTCCAGGTCAAGAGCCTTCTTCAGCTCAGCGGTATAAAGCTCAGACAACGATGCGAGGTTGGCGGAAAACAGTTTCATGGGGAATCCTCCGGGGCGGCCTGGGGTGTGGTGTACAGTGGCACTGAAAGCCGCCCACGCCCATGTAGGAGTGGCTCGCTCTGCGCGGGGTAGGCCGCCCGCAATGGCCACAATGCGCCGCAGCCTGTGAACATCTTCTTACTCTGTCTGCTGTGAAACAGAACAGGATTCTTTGTCCTGCCGGACGCCCCACTGCGCGTGAAACGCCCGCGCCGCGCATAGCGGGCCCGTCCGGCAGGACCATGAGTTTGAGATGATGAAAAGCATGGACGCAGAACTGAAGGAACGTGCGGCGAAGATC
>JAMFTB010000224.1 GCA_026225595.1 Terriglobus sp. | reverse complement strand
GCATCTGCGCATCCGCTTCGCTGGCGAAGGGGCCGCCTGTGACCTCGTGAATCTCAAGGCGCGCCGTGGACTGGATCACGTTGTGGACGCGATCGGGATCAGAGACGCCCGGCAGCTCGACAAGAATCTGATCCTCGCCCAGGCCGTACTTCTGGATGACCGGCTCTGCAACGCCCAGTGAATCAACGCGGCTGCGGATGGTCTCAATCGAGGTGTCCAGCGTGCGCTCGCGCAGCGCCTTGATCTCCGCCAGCTTCATCGACATCTTGAAGCCGTCGTTGGTCGAAGCGACGTCGTACGCGGCAAAGTCCGCCGTGCTCAACGCGTCGCGCACCGCGGCGCTGTTATTGATGGGCACGCCGGTCACGACGATGATGGGGTCAGCGGCGTTGGGCTTGGTGACCTTGGCGCCTGGGGCGACCTTGGTCACTGCGGCCTGCGCGCGCTCCATGTCCAGATCGCTGTTGGCTGCGACAGCCTCAGCGGTGTGAACCTGCAACACCAGGTGGGTGCCGCCGCTCAGGTCAAGACCCAGGTGGATGCGGTCCGTCAGCGTCTGCTTCAGCGACCCGTGAGGGATGCCGAAGATGCCGTACAGAAAGACCAGAAGAATGGCGATGATGGCGATGATTCTGCCGTTGATGTTTTTCTGCATGAGTCCGTATAAGAGCGAGGATGAATTCGTGTGCCGGCTTGGCGGTTTGGCTTGTACGAAGCCTGCCGTTTCGCCCGCGTGTTGGTCCAAAACACCAGTACCGCTGAGCGCAAATGCGCGGCAGGGCAGGTGCCGATTAGCTCTGCGCGTCGTCCTCCGTGGTGACGGAAGCGATGGAGCTCTTCAAAAATTCAAGCTTGGTGCCGTCCGGCTGCACGCGCAGAATCACCGCGTCATCCTTCAGGCTGATGATCTGTCCACGGATGCCGCCCGTGGTCGACACAACGTCGCCCGACTTCAGCGATGCCAGCATCTCATTCCACTTCTTCTGCTTGCGCTGGTTGGGGATGGCAGTCATCAACACCATGCCGATGAGCAACACCGGCAACAGCAGACCCAGACTGCCAAAGCCGCCAGCGGCTGTCTGTAAGAAGAGAAGAGCGAATGCTGCGTGCACAGGGAACTTCCTTGCTCGGTCCGGGCGCACGCAACAGCGCGGCTCGCGGAGAAAAATTCTGCACCAGATGTTCGGGATTCACGCGGCAGGACAGCCCGCAGCTGCCTGACCCGCAACCGGGGCGACAAAGCGGACACCAGCCGGCAAAAAGGCGAAGGGGTGCTAGTCCACTATGGTCAAGGAATCAAGCCCACGTGTCAAGATTTCAGGCTGTTCAGTCGATGTCAGAAATGTTAACTTGAGGCTGCGCAACAAGCAGCTAGCAGAATAGAGACAATCGCTAAATAATTGCCGGGGAGTGAGTATGCCTCGTTGCTCCCCGGCTTGGCTAAGAGGGCCGAAGCCCTATTATTGGCACTACGATAGTGAGTTCGATTCCAAGAAATCGGAGTCTAATCACTACCGAACGGCGATTGCGGAGACTTCCTAAGGTCACTCCCGCTTCCTCCGTTGCGCGGTTCGCCCGGTCCCTGTGACCGGGCGTTCTCGTCTGCCGACGAAGAACTCTTACTAAACTTCACTCTCGTACTTCTCCAGCTTCTCGATCAGAGAGAACACAAAGGTTCGGTCAGCGGGACTAAGCGAGAAGAAATCAAACGATGCAGACAGGGTCAATGTCCCCCCGCTGACCAAAGAAATGACCTTAGATTCGCCTGATGGTTTACCACCAGTGGGCTGAAAAGAAGGCGGTGGCTGCAAGGTCTTCTTCGCTTTTGTCGCGACGCGTGCTCGTGGCGACGAGGACTTTGCACGCTTGGCCTTGCCATCCTTGGGCAAAATGAACCCCGAAAGCGGGATACCAACCTGCTTTGCGGCGCTCAAAAAGAACCGAGCCGCCTTCACACGGGTGTCACCTGTGACGTTATAGAGGCGGCCCAATTCCTCATCGAAATGCCCCTTAGTTGCCTTTGTAAGGTCAATAGCAATCAGGTCCGCGTACGCAGCTTCAACTGCCTTCTTCAACTTGACGGCACGATCTGCTTCATCACCCGTAACCAGATCGTGTAGGGCTGGAGTCGGTTCGTCCTCGTCCTTGAGCAAGCCGAAGAACTTCAAGGCTGCGAAGAGCTGACTCTGGGCGTTCCAGGCCATTCCCGGAAACACTGTCCGGTCGATGCGGCTCGGCATGCCTTTACTCAACTGATCTAAAGCGTTCGTAAAAGTAGCCCATGGCAAGAACGCCGCTGTCCGCTTCTGCTCCTCTACCATCTCAGTGCCTCCGTTGCCCAGAGTATACGCACAGGCAGAGCATGGCAGCACAGAAATTTTGGGAATTTGTGCGCCTGCCATAAGAATCGTTTATTGTCTAAAATCGTTATTACGGTAACTCTATTTAATAGAGCAGTTACCGATTGTTGTACGGTATAAACAATTCATTTAATGACAGACGTGATAACGGTATTGGTTTTAAACCCGTAACGGAAGCGGGCACTTTATCCTCGTTTCCAACAGCGATTATGCGTTCCGATACTACGGCATTGCATCACCCTGCGGAGAGCAGGGTGAACATCTGTATCGCAATCGGATGTTGTAAACATGCACAGATAGAGGGAGTGCAGGAACAAGTGTCAACAAGCGTGCCAGCACCGACACCTCCCACGCGCTATCCTTCCTCTGCAACGAAAATCTGCTGAGAGAATGTGCCGAATGACCCTTCGCCCCGCCGTGTTTGCCTTGTTGTGTGCCGCTCCGCTTGCCTCTTTTGCCCCCGCGGCACTGGCCCAGGCCGCAACCCAGATTGAACGCCCACCGGCAACGCCGCTGATTGCGCATGATCCTTACTTCAGCGTGTGGTCGTTTGCGGACACGCTGACGGCCGAGCCCACCAAGCACTGGACCGGCCACCCGCAGCCGCTGGTGTCGCTGGTGCGGATTGACGGCAAGCCCTACCGCATTATGGGCAACTCGCCGCGTGAGGTGCCCGCGCTGGAGCAGACCGGCCGTGAGCTGACCGCGACCCACACCCGCTACCACTTTGCCGGAGCAGGCGTTGCGGTGGACCTGACCTTCTTTACACCTGCGTTCCTGGACGATCTGGATGTGCTGTCACGCCCCGTCACCTACCTGACGTGGCAGGCGCACGCTACCGATGGCAAGGCGCACGAGGTAAGCGTGTATCTGGGCGCGAATGCGGAGATGGCCACCAGCTTTGCGGGCCAGCCCGTTGGCTACAGCCGTCAGCAGACTGCTTCGACCAGCGTGGTTTCCGTGGGCACGCTGAGCCAGCTCCCCGTCAACCGCTCCGGCGACGACCTGAAGATTGACTGGGGCTACTTCCACATCGCCGTGCCCAATGCAGGGGCTTCGACCCAGGCCATTGCTCCGCAGCTGGCCGCTGCGTTTGCCAAGGACGGCTCGCTGCCCGCGGCGGACGACCTGGACGGAGCCATACCGGTGGACACCAAGCACGCAACCGAGATGGGCGTGGCGCTGCCGCTGGGCAAGGTGGGCACCGACAACGTGGCCCGCACTGTGATGCTGAGCTACACCGAGGGCTACGCGATGGAGGTGTTCAACACGCGCGTGCGGCCGTGGTGGCAGCGCGACGGCAAGCCCGTGAGCACCATGCTGGACGAGGCCGCGGCCGACTACACCAAGCTGGAAGCGCGTGGCGTGGCGTTTGACAAGCAGCTGACCGACGACATGACGAAGACCGCCGGCCACAACTACGCATGGCTGTGCACGCTGGCCTACCGGCAGGCAATTGCCGCGCACAAGCTGGTGGCCGGGCCGGACGGCCAGCCGATGCTCTTCGCGAAGGAGAACTTCAGCAACGGCGACACCGCGACGGTGGACGTGCTGTATCCGTCAGCACCGCTGTTCCTGCTGTTTAATCCAAAGCTGCTGCACGCGCAGGTGCTGCCCGTGCTGGAATATGCGGCCATGCCTAACCGTTGGCGCTTTCCGTTTGCGCCGCATGACCTGGGCCGGTATCCCTTGGCCAACGGGCAGGATTATGGCGGCGGCGAGAAGACTGAGGACGACCAGATGCCGGTGGAAGAGAGCGGCAACATGATCATCCTGGTGGATGCGCTGGCGCGGCTGGAGAAGGGCAACGCGGGCATTGTGCTTGCACAGAAGTACTGGCCTGAACTGACGAAGTGGGCAGAGTTTCTGCACGAGCATGGCCTCGATCCCGAGAACCAGCTGACCACCGACGACTTCGCGGGCCACGTGACGCACAACGCGAACCTGTCGCTGAAGGCGATTGACGCGCTGGAGGCCTACGCCGATCTGTGCAGGCTGCTGCACAAGGACGCCGACGCGAAGAAGTACACCACCGACGCGCACGACTACGCGAAGAAGTGGATGACCATGGACGCCGAAGGCGACCACTACAAGCTGGCCTTTGACAGCGCCAACACGTGGAGCCAGAAGTACAACCTGGTGTGGGACAAGGTGCTTGACTACAACCTCTTCCCCAAGTCCGTGCGGGATAGCGAGATTGCCTTCTACAAGACGAAGCTCAACGTCTACGGCATTCCACTGGACAGCCGCAAGGATTACACCAAGCTGGACTGGGAGATGTGGACGGCGACGCTCGCCGACAACGAAGCCGACTTCCACACGCTGGTGGATCCGCTCTACAAGTGGGCCAATGAAACCACCAGCCGCGTGCCCATGACGGACTGGTACGACACCAAGACCGGCAAGCAGGTGGGCTTCCAGGCGCGCAGCGTGGTGGGAGGCCTGTTCATCAAGGCGCTCTCCGATAAGCCGCTGGCAGAGAAGTACCGCGGCATGGTCAAGTAGTTGTGAAGTAGCCGCGCACACGTCAACAACACAGAAACACAACAACAACGCGAGAAGCAGAAAGGCCGGAGGCATTAGCCTCCGGCCTTTCTGGTTGGGTTTGCAGCAAGTTAGAAGGTGATCTTGCCTGCGAACTGCACGTTGATGGGAGCGCCCGAAGTGATGCCCGTCGGATCGCCAGTGATCTGTCCAAAGGATGAACTGGTGACGCCGGTGGTCGGAGTGTTCGGGTTCATGATGTTGAACAGGTTGAAGATATCAGCACGGAACTGGAAGTTGATACCTTCGTGGATCTGGGTGTTCTTCGTCAGCGCAGAATCGACGACGTAGAAGCCGGGTCCGCGGAACTGATCGCGAGCAGTGTTGCCACGTCCCGTACCAGCTGTCGGAATGGACAAGACGGTGTTTGCAGCAGCAGGAGACCAGTATTGAATGATCTTGGTGCCCGTTGAGGTGGTCTGGATGGTACGGCTGCCGGTCTTGTAGCTGCCGCCGTTGTAGTTGATGCGATCCTTCGCCATACCGATACCGGTCAAGTCGCCGGCGGTGATAGAGAAGGGTGCCGAGGTGTGCAGCGTTGCGTTGAGTGTCGTCTGCCAGCCCTTGGTCAGAGCTGCCCAGTGGTGACCGATCTGCGGAGCTTCCCAGACCATGTAGCCGTTGATGGTGTGACGGATGTCAAACGTAGCGTTGCCGTAGTCGAGCAGGTAGTTGTTGGAATCGCTCGGGCCAGTCGAGCGGAAGCCAGAACCGTTATCCAACGAGTGGCCATAGGTCCAGGACAGCTGGCTGGTGATGTGGTGCCAGTTGTTGGACTTGATGACAGCCTGCAGCGAGTTGAAGTTGGAAGAGTTCTCGCTTGCAACCTCTTCCACCGGGCCAACATGGGTGTAGTTGGCGATCGACTTGTTGATGTACGAAGGACGGCGCTGCAGCATGCAAGTCAAATTGGTGATGTTCGCGACTGCACCGCAGGAATTCGCCGTGGTAACAGTAGCACCGAGGGCTGTAGCTCCAGGTGAAGCTGCGGACCAGTATGCAGGCTGGTTGGTATCACGCAAACCATACAGGTGGACACCGTTGGAACCGGAGTAACCCAACGTGATGACCGCCGTCTTGCTGACCTGATACTCCGTACCGAGGTTGTAGTTGTGCGCGTATGCCGTCTTCAGGATGGGGCTTACAGAGAACAGACCGTACATGGAAGCGCCCGCTGCGGAGGCCCACACGTACTGGTTGGTCTGCCACGTACCCTGGGCCAGCGCTACGTTTGCCACGCCGCCGTAGGGGTTTGCCTGGATACCGGTTGCGGTAGAACCAGATGCGATGCTGCCGTTGTTGCCGAAGCCGTTGAACGGAGCAGAGTCAAAGTAGATACCGTAGCTAGCGCGTACCACCAATTTATCCGTCGGCGTGTAAGCAAAACCAACACGCGGAGAGAACAATCCCTTTTGGGGCTTGTAGGTGGAAGGCGTTCCAGGGATGCCGACGCCGATCAGGCCGTTGGCATCTGCGGTGGTATTGCCTGGACGCCACTCAGAGAGCGGACCAGTGCCGGAGATAGCCCCGAAGTAGTCATAACGGATGCCGTAGTTCGCTACGAACTTGGGCGTGACCTTGAACTGGTCCTGGATGAAGAAGTCCAGATCCGTACGGTACAGGTCGCGACGGAGGTTACCCGTGATGAACGATCCCGAGTTGTAGGTACCTTGCAGGAAATCCGCAAGTGCAAGGACTTCCGGGTGGCCGCCGATGAACGGAGCGTCGTTGACGCCGCCGCAGGTTCCGGTCGGTGCGCTGGCGGTGCAGACGGTAGCCGTCGATGCAGACTGCGAATAGTTGCTTTGGCCCGCAGCCGTTCCCAGTGTGTTGTAGGCAGTTCCCGTGAAGGCGAAGTTGCCACGCACACCGCTCTGGTACTGCAGATCGATGTAGCTGCGGCGGAACTCACCACCGAAGCGGATCTGGTGACGGCCGTGCTCCCATGTTGCGGAGTCGGTGATGTGACCGGTGTAATCCTTACGACCCAGGGGCTGGGTAGCACCTACACCGTCAAAGCCGCTCATCGTCATGGTTGGAGCACCGAAGAGTGACGGGTTCGTCACACCGGTGTTCAGACCCAGGGCAGGCATGTTGAAGCTGTGGTTCAAATCGTTGAAGGTCTGGTTGAAGATACCGATGGCAGCCAGCAACTGGTTGGAGAAGTGCTGTGTAATCGCCCAGTTGTGGGAGACCGAAAAGCTCTGCGTAATATCCGGAGCTACCTGGAAGTACGGGTAGGTAGGACCGCCGGGCTCAGCCTGCCGGCCAGTACCGATAAAGGTCGACAGACGGATGGTCTGCTTGGGCGACAGGATGTAGTTGAGGTTAGCCACAACGTTGTCGCTGTAACCATGGCGGTTGTGCAGTTCGTTGTAGTTATTCACGGATGCGGCAAGACCGGCACCGTTGGGGCCGCCTCCAGGCCAGAGCGCTGCAAGCAGCGTGGTGGAGAGCGGGTTGACCGTGGTAAAGCCATGACGCTGCAGCAGCGCGGTGGCCTCAGTCACATAAGCCGCACCAGGTTCCGTGTCCGAACCGCTGGCGATCTGGATGTTGTAAACCTGGCGCTCATAGTTGGTGTAGAAGAACAGCTTGTCCTTGATGATGGGACCGCCGATGGATCCGCCGAACTGCTTGTTGCGGACCTTCTGCTTACGAGCGCCGTCAACGGCGAAGAAGTCACGGGCGGCAAAGAATTCGCTACGGCCGTAGTAGTAAGCCGAACCGTGGAACTGGTTGCCACCGGTCTTGAGGCCCAGGGAGACGAGGCCGCCGGCGCTGTGGCCTTCTTCCGCAGAGCCCGAGGACTGAATGGAGAACTGGTCGATCGACTCAATCGGCAGCGTAACGCCGGCGATGGGACCAACGCCGCCCTGGTTGGCAGCCGTGCCGCCCTGCCAGATGTCGTTGTTGTCCGTACCGTCAATCTGGTAGTTGATCTGGTTGCTACGTGCGCCGTTCAGCGAGCCGGAGGCGTTCATGCCCGGAGCCAGCTTGAGCAGCTGCGTAAAGTCACGTCCGTTCAGAGGAATCTCAGCAACGGCCTTGCTGCCAACAACTGCGTTGTTTGCAGTGGACAGAGTCTGAATCGCAGAGGTCGTATCGGTTGCGACGTCGATGGTCACCGAGCTGCCGCCCACGGTCAGGTGGGAGTTCGCCGGGGTAACCGCACCGGCGTTGACCGAGATCTGCTTCAGCGTCTCAGTGCCAAAGCCATTTGCAGTAAACGTCAGCGTGTAGGCACCCAGCTGCAGGTCCTGGAACACATAGTCGCCGCCGGAGGTGGTGACCGTTTCGCGCGTGGAGCCGTTGTCTTCGCTCGTCAGCACAACCTTGGCGTTGGGAATGGCTGCGCCCGTTGCGTCCAGTACGGTTCCGCCGATACCACCTCGGTAGGTTTGTGCGCCAGCAATCATGCTGGACACCAGGACGGCCGGCGCAATCAACGCGAACCGCGACCTCTTTGTATACATGCTCATTCAGTGCTCTCCCTCTGCTAGTGCTTCGAATGCTGGGGCCTTCCAAAACTAATGGCGCGCCAGCTAGGAAGAGGGAAAAGGCCCTTCCACTGTGCTACACCTCACCCGAGTGCGCTGACTATCAGCGCAGTACCGGTGGTTCCGGACGACAGAACATCTTGATTGTCGAGATGTCACCAACGTATTCAATAACGGTTCACAATGCAACCGGAATTATTGAGAAATTTCACTTCTGAACACGAACTGCAACATTTCTGTTGCAATTAGAGAGTAAGGGTCGGACTCTACAAAAAAAGTAGTTCGTTTTCCTAATGAACTATGAAAAACAGTAGGCCAGAAAAGGGCGAGATGAGTTTGCGCCAAACGCAAAAAGGGTGAGGCCGAAGCCTCACCCCTTTTTGCATATAACGCTTGCGAATTGCGGTGTTATTCGTGGCTCTTTGCGTTCGGATCCGCAGCAGGCGTTGGGATGCGCGGCAGCATGTCTGCACGGGTTGCCGCGTTGTAGGCAAACCATGCTTCGACAAACGAACCCTGCGTAACGTCAGCCTTCGGTACGCGGTCATAAACGTCTGCGTTGGAGTGATGGGTACGTGTGCCGTACTCCAGTCCATCCTGCTGGAAGCCAATGCCGTTCAGACCGATCCACGAGAACGCGGTGGAGTCTGTGCCGCCGGGGTTTGCCGTGGGACGGAAGGTGTCACCACCGGAGACCGACACGATGTGCTGGTCCTTGATGGGTTCAATCCACGACTTGAAGATTGCCGCCATCTGCGGACTGCCACCTGCAGATACGCCACGGAAGCGGCCTGCGCCACCGTCGTCATTGAAGTAGACGTCCAGCTTGTCGTATTCGGGCGTCTTGACCATGGTGGTGCGCACAGCAAAGTGCTGCTGAACGTACGCGGTTGAGCCATAGACGCCTTCTTCTTCGCCACCCCACAGGGCAACGCGGACGGTACGGGCCATGGGCTTCTTCAGCGTTGCCAGGATGCGCACCGCTTCAAGGGCCACGGCGGAGCCGGTGCCGTCGTCAGTCGCGCCGGTGCCGCCCTGCCAGCTGTCAAAGTGACCGCCAACCATGACCACTTCTTCCGGCTTGGTGGTGCCCGGAATTTCGCCGATCACGTTGAACGCGTTCTGGTCTGCCTTCTGATAATCCACCTGGACATCAAAGGTGACCTTTGGCTTGAGACCGTGCTGCGTCAGGCGGACAAGGCGGTTGTACTGTTCCGCACCAATGGCAACAATGGGCGGCGGGACGGGATCGCTGGGATTCTCAGAGCCACCGTAGGTTCCGAAGATCGTGCCGCCATCGCCGTTGTAACCCGGTGTGATGGAGATGGTCACGCCCTCGTCGCGCAGGAAGGTGTTCAGCTTGTTACGCAGTTCCCCGTTCTTCGCATTGGCCAGGGCCAGCGAGGTCGGCGTGAACTCCCAGTTGCCTTCACCCGGACGGCCACGGCCGCTGGCATCACGTTCCTGTCCAGGAGCAGCAGCAGCGCCACCAGCACGGCCACCGCGACCACCAGCAGCAGGAGCAGCGCCGGGAGCGCCAGGTGCGCCTGCCGGAGCACCGCCGCCACGTGCGCCGCCGCGTGCAAGAATCTCTTCATCCGTGGGCGAGGGCGTTGCATCCACACGGGTGTGCAGCCCCAACGGGGCCGGGTCAAACATCATGATGGCCTTGCCCTTGAGCTTGCCGTGGTACTTGGCAAAATCTGCCTCATCGTGGATGGGCACAAAAATCGGCTCAACCGTAATGGGGCCGTTGGTGCCGGGGGTCCATGCCAGCGGGAAGCCGGTGAACGAGGCATAGACCGGGCTCTCCATGGCGGCGTAGAAGTGCTTGATCTGCCAGCCGTAGCCAAAGTGCCAGGGCTCGAGGTGGACGTTCTTCAGTCCCCACTCCTTCATCTGCTTCATGGCCCATTCCGCGGCCAGGCGGTGGTTCTTGCTGTTGTTGACGCGCGGACCGTAAGCATCCGCCAGCCAGAAGAGGTTTTCCATCACCTGCGAGTGGTCGTACGCCTCGGTCTTGATCGCCGCCAGGGCGTCCAGATCGACCTTGTCGCCCTGGAACTTTTCCTGTGCAGTTGCGGATGAGATGAGCAGCAGAGCTGTAACAGCAGCAGCAGCCTGCTTAAGGCGGTGCAGTTTCATGGAGTTGCTCGCTTTCAAGGGAAATCTGTTTAGAAGACGTGAAGAGATCGGATTAAGACGCCAGACAAATTTGCCCTGCAAGATGGGCAAGGCACGCTGTCGCGGAGGCTTCTAAAAATTTTGTAGTGGAACAAAAATATCTAATTCCCAATCGCGAAGCAATACAAATGCAAAATTGAATGCAATGGTGTCGCGGATCAACGTGCCGCGCTTCCGTACAGACCCGCTAAAGCCCGTCGCGCAGCTTCCGCATGGTGTCCAGATAGTACGCCAGGTTGTGGATGCTGCCCAGCGTTGCCGCCAGCGGTTCGCCGGTGTGGAACAGGTGCCGCAGATACGCCCGCGAGTAGCGGCTGCATGTGGGACAGGTGCATGTTGGATCGGGTGGCCCCTGATCCTCCGCATAGGCCTTGCCGCGAATGTTCAGGCGGCCTTCGCTGGTGAACAGCAGCGCATGGCGCGCGGCGCGTGTGGGCAACACGCAGTCCATCTGGTCCACGCCCATTCGCGCGTACTCCACAATCTCATCCGGATAGCCAACGCCCATGACGTAACGCGGCTTGTCCTTTGGCAACAGCTCAAGCGTGTGCGCGATGATCTCGCGCGTCACCTCACGCGGCTCGCCCACGGCAAGACCGCCAATGGCATAGCCATCAAAACCATTGCCGTTCGCGTCTCGCATCTCGGTCAGCCGCGCCGCACTTTCGGTGCGCAGGTCTTTGTACATGCCGCCCTGCACAATGCCATACAGATTTTGCCGCTGCCCACCAAGCTCGTTGAACCACGGAACCTGATGCGCGTGCGCATGAAAATGTTCCAGCGAACGCAGCGCCCATGCATGCGTCAGGCTCATGCTGTCGCGTGTGCGTTCGTAGGTTGCGGGGTGCTCCGTGCATTCATCAAAGGCCATGATGATGTCCGCGCCCAGCGCGATCTGCACATCAATGGAATGCTCTGGCGAGAAGAAGTGCTTTGACCCATCCAGGTGCGATCGAAACTCCACGCCGTCGGGAGTGATCTTGCGCAGCGCCGCCAGGGAAAACACCTGGAAGCCGCCGCTGTCTGTCAGCATGGGTCGCGTCCAGCTCATGAACTTGTGTACACCACCCGCGCGGCGAATCAGATCATGCCCCGGCCGCAGATAGAGGTGGTACGTGTTCGCAAGGATGATCTCCGCACCCGCACCGTCGTCGCCCAGCACCTCAAGCGTTTGCTGCGGCACCGCCTTCACGCTGGCTGCTGTGCCCACGGGCATAAACACCGGCGTCTGCACCGCCCCGTGCGGCAGGTGCAGCGTGGCGCGGCGCATGGCGCCGTCCGTCTTATGGATTTCAAAGCGAAGAGACATCTACTTCTGGATTGTATTGACGAACGCTGCGGCTGTATTGACCAACGCCCTCAATGCAGCATCCAACGGGGCATGAACCTGAGCCGCAAGATTGTTTGCACATCACTTTTCATAGCGCTTCTGTTGCCGGTGTCGCTGCACGCGCAGGACCGGCCCACCAGCACGCCCTACAGCGGCGATCTGTCGATCTTTGAAGAGCCCGACCGTGATGCGAAGCTGCAGATCGACCGCGTCATGGACATCCTGAATATCCAGTGGGGCAAGACGGTCGCAGACATTGGCGCAGGCGGCGGCTGGTTTACCGTGCGTGCTGCGCGGCGTGTAGGCAAGAACGGCGTGGTCTACGGAGAGGACATCAACTCCTCAGCTGTGAGCGCGATCGAGAAGCGCGCGGCAAAGGAGCATCTACCGCAGGTGCATGCGGTGCTGGGCGTGGCGGATGATCCAAAGCTGCCGCCTGCAAGCGTGAACGCGGTTCTGCTGCTGAAGGTCTACCACGAGATCGACAGGCCCATGGACTTCATGCGGCATCTCCGCGCATCGCTTGCACCAAACGCGCGCATCGGCATAATTGACCGCAACGGCAACGGTGCCGACCACGGCCTGAAGCAGAGCATTCTGGAAGCGGAGATGGACGAGGCTGGCTATCGCGAGATCAAACACTACGACTTCACCAAGGCCGATGGACAGGATTACTTCCTCGTCTTCGTCGTGAAGTAGAACGCATGAAGAAACCCCACGTCTCAGAATCGAGACGTGGGGCACCCGTTCGTCGCGGAACGAGTTTCAGTGCCTTAGCGTGCGCCGCCGGAGACCTTGATGATCTGGCCAGTTACCCAGCGCGCATCATCTGTTGCAAAGAACACAACTACAGATGCAATGTCATTCGGCTGACCGATGCGGCCAAGCGGGGTCTCGGTTACGAGACGTGCCTCCATATCGCCGCCGATGAAGCCCTTGCTGGTAGCGCCCTCCGTCTCCACCAATCCCGGGCTTACGCTGTTTACGCGAATTTTGCGTGCGCCAAGCTCCTTCGAAAGTGACTGCGTAATCGTGTCGACTGCGCCCTTGGTGGCGCTGTAGACCGAACCGTTTGCAGGCGCCAGCGTGGCCACAACAGAGCTGATGTTGATGATCGATCCACCCTCTGCAGGGAACAACGGCACAGCGGCCTGCGTCGTCAGCAGAAGACCTAACACGTTGATGTTGAACTGCGAATGGAAGTGCTCCGGCGTAATTGCTTCGAGAGGCGCGAAGTCAAAGATGCCTGCGTTGTTCACCAGGATGTCGATCTTGCCGTATGCCTTCTTTATCTCGTCGATCAGCTTTGTGACTTCTGCGGGTTCGGAGACACTTCCGCCCACGGCAATTGCCTTGCCGCCCGCCTTGGTGATGCGCGCAACCACTGCGTCTGCGCCGCTCTTGGACGATGCGTAGTTCACCACCACCGACGCACCCTCAGCCGCCAGATGCTCCGCAATGGATGCGCCAATACCCTTGGATGCGCCCGTTACAACCGCTACCTTACCCGTAAGCTTGCCCATGTTCTGAATCCTCAATTCCTTCTGTGCCGTTTCGACACTTTCACAACCATCGAATTGATGTGGCCGGGAATCACGTGGATTCAGAGATTATTTTGATAGACGTGAAAGTGACGTGAAAATTTCCCCGGGCTCCCGTCACAAAACCGCAATCCCTGCGCCGTCATCCTGAGCGAAGCGAAGGATCCCGACGATGCCCGCACCACGAGGGCTGTCGACGCTTCCGCTGCGAGGAATTGGGTGTTCGTACTGAGCGCTAAGTGAGACTGCCGTGGCAGGAAGACGCGAACGGCTGGGGCGCATTCCAGTGCGTCGGGATCCTTCGCTGCGCTCAGGATGACAGCTTTATATGCGGACTAAGCAGCGAAGCTCTTCAGGTGGGTCAGGTAGCTCTTCCAAGCCTTGCGGCGCAGCGTGGCGCGCACCAGCTTGCCGTCGCGTCGTGTCTCAATCAGGCCAGCACCCTCAAGCTGCTTGATGTGATGCGACAGCGTGGCGGCGTTCATGGTCAGGCACTGCCGCATATCCATACAGGAAGCATTGCTTTCTCCGGCAATCTTGCGGAAGACCTCAACGCGTCGCGGATCAGACAGCGCACGGCTGATGGCCATCATGCTGGTGTCATCCAGCGCGGGCTGTTCTTCCGCTGCCGGTGTGGCAACCACGGTGGTCTGTACCTTCACCTTTGGCTTATTTTTCTTTTCGGACTTCTCTGCCTTGTCCTTGTTTTTCGCCATGGTGTGTTGACCCTCCGCGCAGACTGCGTTGCGCGTAAGTATAACGGGCCTACTCCGCTGTGAATCTATTCCGTGAGGGACACCAGCAAATCCGCAACGGTGCGGTGCAGCACGGGGTGCTGCCACGAGGGCGCAACCTGCGCCAGCGGCTCCAGCACAAAGCGGCGCGCATGCATTTCCGGATGCGGCAGCGTGAGCTCGGCTGTATGCATCAAGGTGTCGTCGTACAGCAGCAGATCAAGATCGAGCGTGCGCGGCCCCTTCGCAATGCCGTGCGATCGATCGCGTCCATGCTCACGCTCAATGTTCAGCAGCGCGTGCAGCAACGGCAACGGCGCAAGTTCTGTCTGCAACACTGCGGCGGCATTCAGAAAACGCGGCTGATCGGTATAGCCCACCGGCGCGGTATCAAAGTACGCAGACACAGACACAACATGCCCCAACGCACGCAGCGATGCCACTGCAGAATGGAGCGTGAGCGCACGTGTGTCTGAAGAATTTTCAGTGGAAGCAGCAAGGCCCAGATTTGAGCCAAGCCCGATGGCAGCCAACCCCATGGGTTACGCGGGAACCGCAGCGCCGAAGCCCAGCGACGCAGAGCGCACGGCGGCCGGCTCTTCATCAAAATCATGCGCCAGCTCCCATGCGGAGCGATCCTTCAGCAGCTTGCTGACCAGCGCCGTATGCATGGCGTGGCCTGCACGTTCTGCCACCACGCGGCCCTGTATGCGACGGCCCGCCAGCGCAAGATCACCGATGAGGTCAAGCACCTTGTGCCGCACAAATTCGTCTGCAAAACGCAGAGGCCCGTTCTGCACCTGGCCCGCGCCAATGATGATGGCGCAGGTATCGTCTGCGCCGCGGATGAGGCCCATGTTGCGCAGCGTCGCCTCATCCTCGCGGAAGCCGAAGGTGCGCGCGGGCGCAATCAAATCTGCATAAGCACCGGTCTGAAGATCACCCAGAAAACGCGAGGAGCCAATGGGCGCGGGGAAGTCGATGCGGTAGTCAATGCCGTAGCCCTTGCCCGGGTAAACGCCAATGAACTTGACGCCGTCCTTCGAGTTTTCCGTAACCTCAACCGGCTTCAGGATGCGGAGGTACTCGCGACGGCGGCGCTGGCGCTTGATGCCTACGCTCTCAAATGCGTCCACATACGGTAGTGCGGAGCCGTCGAGAATGGGAACCTCAAGGTTGTCAATCTCAACGATGACGTTGTCGACGCCGTAGCCAATCAGCGCGCTGAGCAGGTGCTCCGTGGTGGAGATGAGCACGCCTTGTCGCATGAGCGACGTTGCATACGACACGCGGGCCACGTTGCGGCCGTTGGCGGGGATTTCAAAGTTGTCCAGATCAGTGCGGCGGAAGACAATGCCGGAGCCGGCGGGCGCGGGGACAAGCCGCATGGTGACGGGCGCACCGGAGTGCAAGCCAAGGCCTGAAAAGCCTACTGCCGCCGCCAAAGTGCATTCCGTGTGAGCCTGCTGTCCCAAAGGGCAAACGTCTCCTGCTTCAAGCCGCCGTTTGCGCAACCGGGGAAGTTGCAACGGTGTGACGAGGGACAGACTACACCGCTTTTGCATCGGTGCAACTGTTGCAGATTAACCACAGTTGATCGTTCGGCTACTGCGCCCTGCCTGCAGATTCGTGATTCCTTCGCGTCCGCTTCACCCGAACCGTACAATCAACCGGATGCTGACCCCGGAGACTCTACAGCCCGTAATTGCCGCCGCGCACGCCACCTGGCTGCGCCGCCTGCGCACGCTGGTGGAGTGCGAATCGCCCACGGAAAACCCCTCCGCGGTGAACGCGGCGATGGATCTGGCGGCGGCTTGGGCCGCCGAATTGGGTGCCCGCATCATCCGCCATGCGGAGCCGGAATGGGGCGATGTGGTGGAGCTTTGGTTCGATGCACCAGCCGCAGAAGGCCGTAAGCCTTTGATGTTGCTGGGACATCTGGATACGGTGTGGCCCGACGGAACGCTGGCGGCGATGCCCTGGCGCGAGGCTCCGGATGATGCTGGGCGGATGCGGCTGTGGGGCCCCGGCGTGCTGGACATGAAGGCTGGTGTGGTCATGGCGCTGGAGGCGGTGGCCGCCGTCAAAGCCGCTGCGGGAGCGCTGCCCCGGCCGGTCGTTCTGCTGCTGAATCCGGATGAAGAAGTTGGCAGCGACGTCTCCCGCGCCCACACGGAGCGGATTGCACAGGGATGCGAGGCGGTTTTTGTGCTGGAACCAGCGCAGGGTCTGCCGGGTTCCGCCGACAACGCCGCCTACAAAACGGCGCGAAAAGGCGTGGGTCAGTATCGGCTGGAGGTCACCGGCGTGGCCTCGCACGCGGGCGTGGACTTTGACCGGGGCCACTCCGCCGTGCTGGAGCTGGCGCGCCTGCTGACGCAGGTGGCCGCCTTTACCGACCTGCCCAGCGGCCTGACGGTGAACCCCGGCGTCATCGGCGGCGGCACACGGTCCAACGTCGTCGCAGCAGAGGCCTGGGCAGAGGTCGACGTGCGCATTGCCCGCGCGGCTGATGCGGAACGCGTCGATGCTCTATTTCATGGCCTGCGCGTCGCCGATCCGGCATGTTCGCTG
Organism: Terriglobus sp.; assembly: GCA_026225595.1. GTDB lineage: Bacteria > Acidobacteriota > Terriglobia > Terriglobales > Acidobacteriaceae > Terriglobus. The sequence goes on along the minus strand of JAMFTB010000224.1, from coordinate 1,975 downwards.
CGCGTGACCGGCGGCATCAACCGGCCTCCCATGGAGCGCGGCGAGGGTACGGTGCGGCTCTTCGAGCAGGCACGGGCATTGGCCGCATCGCTTGGCTTGGATTTGCATGAAGCCGCAACCGGTGGCGGATCTGACGGCAACTTTACCGCGGGCCTGGGAATACCCACGCTGGACGGCATGGGCGCAGTAGGCGAAGGCGCACACGCCGCGCACGAAAGCCTGCTGCTAGAGGATCTGCTGCCACGCACTGTGCTGTTAGCGGCAATGATCGCGGCTATGTAGCTGCCCACTTTCTCCCTTGTCATCTCACAGGCCTTTTGGGCTGTCATCCCGCAGCCCCTTTTGTTTGTCATCCCGCAGCGCAGCGGAGGGATCTGCATTTCGGTTGACCCGCCGCTACCGTGTCAGAGGCCGCCGACATAAACCCGTTCGCGCTATGCGCGAACAGCCGTGCCGCTGTGCCCTTCCAGCAATGCCGTGGTGAGCCGGCATAAATGCAGATCCCTCCGCTACGCTGCGGGATGACAAGTGAAGGGAGTGAGCAGCGGAAAGCGTCGACTGCATCGTAGTGCGCGCATTGTTGGGATCCTTCGCTTCGCTCAGGATGACGGCTGCATTAGTTACGCTGGTTAACCACTTTCAGCACCGCCGCAACGCGCGCCAGCGGCAGGCCCACCACGTTGCTGTAGTCGCCTGCGATGTGCGGAATCCACTGTGCAGCGCGGCCCTGGATAGCGTATGCGCCGGCCTTGTCCATGGGTTCACCGGTTGCGACGTACGTGTCAATCTCCGCAGCAGTCATCTCTGCGAAGCTGACATCGGTGGTCTCCGCAGCAACTTGCGTTGCGCTGCTCGTTAGGATGGCGAAACCAGTAGTGACCTGGTGGCTGCGGCCCTGCAGCAGATGCAGCATGCGCGCGGCGTTCGCAGCGTCACGCGGCTTACCCAGCAGCTGGCCGTCGATGGTAACGATGGTATCCGCGCCGAGGACGACTGCATCCGGATGGAGTGCGAGGACCGCGCGCGCCTTTGCCTCTGCCAGCCGCACGGTGCAACGCACGGGGTTCTCACCGGGCAGCGGCGTCTCATCAATGTCGGCGGTGACGACGGTGAACTCCACGCCAATCTGCTGCAGCAGTTCACGACGGCGCGGCGATGCGGAGGCAAGGATGAGCGGCTTCATTGTTTGAAGGGCAGGTCTGCGAGGGTCAGTTCGCGCACGCCGTCTGCGCCTGCAATCAACACGCGCTCGGCCATGCCCAGGAACAGGCCATGCTCCACCACGCCCACCATGGAGCGGATCTCCGCGGCCGTCTCCTCAGGGTCTGCAATGCCAGCGGACGAGCAATCGAGAAGTATGTTGCCCTCGTCCGTAATGTACGGTCCGCTGCCCGTCTTTGCAGGGCGAATCTTCGGCGTGAAGCCAAGCTCGCGCAGTTGCGCAGCCACCAGCGGCACCGCCATGGGGATGACCTCAACCGGCAGCGGAAACGCACCGAGTTCGGTCACCAGCTTGGTATCGTCTGCCACGATGATGAAGCGCTTGGACGCGCTTGCAACGATTTTTTCGCGCAGCAGTTTGCCGCCGCCGCCCTTGATCAGCGCCAGGCCCGGCGCAACTTCATCCGCACCGTCAATGGCCACGTCAATGCTTGGGTGGTGGTCGAAGTCTGTGATGGGGATGCCAAGCTGGCGGCCCAGATTTTCGCTGTCCTCAGACGACGCGATGCCCTTAATGTCGAGCCCCTGCTTCACCTGCTCGCCAAGCAGCTGGATGAACAGCGTGGCCGTTGAACCCGAGCCGAGGCCAACGACCATGCCCGGCTGAATGAAACGAAGCGCAGCCTGTGCGGCGGCGAGTTTGGCGGCTTGCTGATCCATGTTCTGCTCCCTTACTTCTGGTACAAGCATATGTCCTGCCGGACGGGCTCACTGCGCGTGAGGCGGGCGCTCACGCGCGTAGCGGGCCTGTCCG
>JAMFTB010000223.1 GCA_026225595.1 Terriglobus sp. | reverse complement strand
GGTTCAACCAGCGATAACCCACCCGGTTCCGCGAAAGAAAATCCCGCACATTGTGGTCCAGCAGACCCCACCGCGTGCCCACCACCTGGATTCCCTCATACGGAGGCCGGTAGCCCTGGTGCCAGCTGAACAGCAGGTCATCCAGCACGGGGTACAGCTTCTCCTCCGGCGGATCCCAGGGCTTATTCAGGTAGTAGTGAATTTTTGCGGTGTTGATGGCGCGGATCGCTGCCTCAGTGTCCGCGTAGGCCGTCAGCAGAACGCGCTTGGCCTCCGGATACAGGGCGATGGCGTGGCTGAGAAACTCAACGCCGGTCATGCCGGGCATCCGCTGATCGCTGAGGAACAGCGCGACCGCGTCGCCGCGTTCTTTCAGCTGGCTGCAGGTATCCAGCGCCGCCTGGCCGCTGGCCGCACGCACAATCCGGTACTCCTGCGCGTACTTGCGACGAAGATCCTGCACCACGGCTTCCAGCACGCTGGTGTCATCGTCTACCGCCAATAAAATCGGGCGAGCCATGCTGAAATTTCACTCCTGGTGCGCGAACGCACGGTAACCGGACATTGGATTGAGCCGACGCGCGGCTTGATTCAACTTTCTCATGTTACTGCGCGCCATCCTGTTGCATACTCAGGTCATCCCTATGGAAGTCTGATGGGGCCCGTCCCCGGGTCCTGTTTTCCAAGTCCGGTTCGCCGGGCAGGACTACGCCGGTTCTGCTGCATAGCCGCGCTGCGTACCCAGACGATTTTCCAGGGCAGAAAGAGTCTTCCCAAAAACGGATGATCCGAATTCTGTTGGCAGACAATCAGGCGATCTTTCGCGCAGGCACCACCCGCGTGCTTGAAGCGCAGGAGGACATCCGCATCCTCGGCCAGACGGCCTCGCCGGATCAGGCGCTGGAGCTGGTCGCCGGCACTCGGGGCTCCGTGCTGCTGCTGGCCGCTTCTGTCGGTGCGGACGTGGACCGCATACTGGCCGGCGCAACCGCCAGCGGATCGCGCGTTGTGCTGATGACGGAATCGAACGCAGAGCCCGCAGGCCCACTGCTGCGCCGTCTGGATGGCCTGCTAACGCGCCACGCCTCCGCGGCGGAGCTGCTGGCATGCGTGCGCCGGGTGGCCGGTGGTGAACGTTCGATGGGCGACGGTGCCGCTCCCGCAGACACTGTGGGCCGCCGCATGCTGGAGCTGCTGACCCCGCGCGAGCTGCAGATTGTGGGATTCATTGTGCAGGGCTGGAAGAACCGCCAGATTGCCGACGAGCTCCACACCAAGGAGCAGGTGGTGAAGAACTACCTGCGATCGATCTACGACAAGACCGGAGCCAGCGACCGCCTGGAACTGGCGCTGTTCACGCTGCACCACCGCATCCTGGCAGAGGCCGCAGCCAAGGCCGCCAGCGCCGTGCAATCAACTGCAGCGGCACCAGCAAGCTAACCTGATCCCGACCAACGGGAGGGCCAAGGCAAAGCCAGTAAAAAGGCGTGTAAACGCCCGCCCCGCGCGGAGCGGGCCCGTCCGGCAGGACAAAGCTCTAGGCCTTGCTTCGAAAGAGACTAGATCTTCTCTGCGATGCTCTTGCCCTGCGTGAACAACAGCAGGTAGTCCGCACCGCCTGCCTTGGAATCTGTGCCGCTCATGTTGAATCCGCCAAACGGATGCGCGCCCACCATGGCGCCCGTGCACTTGCGGTTGAAGTACAGGTTGCCCACGTGAAACTCCTCCGCGGCGCGCTCCAGCCGCTCGCGCGAAGCAGAGTAAATAGCACCCGTCAGACCATATTCCGTGTTGTTGGCAATATCGAGCGCCTCATCAAAGCTCTTCGACTTGATGATTGCGAGGACAGGTCCGAAGATCTCCTCCTGCGCCAGACGTGCCGTGGGCGCAATGTCCGCGAAGATGGTTGGCTTCACGTAGTAGCCCTTCGCCTCCGTCTCAACCGGCTCACCGCCGGTCAGCAAGCGGCCTTCCGTCTTGCCGATGGCGATGTAATCCAGCACGCGCTTGTAGGCCACCGCGTTGACAACCGGGCCCGCGTAAACGTTCTCCGCAGGCTCACCCACCTTGATCTTCTCCACGCGCTCCACCAGCCGGTCGCAGAAGACGTCATACAGGCTCTCATCCACAATGGCGCGCGAGCACGCAGAACACTTCTGCCCGTTGAAGCCGAAGGCCGCAGCGGCAACACCCTCAACGGCTGCATCCACGTCTGCGTCTGAGGCCACAATGATCGCGTCCTTGCCGCCCATCTCAAGCACGGTGCGCTTGATGAAGAGCTGGCCCGGCTGCGTCTTTGCCGCAGTCTCATGCACGATGAGGCCAACGCGCTTGGAGCCGGTGAACGCGATGAAACGAACCTTGGGATGCGAGACCAGCGCCGCGCCTGCAAGGTCGCCGGAACCCTGGCACAGGTTCACCACGCCCTCCGGCATGCCGCACTCTTCAAGCACCGCAAAGAAGCGCGCCGCAATGGTGGGCGCGTCGACCGACGGCTTCAGTACGACAGTGTTGCCCGTGACCACAGCGGCCATCGTCATGCCGGCCATGATAGCCAGCGGAAAATTCCACGGCGGAATGACCGCGCCAACACCCAGCGGAATGTAACGCAGCGTATTGCGCTCGCCCGGGAACTGGATGGGCGTGGTCGCACCGTCCAGCTTCAGCGCCTCGCGCGCGTAAAACTCCAGAAAGTCGATGGTCTCGGCGACGTCGGCGTCAGCCTCAGCCCAGTTCTTGCCCACCTCATACGTCAGCCACGCGCAGAACTCCTGCTTGCGGTCGCGGATGACCTGCGACACATCCAGCAGCAGCTGCACGCGCGTTGCTACCGGCACGCGGCTCCATGTTTTGAAGGCTTCCGCAGCGGCCTCAACGGCCTGCTCCACGTGCGCAACTTCAGCTTCAGGATGCGTGCCAATCACCTGCGCCGGACGCGCCGGATTGGTGGAGACAATCTTCTTCGCAGTCGTAACGCGCTCGCCACCAAGCACCAGCGGATACTCGCGGCCAAGCTCACTCGCGACCAGCGCCAGCGCCTGCTGCATGCCGGCCTTCACCTCATGATCGGTGAAGTCCTGAAAGGCCTCGTTGGCATAGCCGCTGAGAGTAGCGCTGGGAGGAGTAACGGTCTCGTGCAGTGTAGGAATCGCGTTCGTTGCCATGGCTAAATTTTACGCGATGGCGCGGCAGATTACTCAGGCGAAGGTCCGCCGTCGATCATCTGGTCCGTGGACTTGCTCATCTGCGCGGTGCGCTCCAGCTTGTCCCAGCTGAAGGGCCTGCCGTCAATAACGCGCTTGACCGTCTTGAACAGCACCACGCTGAAGACCTGCCGATACGTGAAGCGCTGAATCCAGATGTGCATCAGCAGCCATGCATCGCCCTTGCTGGCGGGATGTCGCCGCTCCAGCATGAAGGCCAGTGCAGACGCGGAGAAGTCAATAATCATGAACGCCAGGAAGTACGTCAGCAGCTTCATAAAGCTGTCCGCACTGGCCGACTCCGGATGAAAGTGCCGGTCATATAAAAACTTGAACAGGCTGGCCACAAACATCAGATCAATCAGCGGCGATACCAGCGGCAGCATGATCTGGAAGACGATGATGTTGGGCAGCGCAAACAAACCCATGGCACGCCGCTTGGTAATAGCGCCCAGGTGCTTGAAGACCGCCTGCATAATGCCAAACGACCAGCGGAAGCGCTGCCGCATGAGGCCGTTCATATTGACCGGCGCCTCAGTAAACGCCAGCGCACGGTCCTCATAGATGACAGACAAGCCCTGCTCCAGCAGGATCATCGTCAGGTCCGCATCCTCTGCAACCGTGTTGGAGTGGTAGCCGCCGCCCTTGTGTACGGCCTCAGTCCGCCATGCGCCGATGGCCCCAGGCACCACCACGACAACGTCAAACAGATCCATTGCGCGGCGCTCAAAATTCTGGCTGGTGATGTACTCCAGCGCCTGCCAGCGCGTCCACAGATTCACGCGATTGCCAACCTTGGCATTGCCTGCAACCGCGCCAATCTGCGGATTGGCAAAGTGCGGCACCAGCCGCGCAATGGCATCGTGCGCAATGACCGTGTCTGCATCAATGCCAACGTAAATCTCTTCATTCACAAACTGCAGCGCGTGGTTCAACGCCTCAGCCTTGCCGCCGTTTTCTTTCTTCAGCACCGTCAACCGGCCGCTTGCAATGTCTGCCGGGTACGCTTCGCGCGCGCACTCCGCCGTGCGGTCCTTGCTGCCGTCGTCAATCACAATGATGTGCAGGTTCTTGTAGCTGGACATCATCACGCTGCGGATGGTGCGGACGATGACCTTCTCCTCGTTGTATGCGGGAATCAGCACGGCGACGCTGGGTTGATAGTCCGGCCCAGCAAAGTTTTTGCGGCGGCGGAAGCGGTCGATGATGGCGAACAGGCCAATGATGATGAGGCGTCCGCTCATCAGAACGTCGCCCACAAAAAAGACACCGGTAACAAAGTGGCTGAAGGCAGCGGCGATTGCAAACGCAATGGAATCCACGATAGCCAGCCGACGCTGACGTGCGTTGAGCTTGGGCATCACCTGGTCCCGCGTCTTGCCCAGCAGATCGGCTACCGATACAAACTCGTACCCGCGGGCACGCAGCGTATTTACCAGCAACGGCAGCGTCGCTACAGTTACTGAGCGTTCTCCGCCACCGTCGTGCAGCAGGATGATGGAGCCGCGCTTGTCCGGCCGGTCCTTCATGGCTTCGATCTGCTTCAGCACGCTGTCCACAATCTGCTGCGGCGTCTTGCGCGGATGCTCGTCCCAGTCATCCGTATCAATCTTGTTGCCTACAACGATGTAACCGCGCTGCTGCAAACGCTCGATCGGAGCCGCCTGATCGGTCGTATCCGGCTCCTCATCAATGTCGTAGGGCGGGCGGAAGTAGAGCGGCTGCACACCCAGCTTCGCGGCAAAGAGCCGCTCCGTCAGGTTCATCTGAAGGTCCAGCTCGCGGTTGCTGATGGAGCTGATATCCGGGTGCGTGTAGGTGTGGTTGCCGATCTCGTGGCCTTCGTTATACACACGCTGCATCACGCCGGCGTTGTTCTGAGCCTCTTCGCCGATGAGGAAAAACACGCCCGGAGCATGCAGCTGTTTCAGCACGTCCAGAATCTTCGGCGTCCACTCCGGATCGGGACCGTCATCAAACGACAGCACCAGCTTCTTCGGGTTGTAACCGAAGTCGGTCCGCGTGTACGTCAGCGGATAGTGAGTCATCTGCTCCGAGTCGATCAGCCCGGACGCATCGTCAATGGTGAGTGTGCGCTTGCCGTTCACGGGGTGGCCGGAGACATGCATGATGTCTCCCTCACCCTCAATGTCAAGGTCCCAGCCCGGTTGCACATCCGCCAGATCCGTCAGCGGATTCGACTTCATGGGTTGATCCCAAATCTTCCACATGGACTGGTCTTCACTGCCCAGCCGCCACAACGCGAATGTTTGCAGGCCCAGCCGCCGTGCCGCGCGCATCTCATTCAGCACGGTCACACCATCAAGAAACCACACCTCATGCCGCTGATGGTTGTCCTCGTCGTCGTATTTGTAATACGGATTCAGCGTGGCATCATCGAGATCGACTTCGGAGCCGGAGTCCGTCGCAGACTGCCACACCTCCTGCATGGAACGGTTTTCAGCACGCACCACGGTCGGCTTGAACTTCGCAGGCTTCGGCGCGCGATGTCCTTTGCGCGCGACAGGCGGGGGCGGCGGCAGCGTCATCGTCCAGTCGTAGCCGTAGCTGCCGATGTCGCAGATGATCTTGTCCTTGGGAACAATCTTCAGCACGTTCTGCAGGTTCTTCACGAACCAGTCCTGCCCCGCAATGGGACCGGGTTCACTCTCGCCCTCATGCTGGTCGTAGTTCATCAGCATCAGACCATCGGAGTGGTCCGCCATGAACTTCAGGTCCCAGTCATCATCCGCAACCGGCGTGTTCACGTAGAGCTTCAACCCGCGCATGTGCAGCGCGGTATACAGCGACGCAATCAGCTGTCGATAAGCCGGCTGCGCGTCAGAGGGAATGTTTTCAAAGTCCAGCGAAAGTCCGCGATAGTGCTGGTTCGACCCCAGGAACCGCATCGCCTGGTTAATAAACTTCTGCTGCGCCGCGGGATTCTTGAGGAACTGACCAACCTCCGGCACAAAGTCGTTCTTGCCGATGTCGTTGTTGCTCACCAGCGGAAACAGATCCGTGTTGGAGCCTGAGGCGGCAATCGTGCGCTGTACCTTGCTCTCAATGTCCACGGAGCGCACATTGCCGCCGCCATCAATCACGTCAAAGGGCTTGAACTCGCTGTTGTAGGCGGTCAGCTTGCCGTCTGGCGTAATGACGTGCAGCCAGTCGCAGAAGAGCAGATCGATCTGTTTAACGTGCTGCTTCAGCGAGCTGTAGCTGGCCGGGTCCCACTCCACATAAAACGCCGCGCGCAGACCTTCGTCGCTGTTCAGCGGCACGTCGGACGGCTTGATGTCCGTCTTGCGGTGCGCGGAGCGGTCCTTCTTCGCCTTGTCCTCGGGGATGACGGGGTTGTTCAGCGCGCGGTAGTTGTGCCGCGGCGTATTCAGCAACAGCTCCGGCAGGGGCCGCATACGCAGCACACCCAGCACGAAAACGATAAACACCAACAGGCCCACCGCTGCCGAAATGTCGAGGATGCGGCGCAGCCGTTTCCAGCGGCGCTTCTTCTCGTCCAGAAAGATCGGTTTGTTGTCTTGCTCAGCCATCGCCAATCCGTATCGTAATGCAGCAATGCATCCGCGCTGGTGCATAACGTGTTGCAACGGAACGATCTGCGCGGATTTGCGCCCCACTGCCGCCTTCACACCGGTATGCCGGTATGATGCAAAGCAATGCAGGAGGCTTCCCCGCTGGCGAACAGTCGTGAAACCGCTGCGTTGCCAACGCGGGCCGTCAGCGCCATTGCCGCAGTGCTGCTGATCTGCGGTCTGGCCCTGCGTATCTGGTTCCTGCGGCGGCACGCCTTCTGGGCCAACGACTCGCTGCTCTACCAGGACATCGCGCTCAACTGGCTGCACGCGCATACGTACGGCCTCTCCACCGGCCCGGTGCCGCAGCCGACCCTCATCCGTCTGCCGGGCTACCCTGCCATCCTGGCGGCGTGTACAGCGCTTTTTGGCCGCTTCATGGGCAATCCACAGCCGGGCACTGCAGGCAGCTTTCTACCCGTGCTGTGGTTGCAGATCATTGCAGACATGGCCACCTGCTGGCTGGTTGCAACTACTGCTCGGCGCCTCTTTGGTGACCGCGGATTTCTCGCAGCCCTGGCGCTGGCCTGCCTGTGCCCCTTCACCGCCAACTACGCCGTCACGCCGCTGACTGAAACCTTCACGCTCTTCTTCCTGGCACTGGCCTTTCACACGCTGCAGCGCTGGCTGCACGAGCCCACCACCGGCAAGCTCGTGCTCATTGCGACTGCTCTGGCTTGCAGCGTGATGCTGCGGCCGG
>JAMFTB010000222.1 GCA_026225595.1 Terriglobus sp. | reverse complement strand
GTGATCGACACCATCCTGCGCGAACTGCATGAGATTCCGCAGGTGCTCATCGTCTTCAACCATCCGCTGTGGGACCTGTATACCGTCGGCAAAGAAGCGCACATGGCAGAACTGCGCCGCTTCCTGCGCGAAAACGGAACCTACATGCACGCGCTTGAGCTGAACGGCCTGCGCCACGCCCGCGAGAATCGTGAAGTCAGCGAGCTGGCCCGCGAGACCGGCCACCTGGTCATCAGCGGCGGCGACCGTCACGGCCTGGAGCCGAACGCAAACATCAACCTGACCAACGCAGCTACGTTTAATGAGTTTGTGCACGAGGTTCGCGTGGAGCACCGCAGCCACGTCCTCTTCATGCAGCAGTACGCACAGCCCTGGAAGCTACGCATCCTGCGCTCAACGCTTGACGCCGTGACGGACTTCCCGGAGTTCACGCCCGGCTGGCAGAAGTGGGATGAGCGCTGCTTCCACAACGACAAGCATGGCGTGATGCGCCCCATGAGCGAGATGTGGGTCGGCAACAAGCCCCCCAAGGTGCTGCAGATGGGCGTAAAGATTGTGCGCATGGCCCGCAACGCAACGGTCGCCCGCTCCATCGGCATGGCCTTCCCAGGCGAAAACGACTTCGGCGCCGACTACGAAATCTCCTAACGCAAACTGAGGGTTGGTTCAAAAGAAATGGCAGGGCTCAGGCCCTGCCATTTTGTTTTTGCGTATGAGATGGATCTTTAGCTCTTGGGGGCGGAGCGGGTCATCCAGATCAGCAGGGCCACGTGGATTACGGTGAAGAGCAGCGGGCCGTAGGTCTGGCCGGGGTTGTGGATGGCGATTCCAACTGCGGTGTCCAGCATCTGGACGAGCGCCATGGCAACGGTCATAACGACGACACCCACCAACGAGCGGAGACCCAACGCGAACACCGCAGCAATCAGCAACGCAATGCTGCGCGACGCGGCATAAGCGCGTACTCATGCTGGTGGCCGGTGCCCACCATGCCAAGCGCCAGCATGGAGAAGGTAGCGCTGACAAAAGCGCTGAAGACGGTAAAACCACCACAACTCCAAAACGCCTTACCGCTCGCAGCGTGGTTGCTCATGCGGTTGATGCTAGTCCCGGCAGGTGAGCGGCGTAAAGTTTGGGTGCTTGCCAGCAACGTCAACCTAAGTCAGTGAGCCAGCCTTTGGCGATATTAGGAAGTAGGCGCGGAACCTCTCGACCAACAAGAACTTCATCTACATAACCCATGTGGAGCATATCCACGATTCGGCATAGATAAGACTTTCCTTGTTCCCACCATGTTTCGTATCCGTCGATCATGAGGTAATGTTTGACATCGATGTTTTCGCTGAGGCGCAGCTCTTCGAGTTCCATTCCGTCCAACATTGTTTCGTAGATGCCGTCGGCTATGCGGCTGCCAAAACTTGTTGTGTAGTAGTACTCCTTCACTTCCCAGATGGCCTTCGGATTCACGACACTCGGGAATGCGCCGTCAACCCGGCGCGCTAGTGTTCTGACGGGGTTGCGTGCTGCTGTGACGGTGGTAAGCGCTAATGGGTTATAGTTGCACTCCATCCCACCTAGGGCGTTCTCGATAATCATGTTGACCATACAGGTCAAATACGCAGGGGCCCTCATTGAGGCCTTCTGCTTGTTCATCGGAAATGGGCAGGTATAGTCGCGAATCGAGTACAGCTCTTCATAAGCTGCCTTTGCTTCAGCCGCCCTCATCAACTGTGAGGGCATCTCATCGTTTAATGCGGCGGCGCGATGCGAGAAGTACTTGTGTAGCGCAAGCCCCAAATCAGATGCCATGCCGCTCGAAGAGCACACTGAGCTTGAGTCGAGTCCTAGTTGCTCAAGGCACGCCGCCATCTCGATTACGCTCGGAATCTTGATCTTTCCCTTGTTAGCGGCGCCTTTACCTTTTACGGTGTATCCGCCCTGTTGACTGATCGAACGGACATAGGCCCAAAAGCTTTTTGGCTTGGCCAGAAATTCCTTATTTGGCTTCATCTAGCTCCTGCTCTACGCGCGCAACCACTTCAGAAAGTGACACCGCTAGAGCCTTACAAATCTCGTTAAGCTCAAGAAGGTCGAGGCGACGCTCACCCGATTCGTATTTGCTGACGAACGACTGTGGGCGTTGGAGCTTTTCTGCCAAATCGACTTGGCGCATTCCAATTTCGGAACGCAAAGCTGTCAGAATTGACGGCAAAACCAGATGCGCGGACTGGTGAGTTTCTGACATCCCAAATCAGGATATTGAGCCTTGCGAAATATCCCAAAATCGGATACGCTACGCCCATGAGCATGAGCCTCTTCGCCGAGTCCGAACGTTGTGTTGTTCCGGAGTTTCGTGAAGGCCTCCTTAAGTGGGTCGGCAACAAGCAAAAGATGGCACACCTTATTGCGGCACATTTCCCTAAGGCCTTCGGGACGTATTACGAACCATTCCTCGGCAGCGGCGGTGTGCTCGGGACCCTGGCGCCTGAACGCGCCTTTGCGTCAGATGTTTTTTCCCCGCTGGTAGAGATTTGGGAGACATTAGCTCAGAACCCATCCCTTATTAAGCTCTGGTACACGGAAAGATGGGAAGCGTTCGTTAGCGGTAATGGGAGGGAGGTCTATGAAAATATTCGCGACTCTTATAACCGACAGCCCAACGGTGCGGATCTCCTCTTTTTATGCCGATCTTGTTACGGAGGAATAGTACGTTTCCGGAAGTTTGACGGGTACATGTCAACGCCGTGTGGAGTACACAAACCTATGCCCCCTGTGTCTTTTGGTGCTCGTGTCGATGAATGGGCCACAAGACTGAGAGGTACCGAGTTCGCACATCTCAATTATCTCGACGCGATGAAATTGGCTAATCCAGGGGATTTGATCTATTGCGATCCGCCATATATTGACAGCCAAAGCATTCTCTACGGGGCACAGACATTTGAGATTGCTGAACTGCTTGAGGAAATTGCTAGGTGCAAGCGACGCGGAGTATTTGTAGCTCTTTCAATTGATGGGACAAAGAAATCGGGCAAGAAAAAAGTAGAATTTCCCTCACCAGCCGGCCTGTTCGAAACAGAAACGATGATTGACTGCGGTAAGTCAATGCTTAGGCGCTTCCAGCGTCGCGGCGAAGTTCTCGACGATGATATCGTTGCCGATCGTCTACTCCTCACATATTCCCTAGACTGAACTACTCCACCGTCACGCTTTTTGCTAGGTTTCTTGGTTGGTCTACGTCGCAGCCTCTTCTTACTGCTATGTGGTAGGCGAGCAGCTGCAGGGGTACTACTTCCAAAATGGGAAGCAGCAGCTCTGGTGCGGCTGGGATGGTGATGACGTGTTCCACCAGGCCGGTCAGGTGTTCGTGCTCCTGCTGTTCGGCGCGGGCACGGTCGCGTAGCTGCGTGTTGCTGTCGTCATCACAGGTGAAGGGCGCGGTGGCAATGGCGATGACGCGGCCGCTGCGCGCGGTGACCTCCTGAATATTGCTGAGTGTCTTCTCGTACTTCAGAACGCTGGTGGGGTCGGCCGGATCCTTTGTGGCGATGCAGACGACGGGCAGCGTCTCATCAATCAACGCATTGGGGCCGTGCTTCATCTCGCCGGCGGGGTAGCCCTCCGCGTGGATGTAGCTGATCTCCTTCAGCTTGAGCGCGCCTTCAAGCGCAATGGGGTAGTGGATGCCCCGGCCCAGGAAGAGGAAGTCGTCCGCCGTGCTGAAGACCTTGGCCAGCTGGCAGCACTGGTCGTCCACAGACCGCAACACGTCTTCCAACTTGCCGGGGATTTTCGCAAGCTCGTCTACATACTGCTTTGACTGCTCAGGCGAGACGTGGCCGCGCTGCTGACCCAGGTACAACGCCAGCGTAAACAGAGCGGTAAGCTGCGCGGTAAAGGCCTTGGTGCTGGCCACGCCAATCTCAGGCCCGGCGTTGGTGGTGATTACGCCCTGCGCCTTGCGCGTGATGGCTGATCCAACCACGTTGCAGATGGCCAGCGTGGGTGTGCCCTTGCTGATCATCTCCGCCTGCGCGGCAATGGTGTCAGCCGTCTCGCCGCTCTGGGTGATGAGCAGGCCAAGCGCGCCGGGGATGGGGTCGCGGTAGCGGTACTCGCTGGCGTAGTCCACGTCCACAGGCAGGCGCGCCAGCCGCTCAATCATGAACTTGCCCGCAAGGCCCGCGTGCCAGCTGGTGCCGCAGGCGGCGATGGTCATGTTGGTGGCTTTGACCAGGTCAGCCTGCGGGATGTGGAGGTCAGGGAGGTACACGGCACCATCATCCAGCGAGACGCGACCAAGCGTGGTGTCGCGGACGGCGCGCGGCTGCTCGTTGATTTCCTTGAGCATGAAGTGCTTGTAGCCGGCCTTCTCTGCCTGGATGGGGTCCCACGTGATGCGTGTGGGCTGGCGGTCGTGCGGGACGCCTTCAAAGTCAGTGAAGGTAACGCCGGTTTTGGTGAGGATGGCGCACTCGCCGTCGTTGAGGAAGATGATGTCGCGCGTGTGATGCAGGATGCCGGGCACGTCGCTGGCGAGGAAGTATTCGCCATCGCCAATGCCAATGACCGCGGGCGGTCCGGAGCGCGCGGCGACGAGCTTGTCCGGCTCACGCGCGCTGAGCACTCCAATGGCAAAGGCCCCGGTAAGGCGCTTGACGGCGCGGCGTACGGCCTCCTCCAGCGGGATAGCTGAGGGCGGCGCATGCACGATGGCTTCCGCGGAGTTGGCTTCGGCGGTTGGAGTAGCGCGCTTGGCTACGAAACCCTTCGCAGCCTTCTCCAGCTCGTCTTCGATGAGGTGAGCGATGATCTCGGTGTCCGTCTCGCTGACGAACTTGTGGCCGCGGCTGATGAGTTCATGCTTCAGCGCGAGGTAGTTCTCCACAATGCCGTTGTGCACGACGACGAGCGTGCCGCTGCCGTCGCGGTGCGGGTGCGCGTTCTCCTCCGTGGGGCGGCCGTGCGTGGCCCAGCGCGTGTGGCCAATGCCGTAGGTGCCGTGCAGCGGATGGTCCTTCAGCACGGCTTCAAGATTGGCCAGCTTGCCCGGCGCGCGGCGAACGTCCAGCTTGGTGGGGTTCTCATAATCACCAGCAACGGCAATGCCGGCTGAGTCATAGCCGCGATACTCCAGCCGGCGAAGGCCTTCTACGATGAGGGGGACGACGTCCTTAGGACCGATATAACCAACAATTCCGCACATAGGTAAAAGTGTAGACGGTACTTCGTATCTTCTCGATGCCTTTGGCGTTTCCAGCTCCGCGTAGGCTTGTTGGGTGAGTGCGGCGGCTACATTTCGGGTTGGTACGGCGGGTTGGACTCTGCCGAAGTTGCATGCTGGGCGGTTTGTGGGTGAGGGGTCACACCTGGAGCGGTATGCGGGCGGGTTGAACTGTGCGGAGGTCAATAGCAGCTTTCATCGACCGCATCGGCGGAGTACGTGGGAGCGTTGGGCTCGCAGTGTGCCGGAGGGATTTCGGTTTTCGGTGAAGATGCCGAAGCGTGTGACGCATGAGGCAAAGCTGGTGGATGCGGGTGCGGCCCTGCTGGAGTTTTTTGAGCAGGTGGATGGGCTTGGGGACAAGCTTGGGGCGGTGCTGGTGCAGCTGCCTCCCAAACTGGCGTTTGATGAGGGCGTGGTGCGCGAGTTCCTGGGGACGGTGCGGGAGCTATACCCGGGGGCGCTGGTGTGTGAGCCTCGTCATGCGAGCTGGTTTGCGGGTTGTGCGGACGCCTTGTTGCGGGAGTTCGGTGTTGGGCGGGTTGGCGCTGATCCGGCGAAGTGTTCGCCGCTTGCTGGGGAGCCGGCTGGAGATGCGGCTGTTCGGTACTGGCGGCTGCATGGTTCGCCGCGGACGTACTACTCGGACTATGACGAAGCTATATTGCTGGCTCTGGCCTCGACGCTGAAGGCAGATGAGGTTGTGCTGCCCGATGCTGAGCGATGGGTGATCTTTGATAACACCGCGCTGGGGTGTGCAATGGGCAATGCGTTGCGGTTGGCGGAGTTGTTGGGTTGACGTGCGCTCGTCGCCGCTTGTACGGCTTTGAGCAGATGATGTGTATTGTCTATTCGCGGCTTAGAACGGCGAAGAACTCTGCGGTGCGCTGGACGTTCGAACCACTTGCGTTCTAGAGTCTTCTCGCGAGGAATTGCCTATGTTGGCAGGGATTGGGCGTCGGGGGTTCTGCAAGGGATTGGCTGCGATGCCGCTGGCCGTGCGCGGCATGTTAGCTGATCCAATGGCGGCAATGGTGCCGGGGCTGCCTCCAACAATGGGCGGCCTGCACTTTGGCGTGGAGACATTTTCATTTCACGATGTGCAGCAGGGAGATGCTGAAGCTGTGCCGTCGATCATCCGGTACATGACGATGGCCGGCATTCCTGAGTGCGAGATTATGAGTGGCCACATTGAGCCGTATCCAAGTGCGATGACGGGATGGTGGGTGCAGACGCGCAAGGCTCCTGGGTTTGCGGAGATGCGCGAGGCTGCGCGGCAGTGGCGACTGACAGTCCCGATGGATTACTACGTCAAGATTCGCAAGCAGTTTGAGGATGCAGGTCTGCGGATTTACTACTACAACATCAACTTCAACGAGACCTTCACGGATGCGGAGCGTGATCGCAGCTTTGAGGCGGCAAAGGCGCTGGGCGCGGAGGCAATCAGCTCGTCCACCGTATTGAGCGAGGCGCAACGGCTGGTGCCGTTTGTGGAGCGGCACAAATATCACGTGGCGATGCACAACCATAACAACCCGGTTGATCCGGATCAGTTTGCGTCGCCCGCGAGTTTTGAGAAGGCGCTGGCGATGTCGCCGTGGTTCCAGTGCACGCTGGATACGGGTCACTTTACCGCGGGAAATAACGATGCAGTGGCATTTCTGAAGCAGCACCATGAGCGGATTACGAACGTGCACCTGCGCGACCGCAAGAGAAACAATGGGCCGAATCGGCCATTTGGGCACGGAGATACGCCGCTCAAAGAGATCCTGCTGACCATTCGCGATAACAAGTGGCCGGTCCGTTGCTACATCGAGTACGAGTATGGTTCGTTTCGTCCGTCCGTGGACGAGGTGAAGGCGTGCATGCAGTACTGTCGCGAGGTGCTGGCTTGAGCGGGCCCGGCAGCATGTTCAGACACGCAATGGTCGCCGTGGCTTTTGCAATCGGAACCATGGGCGTGGCCGCGCAGACTTTGTTGCCGGGTGAGGCTGCAAAGCCGGGCGATCGGGATACGGGCGGTGTGCGGCCTCCTACAGAAAAGCTGGAGCATGGGCGGATTGTGTTTGTGCAGAGCAGCTGCCACTTTTGCCACGGAACGGATCTGACGCAGGCACAGATGGGTGCTGCAGACCTGATGCACGACCAGCTTGTGGGCATGGATGTAGATGGCAATTTGATTGGCGTCATTGCGAAGGCAGGGTTGCCAAATCTGCAAACCTCCATGCCGAGCTTTTCAGAGCTGACACCGCAGCAGATCAGCGATCTTGCGGCGTATGTGCATTACCTGAGACAGGTGGGTCGATACAAGGAAGCGATGGCCTATACAAAGCCAGGAGATGCGGCTGCAGGCAAGGTGTTCTTTGAGGGTGATGGTGGATGTGCGAAGTGCCACAGCACGGCGGATCGGAAGTCCGTCGCCATTGCAGGCAAAGCGAAGATGCTGATGCCTGCGGGCGCTGTGCCCAAAGAGGATTTAACGCCAAGCGCGGGCGCGGTGGCGCACCAGCATTTGCTGGAGACGGCGACCGTGACGCAGTGGCAGGATGTCGCGACCTATATGGGTACATTGCAGTAGAGTGGCTCTTGCCGTTTGGGGAGTACAGCTCATGTCGCTTGCGAAAATGTCTTTTTCAAACACAGCGTTCACAATGGTCTTTGCGGCGGGCATGGCGGGTTTGTTGTTGCCGGGTCGCCTGCTGTCGCAGTCGAATATTGCCACGCAGTCAAATCCTGCGGCCTCCATTACGACGAACCACGCGGTTACTGAGCCGGATGGCACCGTGCGCATGCAGCGCGTGTTGCCGCTGCCGGCGGACCTGAGTTCGGAGGCGCGAGCGTGGCTGAGCCGCCCTGCCGCAGACACAGAAGTCCCGCAGACGCTGGCAGAGCGGCGAGCGCAGCTGGACGTGTCCCAGGCCAAGCATCGTGATGACCTGTTGAAGATGTTTCCGACCGTAACGGTAAAGGACAGCGCGGTGGCCGGTGTGCCCGTTCGTGACGTGGTGCCGACGGATGCGAAGCACAAGGATCGTGTGCTGATTTGCCTGCATGGTGGCGGCTTCAATGCAGATTCGGGTTCGTACTCGGAGTCGATTCCCGTGGCTGCGCTTACGGGCACGCGCGTGGTCAGCGTGCTGTACCGGCTGGCGCCGGAGCATCCGTTTCCTGCAGCTGTTGAGGATGTGGTCGCGGTCTATCGCCAGCTATTGAAGACGTACAAGCCCAGCCGCATCGGCATCTTTGGCAGCAGCGCGGGCGCGGGGCTGACGGTGGAGGTTGCGGTAAAGCTGAAGCAGCTGAAGATGCCAATGCCTGCGGCGCTGGGGCCGTTCTCCGTACCTGCCAGCTTTGCAGACGGCGGCGACACACGCTCGCTCTACAACACGGACGGTTTGCGCGACTACGTGCCAGTGCCGAGCGGGCCCATGAGTGCAGAGTATGTTGTGAGCACGGACCGGCACGACCCTGTGCTGTCGCCGCTGTACGCGGACCTGCACGGCATGCCGCCCACGCTGTTCCTTACCAGCGAGCGCGACCTGCTGTTGAGCAATACCAGTTCGCTGAACCGCGCGTTTTTGCGTGCGGGCAATCAGTCGCAGTTGATTGTGTTTGAGGCACTGCCGCACTGCTTTTGGAACAACGCTGCGCTGCCGGAGTCGCATGAGGCGTGGGGTTACATGGCAGATTTTTTCAACCGCGAACTGGGCCGATAAATCGCGCTGCTTTGTAAACCAATTTGCGCTGAAATTTAGGCCCGTAAGGCTGCATCGGCGGGTGCGCGTGCTTCGTCACAAGAGTGCATGAAATTGCTTGGCTCCCATGCCGCCGCTGCGGTTCTGTTTCTGCTCTTCCTGTCGCTGGCGATGGGCCTGCTGCTTCACGGGTAGTCCTGTGCCGTTTGTGAAAAAATAGCTGCATGGGCGCAGAGCTGCTTACAGGATTTGATTGCCGCGTGTGCGGCCTGCATCACGATGTGTTGCCGTTAAGCTATTCGGTGAAGTATCCGCTGGCATCCGGCGCGGTGCCTGCAGATGAGCTTGAGAGCCGCGTGGTGCTTACCGCGGATCTCTGCGTGATTGACGAGCGCTTCCACTATGTCCGTGGCCGCTTTGCTATTCCCATCCATGGCTTGGACGAGCCGTTTATCTGGGGCTGCTGGTCACGCATCAGCGCAGCAGATTTCTTCCGCACGCATCAGCTTTGGAAGGATCCCGCCCGCGAAAGCGAGCCGCCCTATCACGGCCTGCTGAACAGCGAACTGCCGCTGTACGGCGACACGCGCGACCTGCCGGTGCAGGTGCAGACCATGCCCGTGGGCCGCCGTCCGCACTTCACCCCGGCTGACCCGCGGCATCCGCTGGCGGTGGAGCAGCGGCAGGGCATGACGATGGAACGCGTCATCCAGATCGCAGAACAGATGCTCCACAGCCCGTCATTCTGAGCGAAGCGAAGAATCTCGACGACGATTCAACGGCCACATCCGCTGGCGTTTTCTGCCACAGAAGTAGCATCAAGATCATGGGTCAAAAGGTGTCAGCAGTTGTGGCGCTGTACGCGTCGGGATCCTTCGCTGCGCTCAGGATGACGGCCGCTAGCTGTCTTTGCGGTAGAGCATGTTGCGGATGGTCTCGCGGCGTGCTGCGTCCATCTCGGACTTTTCCTTACGTTCGTCAGCGCCCATGCCACTCTTCTTCGCGGCATCGGCTGCTGCCTCCATCTCATCCGCGGTGCATTCGGGGCAGCGGTTGGCAAAGCCTGGCTTGTCGGGCCGCAGCTCGAACTCCTCACCACAAACAGCGCAAATCTTAATTGGGAACGGCATAAGCAGGTTCATTTTACCGCGCGGTGGCCGGGCAATGCGTTGGCGGCAAAACGCATCCCATAGCCAGCGCATTGTTTAGCCGCGCGTGCGTCTGTTTCTGAAAGAAGGGTTCGCTGCCGTGTCCGTCTCCCCCGTATGCCGTGTCTCCCCCACACGCCGTGTGTGGTTCCGTCGTGTGTGGATGCTGTTGAGCGTCTTCATCCTGTTTGCATCGGCTGCATTTGCAGACCAGTTGCGTGCCACGTTTCAGCAGGGCGCTCTGCACGCCTTCCTGGTCGTGCGTGACGAAGGCGGCAAGATCATTGGCACGGGCGACGTGGTCAACGTGCGTGCGGGCAACGTGTGGAAGTTGCGCATGACGCTGAAGTTCAATGACGGCTCCGTTGATGATGAGACTGCTGTATACCAGCAGCACACCACGCTGCGGCTGCTCACCGACCACCATATCCAGAAGGGCCCCAGCTATCCCAAGCCCATGGATATGACCATTGATGTGCCAAAGAAAACGGTGACCTGGCACGATTACAAGGACGGCAAAGACGACATCAAGACAGACACCATGGACCTGCCGCCGGACTTGGTCAACGGCCTGCTCGCTTTGGTGATCCAGGACATGCCGAAGGGTTCTGACGATTTGAAGATGAGCTACATCGCGGCAACGCCCAAGCCGCGCATCGTAAAGATGGCCGTGCATCTTGACGGGCAGGACCACTTCCGCTTTGGTGATACCTCGCGCGAGGCTGCGAAGTTTCGTCTGCATATTGAACTGGGTGGCATCGTCGGTGTGATCGCGCCCATCGTCGGCAAGGAGCCGCCAGACATTTACATCTGGGTGGCGCAGGGCGAAGTGCCAACCTTCCTGCGCACGAACGGAGCGCTGTTTGAAGGCGCGCCCGTCTGGAACATCGAGCTCAGCAGCCCCACATGGCCCATCACGCCAGGCTCAGAAAAAATCGTGGATAAAGCTAAGTAGTCTGGCGACCATGGTCCACGCCAATAAGCGCAAGGCTGAACAGGATGAAACACAGCGCAATGCCTGCCGCGTTGCGCAGCGATGCAGCCATGCCAATCTCCGCAACGTTGATGAACGGGTAAGGGTAGCGGCCGGTGAAGTGGCCGCGCACCAGCGCATAGCCCAAATACCCCAGCGGATAAGCAGCCCACGCGGCTGCGTCGCTCCACTGCAAATGGCCCTTGGGCACAAACGCAATCCAAAAGATCACCACCAGCACCGGCGATACGGTGTGAACCATAAAGTTTGAAAGCCACGCGGTGGGGCTGTTGCCCAGCGGCAGATCGCGCAGCAGCAGGTGGTAAGCCGCGCCCACCAGCACCATCGCCACCATCACACCGCCCAGCACACGCGGATGCGTGTCGCGGCCAAGCCCGATGCTGGTAAAGGTAAGCGCAACCAACAGGTTCGTGGTGATGGTGAAGTACATCAGCAACACCCAAAGCGCGCCAAGCCATGTCTCGGTGATCAGCCGCACATCCCAATACTGCAAACCAAGCCCACCCCACGCACAAAGCGCAACGATGATGGCAGCAACGCGGGCAAAGTCACTCATCCGGGCATGGTACCCGATCACCCGTAACGTGAAATAAACGCTACTAGCAAAGGTGTCCAATGGAGTACCATTGATTCATGCACGTCGTGGTGGAGACACCGGGCTATCTGAAGGATGCTGCGGCCATCTTCACGGCAGTGGAGCGCGAAGAGATCGTGACCATGGTCGCGAACGATCCGGAATGCGGCGAGGTCATGCAGGGCACCGGCGGCGTTCGCAAGGTGCGTGTTGGTCGCGGCGGACGAGGCAAAAGCGGTGGCGCACGCGTGGTCTACATCCATCACGACTCGGACCATCCAGTGTTTCTGCTGGCAGCGTTCGCCAAGAACGAGAAAGCGAATTTGACCAAGGCTGAGCGCAACGAACTTGCCGCCTTTGTAAAGGCGCTCTTCAAGCCAACGGGAGGGAACGTATGAGCGAGAAAGCTTTCAGCAAAGTGATGCGCGGCCTGAAGGATACACAGTCCTACATGGAAGGCGAGCTACAGGGTTACAAGGTTACTGTGCCGCCGACTGTAGACGTGAAGAGCATTCGCAAGGGACTGAAGATGACCCAGGCAAAGTTCTCTGACAGCTTCGGCTTCAGCCTTGACACGGTGAAGCACTGGGAAGGCGGCCGCCGCACACCAGAGGTTCCGGCGCGTGCATATCTAACAGTAATCCAGCGGAATCCATCGGCCGTGTTGGAGGCCTTACATCCATCGAAAACTTCGGGTGCCGTGTCTTTAAAGCGACAGGCGTAGCCACAATAGAAATCGTATGTGCCAATCGTTGGGTATACTTTGCGCCATGCCAAGGCGTCTGCTCCTCTTGCTTCTGTTACTTCCGATCCTGGGAAGGTCGCAGTCTCCGAGTATTGCCTTACCGGCTCAGGTTTCCCTGTGCGACATTAAGGCGAATCCAGCAGACTTCGTTCATAAATACGTTGAACTTACTGTCACTGCATCGCATGGCTTTGAAGACTCGATGGTCGAGGACTCTAAGTGTCTTTGGGGCAAGGATCACCCCGGAGTTTGGATGGAATATGGAGGCACTCGATCTACTGACACGATGTACTGTTGCGGCCTTTCTCCAAGTAATAAGAGGCCTAATGCACTTGCGATTGACGGTATCTCACTACCTCTCGTGGAAGATGACAACTTTCGAGAGTTCGATCGGCGTCTGCATCCAAACCATCGGCCAAGACGCGAGAGTGATGCCGTACAAGCAACACTTCGTGGCTACATATTTGCGAAATACGAAGGGATCGGCGGCACGCAAGTTTCTCCGCGATGGGAAGGGTATGGGCACATGGGATGCTGCATTCTCTTCGTTGTTGAACAGGTGATTGCTGTTGATCCAAAGGAAGTGAAGCGGGAGTGGGCGCCTATTGCTCCCGTGAAATAGTGCATCTTTTGCATTGAAATAAAGAAGCCCGCTGCGTTGGCAGCGGGCTTTGTGTTGTGTGTTGTTGATGGCGCTAACTCCGCACCACCGTGCGCAGGTGTAGCTCACGCATTTGTTGTTCGGTGGGTTCGCTGGGGGCTTCGACCATCAGGTCTACTGCCTTTGCGGTCTTTGGGAAGGCGATGACTTCGCGCAGGCTGGTTGCTCCGCATAGCAGCATCACGATGCGGTCAAGGCCGAGCGCGATGCCGCCGTGTGGTGGCGTGCCGTACTCCAGCGCCTCCAGGAAGAAGCCGAAGCGTTCCTTTGCCTCTGCCTCATCCATGCCCAGCGAGCGGAAGATCTCCTGCTGCACATCTTTGCGGTGGATGCGGATGGAGCCGGAGCCAAGCTCAAGCCCGTTCAGCACCACGTCATACGCCAGCGCGCGAACGATGCCTTTGTCATTGAAGAGCGCGCCGGACTTTATGTCGTCCTCATGCGGCGATGTGAAGGGATGGTGCGCCGCGTCCCAGGTCTTCTTCTCTTCGTTGAACTCGTACATGGGGAAGTCGGTGACCCACAAAAATTTGTAGTCTTCAGCCGTGCCCTTCTTCACAAAGAGGCCATGCTTGTCCGCGTACTTTTTCGCCAGCTCAAGCCGCAACGCGCCCACACGCTTGGGAATCCACTGGCGATCGAAGTTCCACATGGCAGGCGTGCCCAGCTTGGGCGTGATTACGATTGCGAGGTCATCGGTCGTGAACGACTCGCCGTTGAAGGCGATGGTGGTCGCGTTCAGGTGGCTGCCAATCTCCTCTGCCAGCGGCACGAATGCTTCGTTGGTGCGCAGGCGTGTGAGGTCGAGAATGTCGAGGCCGCTCTCACCAAAGAATGTGCGGATTTCGCTGAGTAGCGACTTGCGCGCAGTGCCGCTAAGTTCGCCCACCTTCGGGATCACAAAGCCAAAGACGGGCAGGTTGTGCTCAATCTTCAACGTCGTGCGAAGGTCTGCATTCAATACGGAAGACAGGTCCGCCATGTGCGGCAGCCGCATGTCCGGCTTGTCGATGCCGTACTTGTTGATGGCCTCGTCGTAGGTCATGCGCAGGAAGGGTGTGTTGATCTTCTGGCCCGCAGCTTCAAACGCCGCGACGAGAAAGCGCTCGGCCACACCGAAGACCGTCTCCTGCGTGGGGAAGCTGATCTCCAGGTCGATCTGCGTGAACTCAGGCTGGCGGTCCGCGCGCAGGTCTTCATCGCGGAAACAGCGTGCAATTTGGAAGTAGCGGTCAAAGCCGCCAATCATCAGGATCTGCTTGAAGATTTGCGGCGACTGCGGCAGCGCATAAAAGTGCCCGGCATGAACGCGCGATGGGACGAGGTAATCACGTGCGCCCTCAGGAGTGGAGCGCGTCATGAAGGGTGTTTCAATCTCCAGGAAGCCTTCGCTCGAAAGCTGCTGGCGCACAGCCTGCGCAACTTTGTGCCGCGTCAGAAAGTTCGCCTGCATCTCTGGCCGGCGCAGGTCCAGGTAGCGATACTGCAGGCGCAGCTCCTCGTTGCCAATGGCCTCTTCTGCGGGAGAGAACGGCGGCGTCTTCGCATCACTCAGCAGCAGCAGCTCGGTGCAGACAACCTCAATGTCGCCGGTCGGCATGTTGGGGTTCGTCAGGCCTTCGCCGCGCACGCGCACGGTGCCAATGGTGGCGATGACGAACTCAGGCCGCGAGGTCTCAGCCTTGGCAAGCGAAGCACCGGAGTGCGATGCATCGACGACAACCTGGGTGATGCCGGAGCGGTCGCGCAGGTCAAGAAAGATGAGGTCGCCGTGGTCGCGGCGGCGATTGACCCAGCCCATCAGGGTGACGGTTTGGCCGGCGTGTGAGGAACGAAGGTCGCCGCACATGTGCGTGCGCTGGTGCTGTCCTAGGAAGTCAAGTGTCACGATGCTTCCTATTGTACGAATTTCAGAGGTCAGAAGGCCGCAGGCCCGTCTGTTTTGCGATGCATGCAAGCATCTTTGGCCCGATCTCCTGGAATTCCAGCGATGGAGCGGCCATAGGCACCGTTCGAACGGACTTGTGCGTCACACTGACCGATGCGCGAGACCCCCAGGCAAATAACGGCACGTGCGGTCCTGTGTCCACTGGCATGGACTGCCGTTCTAGCGGCTGCAACCTGTTCTCTCCAGGCCCGCGGCCAAACGGCGGAGATGAATCCGACACGGCCTACGGTCGCGAACAGCGCCGCAATCCAGGGCAAGGGCACGGTGCAGGTTGAGACGGGGTACGACGCCTATCCCGGTGCCATGCAGACGGTCGATACAGCGTTCTACTACGCGCCGCTGGACCGCTTGCGGCTGGACTTTGTGTGGTCGGCGTTCGCGCACCAGGCGAATGACGATTGCACCACGACGAACGGCGTGAGCACCATCCAGATCGGCGGCAAGGTGGAGTTCAAAAAAGAGGATTACCACCGCTGGCCGCCGGGTGTTGCCGTGCAGTATGAGGCAGAGTTGCCGACGGCATCAAAGCAGGCACTGCAGGGCTATGGCCAGCAGGCAATCCTTCTGCTGAACCACCACTTCGGGCCCAATGGCGTTCTGGATGTGATGGCGAACGGTTCGATTGTGCAGGCCGATTGCGAGACGGCGACGGGCTGTCGTTACGGAGGACAGCAGGCCTTCGCGGTGAGTTATCACGTGACGAAGGCGACGCGCGTGTACACCGAGGTGTTCGGGCAGAACAACTCGCAGTCGAACACGCCGCCGGGTACGTATGTGTTCGCCGGGTTCTACCACCCATTCAACGACTCGTTTGGAATTGATGGCGGCCTGCGGTTTGGCGTCACACCCGGGTCGAGTTCGTTTGGGACGACCGTGGGCCTGGTATTTGGGAAGAAGGTTCACGGTGGCAGCACTCCTGCGCGCTGACTTGGGTTAAGCGGTCACGCGGATTACGCGCTCAGGCCGCGTTCCACCATGTCCAGCAGGCGCTTGCCAAAGTGCTGCGCGGTGGCTGCGTCGATACCGCGCAGCGGTCCATCCAGCATCAGGATCGACATGCCGTGCACGGTGGACCATGCCAGGAACTC
>JAMFTB010000221.1 GCA_026225595.1 Terriglobus sp. | reverse complement strand
TCGCTATCGCTCAGGATGACGGCCATGAAGGTTCCCTTGGCGGTTCCTGCGGCATACGATTGCAACCCCGCGGGCTGCATTGCATGTCGTAGCGTAGAAAGAGATTCATCCCTGCAGGAGTCCTGTTGTCCCGTCGTCCATTTGCCTTGTTTTGTATCGCTGTTGCGGCTGTTTCCGCAGGCGGCTGCCGCCGTCATCAAACCCCTGCGCCCGCTGCTTCGGCAAAGCCTGCCAAGCACGTTGAGGACAAGGCTTCGCTGGGGCCGCCGCTTGAGACTGCGGAGGTTGCCGCGCAGAAAATCTTCGAACGCACCGCGTCCACCGGCATGGTGGTTGCCATTGTTCGCGACGGCGATGTGTGGGTGAAGGGCTATGGCCGCACCGGTCCCGGCAGCAACGACACGCCGGATGGAGATTCGCTTATACGGCTCTGCTCGCTGACGAAAATTCTTGCGACCGACTTGCTTGCAAAGCTGGTGGAAGAGAAGAAGGTCGCGCTGGACGATCCGCTGCAGAAGTATGCGCCAGCCAATGCGACGGTGCCCACCATGACGGCCCACGGACCCGCTCTGCGGCCTATGACGCTGGAGGACCTGGCGACGCACACAGCGGGCCTGCCGCGCGAGATTGCGTATCCGCCGCAGGGCATGGCGCACTTTACCTTTCCGGATCACGACTTTCGCTGGCAGTGGCTGCCGCAGGCACGGCTGAAGACTTCGCCGGGCTATGCTGCGCACTACTCCAACATTGGCTTTGATCTGTTGAGCGACGCGATGAGCGCAGCCACCGGAGAGAGCTATGCCAAGCTTTTTCAGGAGCGCACTGCCGGTCCGCTGGGCATGGACGACACCACGCTGATGCCGACGGAAGAGCAGTGCAGCCGCCTGATGGGCGGCGCACGCGAGCCGCAGGAGTGTGTGGACACGCAGGCCGCGCAGGGCTCCGGTGGCATGTACTCCACGGCGAATGACATGGTTAAGTTTCTTAAGTATCTGCTGAAGCTGCCTGGTGTGCCGCAGCATCAGAACGGCCTCTCCACGGAGATGTACCTTGACCCCGCAAACCTGAAGTGGATGTAGGGGCTGGGACACGCGGGCGTGCCCACCGGCATTGGCCTGGGCTGGCTTGAGATCAACAAGCAGTTTGGCGAGTCGCGCATTGTGGAGAAGACCGGCGGCGGCGCGGACTACCAGACCTACATTGCGCTGAACCCGGCGCGGCACACGGGCATCTTTGTGGCGCTTACAGACGGCCGGCGCCACAGCGCAGGCAACATGTTTCGCGAGTCGAATGACCTGTTGCTGACCATGGCTGGACTGCCGCCGGTGCCCGTCGATCCGGACGATCCGGAGCGCGAACGCACGGGTGAAGAGATAGAAGAAGCCAGGGAAGTTGCCGCGAAGCCAGTTCATGCAAGAGCTGGTCGTCATGCTGCAGCTGTAAGGCCCGCAGCTGCAGCAAAGTCAGCTACGAGACCTGGGCACACCGCGAGACCAGCGCACGCCGCGAAACCGCACACTGCGGCCAAGCCTGCTGCGCATGCACATACAGCCAAGCCTGTGCCAAAGCACAAGACCCACCACTAAGACACGCCAATAGACGGGCGCCCCACATCTCGATTTTGAGATGTGGAATTTTTGTGGCTTCCTTCAATGTCTCTGGAAGCCCATGTCTCAGAAGCGAGACATGGGGCAACCGTCGTGGTGGGTATTAGTCGTAGACTTCAGCGTCGTTCAGATGCAGTCCGGCGGCATCCTTGCCACTCAGGATGGGGCCAGATGGATCGATGCGATCAAGCGGCCATTCGATGCCGATGGCTGGATCGTTCCACACGATGGAGCGCTCATGCTCCGGAGCGTAAAACTCTGACGCCTTGTAGGCCACTTCAGCGGAATCGCTCAGCACCATGAAGCCGTGGGCAAAGCCCGGCGGAACCCACAGCATGTGCCGATTTTTGTCGCTGAGAATCTCGCCCACCCATTTGCCAAATGTCGGTGAACTGCGGCGCAGGTCAACGGCTACATCGAAGATTTCACCCTGCAGCGCACGTACTAGTTTGCCCTGCGGCGAACCCAGTTGGTAGTGCAGGCCGCGCAGCACGCCGCGAATAGACTTGGAGTGGTTGTCCTGAACAAAACGCGTGGGCAGGCCCAGCTGCTGAAAAGTGCGCTCGGAATAAGACTCCAGGAAGAAGCCGCGCTCGTCGCCAAAGACCTTCGGCTCCAGCAGCACAACATCAGGAATTGCAGTGGGTGTCGCGTTCATCTTTTTGAGTTATCCCTGCTGGCTTGATTCGTTTGTTGTTTGCTGGTGCCAGCGAATCTGCAGGTCCACCAGCGACCCTGCCAGCGTGCCCAGCGTAATGCATCCGCACAGCACCACGGTGATGAGCAGCGGTTGCTGCTGCTTCATCTTCACTGCGTTGCGAATCTGCAGCAGCACCAGCACCACGGCCAGTATGCCTGCCACGGCAAGGCCCGGAGCCTGCGAGACCATTGTGACCACAACGCCCGCCGCTGCCGCTGACAAAAACCACGACAGCGCCAGCTGCACGTAGTACAGGCGGCTCATGCACTCGCCGCTCATCAGCAGGCCGCGGCCCTCGTGCGTAATGAGCAGGCCCAGCGCAAGCTGCACAGCCAGCGCGGTGAAGTAGCCAGCGGCAATGCCGCCAATAATGAGACCCATGTTCATGCGATCAACCGGAGTGTATCAGCCACGTTAGATGCCCACCGGATACGGCTTCTCATGCATTTCGCCCCCGGTATTGCCGCCGCGCTCAAAGCGCCCCTGCAGCAGGCTCAGCAGGCCGGTGTACCAGTAGCCCAGCACAAACAGCAGCAGGAACGGCACGGTGAAGTAATTCTGGCTGGTGATTGCGTACCAGACGGTGAAGGCGAAATAGCAGCCGATGGCCAGCTCAATCCACGGGATGATGCCCAGCCGCTTGCGATACTTCTTTGCCGCAACGTTGCTCTCACCCTTCTTGCTCACGCGATACTTCGGCGTGCGCGCAAAGGCGCTCTTGATGCCGAACAGCGCCTCCAGCACGGCCTTGGTGTTGGTGATGGTCAGCCCAACGCCAAGCGCCATGAGGAATGGCAGGTAGATGAAGGTGCGGTACCAGCGTTTTGGGAAAAGCTCTTTCTGGCTGACGAGGTAGAAGCTGCT
>JAMFTB010000220.1 GCA_026225595.1 Terriglobus sp. | reverse complement strand
CGCATGGATGGCACTGCGTGGTCCACGGACAAGGACGGCCTCATCATGGGCCTGCTCGCAGCGGAGATGACGGCGAAGACCGGCAAAGACCCGGGCCAGCTCTACCAGTCGCTCACGGAGCGTTACGGCAACCCCGTCTATCAGCGCATTGACGCAGAGGCGACTAAGGACGAGAAGGCGAAGCTGGCCAAGCTCTCCGCGGAGCAGGTCACGACGAAGGAGCTTGCAGGCGAACCCATCACCGCCATCATGACGAACGCTCCGGGGAATGGCGCAGCCATCGGCGGTCTGAAGGTGGCCACGGCAACCGGGTGGTTCGCAGCGCGGCCGTCGGGCACGGAGGATGTCTACAAAATCTACGCAGAAAGCTTCAAGGACGAAGCCCACCTGAAGCAGATTCAGGACGAAGCCAAGCAACTGGTGAACGCCGCGCTGAAGGGATAGCAAACCACCACAGAAATTGTCATCCTGAGCGGAGCGAAGTCGAAGGACCTGCATTCTGCTGGCAGCTCCACAAATGTTCGGGGAATCTGAAGGGCACAGCTTTAGCTGTGCCGCAGATTGCTTTTACGCGAATCGGCTTTAGCCGCTGAGGTACGCTTTGCAAAGCTGATCTCAGGGGCTAAAGCCCATTCTGTTTTGCGACGAGATGGCACAGCTTAAGCTGTGCCCTTCCGCAATTCAAATGCTGTGGTTCCCATAAAGTTCGCGGCTCTGCCAGCAGGATGCAGATCCTTCGACTTCGCTGCGCTTCGCTCAGGATGACAAATCTGTTGTTGACAGAACGTTTCTCTACAGCCACTCCGCAAGCCGCTTTTTCATCACGGCGATGGCTTCTTCGCTCTGGTCGATGGCGATGAAGTTGCGGCCATGCTTTGCCGCCGCTTCAGCCGCCGTTCCGCTGCCTGCGAACAGATCCAACACGGTGTCGCCGGGGTTGGTGTGCACCTTCACAATGCGCTCCAAAATGCCCAGCGGCTTTTGCGTTGGGTAGCCGGTCTTCTCTTTGCCGGTGGGCGACACGATGGTGTGCCACCAAACGTCCGTGGGGGTCTTGCCGCGCGCGGCTTTTTCCTTACCCACCAGCGTGGGCGCCATGTACGGAATGCGGTCGCTGGCGGCGCGATGGAAGGTCCAATTCTTCGGGTCCTTGGTGTACCAGAAGATGGTTTCGTGCTTGGTGGGCCAGCGGCGGCTGGGGCGCGCGCCATAGTCGTAGGCCCAGATGATCTCGTTCTGAAAACACTCGCGGCTGAAGAGCGCATCCAGCAGCAGCTTTACGTAGTGCGCCTCGCGGTAATCAATGTGGAAGAACATCGATCCCGTGGGCGTCAGAACGCGGTGCGCCTCCACCAGTCGCGGCTCAATGAAGGCGAGAAAGTCGTCGAACTGGTCCAGGTATTCGACGGCGGACTGCAGGATCTCGTTACGGTAGCGGCGGCCGCCAAAGCCGATCCGTTCGGCGGAGTCGTCGCGGACGGCGCGCATGCGTTTGCGACGCTGCACATGGCCTGTGTTGAAGGGTGGGTCTGCGTAGATTAGCTGGACGGACTCCGCCGGCATTTTGCGCAGCACGGGCAGGTTATCGCCGTGGATGATCTCCGCCAATCGCGCTCCATTCCTTCATCCCGTTGTTTATGCGGATGCTTCCCCCGTCGCAGGGTGCGCGCGGGCGTGTATCTTCAACTCACCCAGACTAATGGAGCCGGTGGCGTGCGTTACGCGTACCTGCGGCTACGGGGAAAATATCTGCCGGTGGGCCGGCCGGAGCTACATCCAAAACACCAGTGCGAAAGAGACTCCAGGAGATGATGCGTCGGGGCCATACCAGCGAGTTTGCGCTACTGACGGATGTGGGCCGCATACGCGCACACAACGAAGACGCCTGCGCCGCAGACGAGGCGGCTGGTGTGTACGTGGTGTGCGACGGCATGGGCGGTGCCGCGGGCGGCGAGATTGCATCGCACATGGCGGCGCGCGTGTTTTTGGAGACGGCCCGGCTTGCTGCTGCTCACCAGCCAGCCGCAGACTGGCGGCTTGAGCAGGCGGTGCTTACGGCCAATCGCGCGGTCTTTGATGAGTCGCACCGAGAGCCGGAACTGCGCGGCATGGGTACGACTTTGGTCTCGTTACTTGTGGAGCCTGCAGGAGCGCGCGTGTGGACGGCCAATGTGGGCGACTCGCGCTGTTACCGCTGGCGTGCGGGCGAGCTGCAGGCCATGACGGATGACCACTCCTTTGTGGATGAGCAGGTTCGACTGGGCCTGATGAGCGCGGAGGAGGCGGTGATGTCGCCGCTGCGCAATGTCATCACCCGTGCGGTTGGTTCGCACATAGACGTGGCCGTGGATATTCACGCGCACGACGCCGCGCCGGACGATGTGTACCTGCTGTGCTCGGACGGCCTGACGCGTGAACTGGACGACAGCGAAATTGCCGGTGTAATGAGCCAGGGCACGGACGATCTGCAGGCCTGCGCTCATGCGCTCATCCACCTGGCCAACGAGTATGGCGGGTCTGACAACATCACGGTTGTGCTCGTCCGCCTGTAAGGCGCGCAGTTGTCCATCTGCGGGGCAGTTCACCGCATCGAATAGCCGTTGTGAGAGTGCGATGCTGCGTATGGCCGGATACCGGCCTGGTCTGCGGACTGTTCTTGAGCCGCTTTGGTAGACTTCGGTTCTCGCACAGGCTGCCCGTCTTTGCTGCATGAAGCAGGGAAGCGGCACTACAAATTGCAACGCAGGAGCGGAGAACCATGGCAGACGAACTGTACTTTGAAGACTTTCACATTGGCCAGCGGTTCAACTCCAACACCACCGTGAAGATCAGCGCGCAGGAGATCATGGAGTTTGCGGAGAAGTACGATCCGCAGCCCTTTCACCTGGATGAGGCCGCAGGCAAGAGCACCTTCTTCAAGGGACTGGCCGCGTCCGGCTGGCTGACCGCCGCCATCGTCATGCGGCTGCGCGTGGACACCATCAAGGTGCACGGCGGCATGATTGGCGCTGGCGTCGAGGAAATTCGCTGGACCGAGCCAGTGCGCCCCGGCGACACGTTGCGCACAGAGACGGAAGTGGTGGGTCTGCGCGCGTCCAAAAAACGCCCGGAGCTGGGCCTGGTCACCATCTACACGCAGACATTCAACCAGCGCGAAGAAGTGGTGATGAAGAGCACGGTGAAGTTCCTGACGCCCACGCGCGCGAGCGCTGAGTAGTTTTGTCGCACGCATCCACAAGAGCTTAGCCAGGCGACAATGGCCAAATGTCGCTGCTGACATTGTCTGCGGCTTTAGCCGCTGATATAGACAAAGAGGACCCTGGAAAAAGTGGCTTTAGCCACCGAGATTCGACTCTCGGCGGCTAAAGCCGCTTTCTCTTGCAGGCTCGTATCTATCCCAGCGGCTAAAGCCGCTTTCTGCGGCCACTAACTCTATGTGGTTAGGCATCATGCGAGCGAATCAAGGTAGTTACTGCCTCGTAATCCACGTTAGCAATCAGTAAACTGGACCGCATGATGCGGATGACGGTTCTCGCCTCGGGGTCCAAGGGCAACAGCGCCGTTATTGCGTCGTCGCGCACGCGCATCCTGGTGGACGCGGGCCTCTCCTGCCGCGAACTCATGCGGCGCATGGCCGCCGTGGGCGAAGACGCCCGCCAGCTGGACGCCATCCTCATCACACACGAACATGCAGATCACGTCAGCGGCCTGCCCGTGATGGCGCGCAAACTGGGCATCCCTGTGTACATTACGCAGGCCACGCACAATGCCTGGGTGCGGCAGATGACGCCGCGCACGTCGCTGGGTTACAAGCAGTGGCTGGAGCGGACCCGCCGCGAAAAGCAGGAGCGGCTGGAGGCGGACGCGCTGGCCCACCAGATTGCCACCGAAGCACGCACGAGCACCGACCAGCCCGCAGAAAACTACTTCGCCACGGATATTGATGTGGATGCCGTCGCCCATCCCGACGCACCGATGGAGACCGTGGACGCCACCACCGATCCCGCAGGCGCGTTTGCCGCCAGCCTGTGCGATGACGTCGCCGAGGAGCTGCCGGAGGCCACGCAGGCTGCCGTAAAGGCTGACCCCACCTATCTGCCCGCGGTGGAGTACTTCCAGGCGGGCCGTCACCTGGCCATCGGCGACATCGACATCCTTCCGTTTACGATCCCCCACGACGCCGCAGACCCGGTTGGTTTTGTCTTCTCGGCAGAGGGTCTGCGCTTTGGCTTCGCTACCGACCTTGGCTATGTGCCGGAGAATGTGAAGCTGGCGCTGAAGAACTGCGACACCCTG
>JAMFTB010000219.1 GCA_026225595.1 Terriglobus sp. | reverse complement strand
GCGCATGTTGACCACGGCATATGCGGAGTCCGTTAGCTGCACACCAATCTGCGCCATGGGCGAGCCGATGGGGCCCATGCTGAACGGCATAACGTACATGGTGCGGCCACGCATACAGCCCTTGAACAGCGTCTTCAACTTGCGACGCATGACAAACGGATCTTCCCAGTTGTTGGTGGGGCCTGCCGCGTCCTTTGAGAGAGAGCAGATGAAGGTGCGATCTTCCACGCGGGCAACGTCGTTGGGCGAGGAGCGTGCGTAGAAGCAGCCGGACCACTTCACCGGATCGAGCTGCGTAAACGTGCCGGCCTGCACAAGGCCCTGGCACAGCTGCGCGTTCTCTTCGTCGGAGCCGTCAATCCAGTGCAGCTCCGCGGGCTGGCACAGCTCCACCATCTTCTCTACCCAGCGGATGAGGTGGCGGTTGCTGGTGGGGGGCGTATTGGTTTTCACGACGGCTTCCATCATTCAATTCTCTCCGTCTTTTATAGTACTTTGTGTATCCAAAATACATTCATACTGTTCCCATAGTTTATGGCACGAATCGGAAGGGCACCGGAGGGATGAGGCGAAGCCAGTAAATAAAGGTGCGTGAGCACCCGCCCTCCGCGAAGGAGGCCCGTCCGGCAGGACGATCGGAAAAATTTTAGGAACGCTTTAAGGCAGAGGCTTCAGCATGACGGTTTTGCCGGTGCGGACGCTTTCGCGCGCTGCGTCCAGTATCTGCATCACGATGACATTTGTGTCCATTGCGGCGAGGTCGCCTTTGGGCACGATGCTGCCGTGCAGCACGGCCGCCATGTAGTGCAGCGAATCGCTGTGGTCGGCATCCAGCGCGGGCGCGGTGGTCTCCGTGGCGGCCTTGTCGCCCTTATAGCGGGCTTCCATCGTTTTGGTGGTGACTGTCACGATCGCGCCCTGCGTGCCGTCAACCTCCATGTCTTTGCGCGCAAAGCTCCAGGTCCAGCTGGGCATCAGCACTGCCTGCGCGCCGTCGTAACGGACGATGATGGTCGCGTCGTCGTCGACTCTGGGGTAGATGTCGGGCTTGTCTGTCTGCGCAACTGCCGTCACGCTGATGGGAGTTTTGCCGCCGAGGATGACGGTGGAGAGATCAGCGCCGTAGCAGCCAAAGTCAAACAGAGAGCCTGCGCCGTTCAGCGCGGGATCGGTGATCCAGGGCAGCCACTCCGGACCAACGCCAATCTCTTTTGGCCCTTCGTGTCCGTCGTACACCATGATCTTGCGGACGACGCCAAGCTTGCCCGCCTGCGCCTGGCGGATGACCTCGTTGTTGTTGAAGTAGTAGCTGGTCTCGTAGTTAGTCAGCACCTGCACATGATGCTCGTTTGCCGTCTTGCGGATGGCGAGCGCGTCCTCAAGCGAGATGGCCAGCGGCTTTTCAACCATGCTGCTGATGCCGTGCTTCGCGGCTGCTTCCACCACACGGCGATGATCCTTGATGTTGGTGTAGACCAGCACGGCATCGGGCTTCTGCTTGTTCAGCATCGTCTCCAGATCGGTGTAGAAGAGGCTGCTGTCCATGTGGTACTGCGCGGCATACTTCTGCGCCAGCGCTGTGTCCGGCTCAACCACTGCGACGAGTGTTGCTGCATCACTCTTGGGCAGCGCGGAGAGGAAGCCCTTCACGTGGCCGTGCACCAATCCAACAATCGCAACGCGAATGGGTTTGGGTGCCTGAGCATTTGCGGGAAACGAACCTATGGCAAACAGCAGAACACACAGCGCAGCGCGAACCAGACGGATCATTTGGGCCTCTCGCGAGCAAGCATAACAATGCTCAAAGACTCTGTCCTGCCGGACGGGCCCGCTACGCGCGGGGCGTTTGCACGCCTTTTTACTGGCTTCGCCTCGCCCCTCCCGATGGTCGGGAAGAGAAAGCGGCGATACTTTTCACCCTGACCAACGGGAAGGCCACGCAAAGCAGGAAAGAGGTGCGTGAGCACCCGCCCTCCGCGAAGGAGGCCCGTCCGGCAGGACAGAGTTTTCGGGACGTTGCCTTTATCGTTCGGGGACGTTGTCGAGGCCGCCTTTACTGAAAGGGTGGCAGTGGCCGATGCGTTTGATCGCCATCCAACCGCCGCGGACAGGGCCGAAGCGCGCGATGGCAACCTCTGCGTACTCTGAGCATGAGGGCGTGAAGCGGCAGCCACTGACGCCCAGGCCATGCAGCAGCGGCGAGAGCAGCTGGCGGTAGATCCAAAAGAGCAACCGCATGAGCGCGTTCATGACTGTGGCGTTGGGGCTGGTGCTGGGATTGTTGCCGATGCTGCTGAGGCTGGTGTGCACTGCTTGCGCACGGCGCGGAAGACGTTGGCGATCTCGCGCTGCAAACGATCCCACTCAAGCAACAGCACGGTGCGGCGCGGATGCAGGATCACGTCCACCGGCAGGCCGGCCAGCAGCGGCGCGTGCAGCCGCACGGCTTCACGCAGGCGGCGTTTGATGCGGTTGCGGTCGTGCGCCTTGCCCATGACCTTGCCCACGGTCAGGCCGATGCGAGGGCCCCTGGTGAGGGCCAGCAGCAGGTCTTCATCCGGATGCAGGCGGCGGGGCGGCAGCGAGTCGCGGCGTGTGCAGAAGTAGCTCATCTCGCGGCTGTGCTGCTTGCGGCTGGCAGCGTAGGCGCGCTGGTAGTCCGCGTGCCGGCGCAGGCGCAGGTCGCGATTGGAAGTGGGGTTCGAGCTGGTCGGAAGAGTCATGGCCATTGGGAAGCCCGGAGCGTCCGCGGTCTTTGCGGACAAACCGAAGGGCTGGATGTAGCCCGCGTTATCCACCTGATCGATACGATCTGTGGACAAAGCGAAGGGCGCGCCGGCGATGTGCGGGCGCGCCCCGTAAAGGCGTTTCTAACCGCGGCGAACTAGTCGCGGAAGCCTGCGGAGACCGCGATCTTGTGGCGGCCCTTGGCGCGGCGGCGGTTCAACACGGTCTGACCAGCCTTGGTCTTCATGCGGGTCAAAAATCCGTGGGTCTTGGCGCGGCGGCGGCGGTTGGGCTGAAAAGTGCGCTTGGGCATGGAACTAATCTCCTGCGCTCAGGGCTAATCCCTCTCGATAAGCCGAGTGAGGGGCTGCTCCGGTGAGCTGTATAAGTGGATGTCCCCTGCCGGAAGCCCAGGCACTCGCAGACCTTCGTCTTGCAAACCCGGCCCGACTAAAAACGCATGGCAACCTAAAGCGGCCGCGGCGGTCTAGCGGACAACAGCATTGATGGTACCGCAAATTCCCCCGGAAATCCACACCTTCTAGACGAACTTAAACGACCATGTCCTGCCGGACGGGCCTCCTGCGCGGAGAGCGGGTGCTCACGCACCTTTTTACTGGCTTCGCCCTGGCCCTCCCGATGGTCGGTATCAAATTTCATGCCGACCCCGGGACAAAGGCTTTAGTTGGGGGTGGGCTTTTCAGCTGAATCGATGATGAGAACATCGAGCGGGGCTGTTCCAGGTTCTAGCCTCAGTCCCAGTTGTTCTTGAACGGCCGTAAAGATGGACGGCCCGTCCGCGTTGGGAGAGTTCGGTGGCGTGTTATCGGGCGTCCAGTGGAGTTCGAAGTCATACCGCTCGGTCAGACCGGTTTTATCTATCACCGTGCGACCTGCCGGATACCACATGTGCTCTGCGAACTCTTTCATGGTGCAGCTAGCGATCACATAAGCCCCCTGCCCGGCTTGAATCGCGCACTCGGTGCCAGCAGGCTTAAGCGAAACCTTAAACTTTAGGCCGCCCTTCGCTGGAACGAGGTTATAAACCGGAAATGCCTTCTTCTCTTTGTGTAGTTTGAGTTGAAAACGTTCGGCCAAAACGGGTTGTAGCAATTCAATGCGTTGCTGATCTGTAAGAGTTTTTGTGCTGGCCGCATGAGAAGCATCGAACTTAGCTTCAAGGTCGAATTTATCGGAGTCGGCCCAGGGCGGACCGCCGATCACAAATTGATTGTTGAAGAAGCTGTAAGCAATCTGGACCAATTGACGAAGTGTGATGCCATTCGCGATGTATCCGTCTGGTGTTGGCCTCAGTGAGGCCCCACTTAAACTTTGGCTCGGCTTTACGGTCGAGACATCAAAGGCAGGAGCTTGTACAGCGTGACCTGGACTGGGCATTTGGGATGCCTCTGGAGTCACTTGTGAATACCCTGTTTGACAGAAGCAGAGGCCAACCAAGCCCGCGCGGACGGCGGAAGTTACCCGTTTTAGTAGCAGTTTGTTCGTGACCAGCTTGGCCATCGTGAGGCGCTCCTAAGGTATAGCGGTTGGCTGTGCCTTAGGAGAGACGCACGGCAAGCTCTTTCGCTTGACCCAATAACGGCGGGGGATTGTATTTCTGGGGGGGCGAGGCGAAGCCAGTAAAAAGGCGTGT
>JAMFTB010000218.1 GCA_026225595.1 Terriglobus sp. | reverse complement strand
CTTCACCATGTTGACGTCGACCCAGTTGGGAAACAGCACGATCCGATCCGGCGAAACACCCTTACGCAGCGACCGTTCCACCATGCGCACAGAGATGCTGGACACACGCTGAAACGCGCGGCTGAAGAACTTTTCAAGCCCCACAGCAAGGCCATGCACCGGCCCACGCGCCGGCAGCAGTCCAAGGTCAAACGCAGCGTCCACCTCAAAGTCCTGCACGTGGAGCCACGCCGGTGCCTGCGCCAGAGCAGCCGCCGCAAGCGCAGCAGGAGCTCCGAAGAATGTGGGCTCCACCGTCCAGATCACGTCCGGGCCCTTACCGTCACGCGGCAGCAACACCTCTCGAAACAGAACGGGCAGCGCCGAAACAACAAATGAAAACAGATGCAGCATGCGCCGCTTGCCCGTGGCGTTTGCCGGTACGTACAAAGGGCAGCGAAAAACCAGCGGCTCTCCCGCTCCGTCCCCGTTGGGACCGCCGCCTTCCACCATGTAGCCACGCCCCGCATACTCCGGACTAACCTTCCAGGCAGGGTAGTATGGCGGCGCCGTCACCACATGCACCTGATGCCCGCGCGCAGACAGCCACACAGCCATTTCACCTGTGTACTTACCGATGCCGGTAAGCTCAGGCGCGTAATTCAAACCGAAGATCAAAATGCGCAGAACGGACTCCCCTGTTGTCCCAGAAGATTTTTTGCCCACATGAACGTGGATTGTTCTCAGTTTAGATGCGGCAAACAGTTCGTGAATCAAAACGGGGAAAACAAAGGTTGTAGGTTCAGCGCAATACGCAAGGCAGGAAGCACATCACGGCTGCCATCAGCCCACAACAGTCCCGTGCCCTTTCAGGGAATGCTGTTTTCTATAACGAACACACGATGTGCCCAGACTCAGGTTGGGAACCACCAGTTATGATGCCTTCCATGCGCTCTGCGCCCACCTCCGCACCAACTATAGCTGCGTTGATTCTGCTGACGATCTTTGCCCTGGCCGCGTTGCTGGCGCCGTGGCTCGCTCCGCATGATCCCGCCGCGCTGAATTTGACTCAACGGCTGCTGTCGCCGGGACATGGCTTTTTGCTGGGCACAGATGAACTGGGCCGCGATATCTTCTCCCGCATTCTGTACGGTGCGCGACTTTCATTGCTGGTTGCAGTCACCGTGGTTGGTTGTTCACTCGCGCTGGGGCTCGTCGTCGGATCCATCGCTGGCTACTACGGCGGCTGGAGAGACGCAGTACTGAACGTCTACGTGATGAATGCCTTCATGGCCATGCCGGGCATCCTGCTGGCCATCGCCTTTGTCGCCTTCCTTGGCCCGGGGCTGCGCAATGTCATCCTGGCGCTTACGCTCTCCGGCTGGGTGAACTATGCGCGGCTGGTGCGGGCGCAAGTCATGTCCGCCCGCGAACGCGAATACGTTGAGGCTGCGCGCGCGCTTGGCGCAGGCGATCTGCGCATCCTGCTG
Organism: Terriglobus sp.; assembly: GCA_026225595.1. Lineage (GTDB taxonomy): Bacteria > Acidobacteriota > Terriglobia > Terriglobales > Acidobacteriaceae > Terriglobus. The sequence goes on along the minus strand of JAMFTB010000218.1, from coordinate 9,299 downwards.
CGGCACATCCTGCCCAATATTGTGCAGCCGGTGATCGTGCAGGCGGCCATCGGCATGGCAGGTGCCGTGCTGGCAGAGGCCACGCTGAGCTTTCTTGGACTTGGCGTACCGCCCCCGGCTGCCAGCTGGGGTTCCATGCTGAACGACGCACGGGCCCACCTCTTCGATTCGCCGCACATGGTCATCGCACCCGCGGTCGGCGTCATGCTCTGCGTGCTGGCATTCTCATTCCTCGGCGACGCCCTACGCGACTGGGCTGACCCTAGAGCGAGCGAATAACAGAACGAAACGTGTCCTGCCGGACGGGCCTCCTGCGCGGCGCGGGCGTTTCACGCCTTTTTACAGCTTCGCTTAGTCCTCCCGTTGGTCGGGATCAAACGCTCACCACAAATTCTTGTCATCCTGAGCGAAGCGTAGCGAAGTCGAAGGACCTGCATTTCGCCTGCGACAGCACAAATCTCCATGCCGACCATCGGGAGGCCCACCCGAAGGACTAAAAAGACGCGTGAGCGCCCGCCCCACGCGCAGTGGGCCCATCCGGCAGGACAACGTATTCAATATTGGGGTTTAAAAGGAGAACGCCCGGATCTCGTAAGAGATCAACGGGCGCCCGCAGACTAACCCTCCCCCAGGGTTGTCCACGTGTGTGAAAGTAGCACCGCCACAGCACCCGCGTACACTACACTTCGGTAACTAAAAGGTAACCTAAGCGCCGATTACAGCGCCAGAGCCTATTTTTGTATTCATTATTTCGACGGAAATTGGCTCGCCGTCTGCCAGTTTTGCCCGTACTTTGGCTTTTACGCCCTCAATGGCCGCCTCATCCCGCAGGATAAGCAGCACGGAAGGCCCGGCACCCGAGAGCGCAACCCCCAGCACGCCATCTTGCCCCGCCAGCGGCAGCAGACGCGGCAGCAGCGGGCAGGCCGCGGCGCGGTAGGGCTGATGCATGCTGTCGCCCATGGCGCGCGCCAGCAGGTCGCCACGGCCCTGCCCAAAGGCAGCCGTCAGCATGGCGACGCGTTGCACGTTCGCGATGGCGTCCGCCTTGGAGTAGCTCTCCGGCAACAGCGCACGCGCCTTCTTCGTCGAGAGCGACGACTCAGGCAGAACCACCAGCAGCGGCCACTGAGTTGGAGGCGTCACGGTGATCGCATCCACAATCACCGGCCCACCCTCAGCCTGACTCATCGCAGAAACCGTAAGCCCGCCCATCACACACGCCGCCACGTTATCCGGATGTCCCTCGCGGATGGACGCCTCGCGCATCACCGCCTCGCGGCTCCAGCCCAGCCCGCCAAAGTGCGCGGCCAGCGCCACACCGGCAACCAGCGCCGCAGCAGACGATCCGCAGCCCATGCCCAGTGGAATCTCATTGTGAAGATCAAGGTGCAGCGGCGTGGGATCAATGCCCTGCCCCGCCAGCACGCTTCGGTAGGTCTGCAACACCAGCGAGGTGTCTGCATCGCCGCAGCGAGCAGCGTTGCGGCCGGTGGCTGCGATGGAGTACCCATCCGCCTCGCGCGCATTGATGTTCAGAGCAAAGTCAAACGTCAGACCCAGCGCATCAAAGCCCGGACCCAAATTTGCCGACGTTGCCGGCAGGCGCAGCTGCAAAGGCGCAGCCATTCCGCTACAGTGCCCCGGCCATTTCTGTTGCCAAAGCCTTCATCACGGCGGACTCATTCGGCTCCAGCACGACGGGCGGACGACGGTAGCCCGCGGCCTCCGGCATATCCGCAGCCAGCACGCCTTGGTGAAAGTCGATGGTGTACTCGGGATCTTTCAGCGTGTGTCCGGTAAGCAGCAGCACAACGCGCTCACCCGGCAGCACGCGGCCCTGGGACATCAGCTTCTTCAGGCCAGCCAGCGTTACAGCACTTGCAGGTTCGCAGCCAATGCCCTCCGCACCAATCTGAGCCTTGGCAAGAGCAATCTCGCTCTCGTTCACGTCCTCGCACCAGCCATTGGTGGTCTCGATGATGTGAGCAGCTTTGCGCCAGCTTGCGGGATTGCCAATGCGGATGGCAGTCGCACGCGTCTCCGCCGTGACAGCGTGCAGCAGCTTTTCTTCGTTGTTGAACCACTGGAAGAGCGGGTTCGCACCCGACGCCTGAATGACAGAAATCTTGGGCACGCGATCAATGAAGCCAAGATGCTTCAGCTCTCCAAAGCCTTTGCCCAGCGCCGATCCGTTGGCAAGGTTGCCGCCCGGAACAATCACGTGGTCGGGCACCTGCCAGTCAAGCTGCTCGCAAATCTCAATCGCAGGCGTCTTCTGCCCCTCAAGCCGATACGGATTCACGCTATTCAACAGGTAGATGGGGTTCTTGCGGACGATCTCGCCCAGCATCTTCACGCAGCCATCAAAATCCGTCTTCAGCTGGATGCTCATTGCGCCGTAGTCCATGGACTGCGACAGCTTGCCCCATGCGATCTTGCCTTCAGGGATAAACACAATTGCGCGCAGACCAGCACGCGCAGCATACGCAGCCATGGCTGCGGAAGTGTTGCCGGTGGACGCGCATGCCACCCACTTGAAGCCACGCTCCGCCGCGACGGACAGCGCCGCGGTCATACCCGTGTCCTTGAACGATCCGGTCGGATTCATGCCCTGGTGCTTCGCCAGCAGAAAATCCAGGCCCAGCAGCTTTGCCGTGCGCGGCAGGTCATACAAGGGCGTGTTGCCCTCGCGCAGGGTAACTGCGTTGTTGTCATCCTGCAGGATGGGCAACAGGTCGCGATAGCGCCACACGCCGGACTGATCAATGGGCATGGTGGAGTCCCGCCGCTCTGCCCACAGGTGCCGCAGAGCCTGCGCGTTGGGGCGGCGAGCCGCCGCGGCATCCTCACGCGTCTCACTCCACGGGTATTCCACCTCGTAGAGGTCGCCCGTAACTGGATCGCGAAAGTCGCTGGAAACCGCTTCAGGAGCTATGCGCTCCCCGGTTCCTATGCATCGAAGCTGGTGTGAAGCATTTGGCATGGGCATCTCTAGGTTACCGCACGGCACGTTTCTGCCTGATGACGGCGCTGTTGTTTCTGCCGTTTACAGCTGCAAAACCGGCAACAGCGCAGGGCCAGCCGAAATCTGCAGCCCCCGCCGCTGCGGACGCGGCCAAGGCTGTTCGAAATGACGTTGTCGTCTCTGCTGCAGGGGACATGCAGCCCGTGATGCAGGTGATTCAGCCACTCTTTGAGAAGCAGACGGGCTATCGCCTGAAGGTGACCTATGGCTCCTCTGCCGATCTATCAGAGCAGATTCGCAAAGGCACACAGGCGGATATCTTCTTCTCCACCGACATCCACTTTGCAGAACAAATCGTAGCCGACAACCTGACCGAGACCCACCTGCCCACTCCCTATGCCAAAGGCCTGTTGGTGCTGTGGGCGCGCAACGATTCGCGCTTCAAAGCGCTCGCCGTGGAAGACCTGGCACGCAAGGATCTGAAGTCCGTCGCAGTGGCCAATCCGGATCGCGTGCCCTACGGCCTGACTGCGCTCACCGCACTGAAACGCATGAAGCTGTGGGACAACGTAGCGCCGCACATTGTGCAGGCAGACAGCTTGAACCAGGCAGCGCAGTTTGTGGTCGAGGGCACTGCAGAGCTCGCGCTGATCTCGCAGGCTACGGCCATGTCTCCGCAGTTCAGCAGCGTGGGCCACTTCGTACTTTTTCCTCTGGATCAGTACCCGCCCATCATCCAGACCGCGGTCATCCTGAAAAACGGCACCAACCGAGAGGGCGCGCACCGCCTTCTGAACTTCATGCTTAGCGATCAGGTGCAGACCCACCTGAAAGACCTCGGCCTGCAGGCCGTCCAATAACTCACTTCTTCTAAAAACATGTCCTGCCGGACGGGCCCACTGCGCGTGGAGCGGGCGTTTGCACGCCTTTTTACTGGCTTCACCGTGGCCCTCCCGATGGCCGGGATGAATTTCGTACAGATGCGGCTTTAGCCGCTGAGATAGAAAGCAGACGTGATCGTAATGCGGCTTTAGCCGCTGAGATTCGACTCTCGGTGGCTAAAGCCACTGATCTCCTGGAGACATCGTTTTCTATCCCGGCGGCTAAAGCCGCGTCATCCAGGCCATCGGGAAGGCCACGCGAAAGCAGGAAAGGTGCGTGAGCACCCGCACCGCGCGTAGCGGGCCCGTCCGGCAGGACACTCTTACCCCAGCGTGACGGGTTCCTGCTCCAGCGTGATGCCGAAGCGTTGCTGCACCGTCTGCACAATGTGTTCGCGCAGCGCGATTACATCCGCCGCCGATGCGCCGCCGCGGTTGATCACTGCCAGCGTGTGCCGCGACGAGATGCCCGCGCGGCCCATCACATACCCGCGCACAAAGCCCACCTGCTCCAACAGCCATGCGGCGGGCAGCTTGATCAGACCATCGCCCGCGGGCCAGTGCGGCACAGCATCTTCGCTTACCCCGGAAGACTCCGAAACCTTTAAGAGAACGTCCGCCTTCACAATCGGATTGCGAAAAAACGATCCCGCAGAACGCGAGTTCGGATCACCCGCATCAATGACCATGCCCTTGCCGCGGCGGATGGTGCGCACTGCCTCCGCTACAAGCAGCAACGAAGGCACTGCGCCATCGCCAAAGTGTCGACGCAGGTCCGCATACTTCAGACAAGCAGCGCCGCCCGCATGCAGCGCATAATCGACGCGGGTAACGATATAGCGACCACGTTGTGAGCTATTCAAAACACTGGTGCGATAGGCAAATCCACACTCCGCATTGGTCAGTTCAACGAACGTGGAAGTGTGCGCATCAAAGCAGCGCACGGTGCGCACGGTCTCGGCCACTTCCTGCCCATACGCGCCCACGTTCTGCACCGGCGTGCCGCCCACCGTACCGGGAATCCCCGCCAGGCACTCAATCCCCTGCAGCTCCGCATTAACCGCCTGCTGCACAAACGCATCCCACGGCTCACCCGCCGCGGCTTTCAGCACATTGCCCTCACGCTGCACTCCGCGCAAGGCCATGTGCAGCACCACGCCGTCAAAGCCCGCGTCCCCCGCCAGCAGATTGCTGCCGCCGCCCAGCACAAACAGCGGCAGATTCCGCTCACGCGCAAAGCCAACCGCCTCCACCACGTCGTCTTCGGTGGTCGCGGTCGCAAACCAGCGCGCGGGTCCGCCAATGCCCAGCGTGGTGAAGCCTGCCAGCGGAATATTCTGCTCCATCTGCACGGATTCGAGCCTACCAGCGCCGCCAGACTCTTGAGTCACTCCCGGAATCGAAGCGGATGCCTCGGGCATCCATTAGAATGAAATGGAAGACACGGAACCGGCAGAGCCGCGTTCCCGCCGGAGGCAAGCATGTACCCAGAGATTATGGTGATCCCGATGCGCGAAGAACTGACCCGCGCGGGCATTTCAGAAGCGCGCACCGCCGCCGAAGTTGACGCAGCGGTGGCCCAGCCCGGCACCACGATGCTTGTGGTCAACTCCATCTGCGGTTGCGCAGCGGGCAAGATGCGGCCAGGCGTGCGCATGGCCATGCAGCACGGCACCAAGCCCGACCACAGCGTCACCGTCTTCGCCGGCCAGGACCGCGAGGCAACGGACAAGGCGCGCGGCTACTTCGGCGGCCATCCGCCCACCTCGCCCGCCATCGCAATCCTGCGCGACGGCCAGCTGGTGTACCTCATGCAGCGCTCCGCAATTGAAGGTGCAAACGCACCGGCCATTGCGCAGGAGCTGGCACGCGCATTTGACGCATACTGCGCCAAGGCAACCGCGTAAACTCAGCACCACAATTCGTGATCGGCATTCGCGGGCAAGCTTCGAACGAAGCTTGCCCGCAGTGTTTGGTTTGCTCCATGATGAAGACGTATGACTGACGCATCCTCCCTCACTCCCCGCATCCTCACCGTAACCGTGCGCTATCGCATGCCCGTTCCCGAGTCAGCGACGCTGAACAGCCTGGCCGCCGCCTTTGCGAAGAACCCCGCGCTGCACCGCCGCTACACCATGCTGCTATGGGATAACAGCCCGGAGCCCCTACTCGATCCACCCGCGAACACCGTCTACCAGCACGACGCCACCAACAGCGGCATCACAGGCGCCTTCAACAGCGCTGCCGCCTACGCGCAGGCCAACGGCTACGAGTGGATTCTGCTGCTGGACCAGGATTCTGACCTGCCCAATGGCTTCCTCGAGGCGATGGCAGATGCCGCAGTCCACGTGAATGCCATGGAGCAAGTGGCTGCGGTTGTGCCGAACGTCTACGTCAAGGATTTTCTGGCGTCGCCCCACCGTGTGCTCCTGGGCAGGCATGTTCCCTACCCCGCGGGCGATACCGGCATCGCTCCCGGTGAAGCCACGGCCATCAACAGCGCCAGCATGCTGCGGGTACGCGACCTTCTGGCAGTGGGTGGTTACATCCGTGCCTTCCAGCAGGAATATTCCGACTGGTACATCTTTCACCAGATCTATCTCGCCGGCAAAAAGGTGTGGGGCGCGGGTGTGAGCCTGCAGCACGAAATGACCGTGATGGATTACGACCGGCTGCTGAGCGTGAAGCGCTACCGCGAACTGCTGGATGCGGAGGAAGCTTTCGTTGACCTGTACCGTTGCCGCACCGAAGGCGCGCTACAAACCGTGCGGCTGCTTGCGCGTACTGTAAAGCAGCGCTTCAAGTGGGAGAACCCGGAATACTCGCGCATCTCTTTTCGACGTTTTTTGCGAAGGCTGCACACCACGCGCAAACATCGGCTGGCCATCTGGCGGGCTGATGGCGAAGCGCGTGCCGCCCGCTACACCGCTGGCGCCTCCAACTGAAGCCTGCGCCTGTCGTGCCGATAGGTTGGTTGTGAGCACGCCAGGCCCCCATTCCGCGCAGTCCCCTGCCCCAGATCGCATTGACATACGCGCCTGGCGGCTTGACCACATTGTCCGTATGCACGTTCTTGCCGTACTGAACCGTTGCGAAGGCAACAAGCTGCGCGCGGCAGAGCTGCTGGGCATCAGCCGATCCACGCTCTACCGCATGCTGGACGCCTTCTCCGTCATGGTGATCTAAAATTGCTGTCCTGCCCGACGGGCCGCTACGCGCAGAGCGGGCGTTTCACGCCTTTTTACTGCTTCGCGTGGCCTTCCCGTTGGTCAGGATGGACTTCATCGCCACTAAACCAATGAAGTTGTCATCCCGACCGCAGCGAAGCGAAGTGGAGGGACCTGCTTTTACTGTGCGTCACCACGAAGTCTGATCCCGACCAACGGGAGGGGCGAGGCGAAGCCAGTAAAAAGGCGTGTGAACGCCCGCCCTCCGCGCAGGAGGCCCGTCGGGCAGGACACGATACACTGCGGCACTGGAGACTCTTTCCATGCGCCTGCTTTCCCCCATCCTCTGTGTCGCGCTTGCGGCTTCGCCCCTCACCTCTGCCATGGCCACCGCGCAAGCGCCATCCGCAGCTTCCGCTGACTCCGTCGCCGACCGCACACGCGCGCTGAACAAGCTGTTCGATGAGTACTGGCAGGCCCTCCTGAAGTACTCGCCGGAGACGGCCACCTTCACCGGCGACCCGCGCTATAACGACCAGTGGACGGACTACAGCGCCGAGGCCTACAACACCTTCCTGTCGCATGAGCGCGACCTCACCACGCGCCTTGGAGTCATTGACACCGCAGACCTCCCGGAGCAGGTGCGCATCTCTTCCGAACTACTAATGCGCCAGCTGATTGAAGACCAGGAAGCTGCCCGCTTCAAGGAGTGGCAGTTCCCGGTGAACCAGTTCAACGGCCCGCAGACCACCGTGCCGCAGACCATTGACGCCGCTCCGTATGAGACGGTGAAGGACTACGACAACTACATTGCGCGGCTGAACAAGGTGCCTGCCATGTTTGCGCAGGTGCAGCAGGCAATGACCGCAGGCGTGGACGAAGGCCGCACGGAGCCCGACTTCATCATGCAGCAGGTCGTGCGGCAGGTCACAGCGCTGTCCACCGCAAAGCCAGAGGAGAGCGCATTTGCTACGCCGCTGAAGAAGTTCCCCGCCAGCATCAGTGCGGCAGATCAGAAGCGCATCCGCACGAACGCGCTTGAAGCCATCACCACCAAGGTGCAGCCCAGCTACGACCGCTTTAGTCGCTACCTGAAGGCGCAGTACATCCCCAAGGCACGCAAGACGCCCGGCGTCTCAACCATGCCTGACGGCAAGGCGTACTACGAGTTCCTCATCCGCCGCAGCACCACCACGAACAAGTCCGCGGATGAAATTCATCAGCTGGGCCTGGCCGAGGTGCAACGCGACGAGGCGGAGATGCTGGCCATCGCAAAGAAGATGGGCTTCACCGATCTGAAGAGCTTTAACGCCTCCATCAAAACCAACCCCAAGCTGCACGCCACCACAGCCCAGCAGTTTGTGGACGCCTACAAAGCGCCGCTGGCGCAGATGCAGGCCAAGCTGCCGCAGCTGTTTGGCCGTCTGCCCAAGGCGAAGTTTGAAGTCGCCGAAGTGCCCGCATACATGGCCAAGGAGCAGTCCGAGGCGTACTACGAACAGGGCACGCCCGACGGCAAGCGCCCCGGCCGCATTTACGTGAACACCTACAAGTTTGAGGATCGCGGACTCGAAGGCGTCGAAGACATCGCCTATCACGAGGGCATTCCCGGCCACCACCTGCAGATCGCCATCGGGCAGGAGCTGCAGGGCTTTCCGGAGTTCCGCAAGAACGGCGGCTACACCGCATTTGTTGAAGGCTGGGGCTTGTACGCGGAACACCTGGGCAAAGACGTTGGCTTCTTCCAAGACCCCTACAGCGACTACGGCCGCCTGGAGGCCGACATCTGGCGCGCCATCCGCCTCGTCGTCGACACCGGCGTCCACTCCAAGGGCTGGACGCGCCAGCAGATGGTTGATTTCTTCCACGACCACTCCTCTGTGGACGAAACCAACGTGCAGGCAGAGACCGACCGCTACATCGCATGGCCAGCGCAGGCGCTTGGCTACAAGATGGGTCAGCTGAAGATCCTTGAACTGCGTGACCGCGCCAAGACAAAGCTCGGCGCAAAGTTCAGCCTGAAGGACTTCCACGACGAAGTCCTCGACAGCGGAGCCCTGCCACTGGGCGTACTGGAACAGCGCGTAGACGCATGGATAGCAGCAGGCGGCGGCCCACAGCCGCAGAGCTAGGAAAAGGGATGCGGCTTTAGCCGCTGAGATAGAAAACAGAGGCACTCACTAGCGGCTTTAGCCGCCGAGATTGGAATCTCGTTGGATAAAGCCACTTTCCTTTGTAGACATTTTTCTATCTCGGCGGCTAAAGCCGCATCGTCCCGACCAT
>JAMFTB010000217.1 GCA_026225595.1 Terriglobus sp. | reverse complement strand
TCATGCAGCGCATTGAGTTTCCGGACGTGGTCTACCGCACGGCGAAGGAAAAATACTTTGCCGTTGCGGATGAGATTGAGCGTCTGCATGAGCTGAAGCAGCCAGTGCTGGTGGGCACTACTTCGATTGAAAAGTCCGAACTGCTGAGCGAAATCCTGAAGAAGAAGAACGTGCGCCACGTGGTGCTGAACGCCAAGTTTCACGAGCGCGAGGCAGAGATCGTGGCACAGGCTGGACGTCTCGGCATGGTGACTATCGCCACCAACATGGCGGGTCGCGGTACGGATATTTTGCTGGGTGGTAACGCGGACTTTATGGCGCGGCAGGAGCTGGCAAAGGCCGGCATTGCCAAGGCGCTGAGCGCGGTTGAGGGTACGATTGCGTCGGTCGCAGGGCCGGGCATGTTCCGTTTCTACTACTCCAATCAGGAGTATGAGTGCACGCTTGCCGAGTGGGATGAGGTAAAGACCCGCTTTGAAGATGCCTGCAAGGTAGAGCATGATGCGGTCATTGAGGCCGGTGGCCTGTTCATCATCGGCACGGAGCGGCATGAGAGCCGGCGCGTGGATAACCAGCTGCGTGGACGCGCAGGACGCCAGGGCGATCCCGGCGCAGCGCGCTTCTATCTCTCGCTGGAAGACGACCTCATGCGTATCTTCGCGCGCGAGTGGGTGGGCACACTGCTGCAGCGGCTCGGCATGGAAGAGGGTGTGCCCATTGAATCCGGCATGATTACCAACCGCATTGCCGCCGCGCAAAAGACTGTTGAGACGCAGAACTTTGAAAGCCGCAAACACGTTCTGGAATACGACGACGTGATGAACAAGCAGCGTGAGGCCGTGTATGGCCTGCGGCATGGGCTGCTTGAGGGCATCGATCAGAAGGAACTGATTCTTGAGGACTACACGACCACGGCGCTGAGCAACATCCTGGACGAAACCGCTCCGGAGAAGGCGCATGCCGACCAGTGGAAGATCGATGATATGAAGACGAAGCTGATTGATGTCTTCGGCACGGACTTCCCAAACATTGATTACACCGCGCTGAATCGGCATGAGCTGGGCGAGGGTTTGTTTGCAGGCCTGCAGCAGCGCTATGAGTTGAAGGAACAGATTCTGAGCGCGGACACGCTGCGGTACCACGAGCGCGTTGTCCTGCTCAGTGTGCTGGATGGTTTGTGGAAGGATCACCTGCTGGCGATGGACCACCTGAAGGAAGGCATCGGTCTGCGTGGCTACGCGCAGCAGGACCCACTGGTGGCCTACAAGAAGGAATCGTTCGACATGTTTGAGGCGATGATGCAGCGCTTCCAGGAAGACACGCTGCGGAACATCTTCCGCATGCAGATCCTCGGACCGGATGGCGTGCCCATTGACTCGATGGAGCAGCTTGTCGCGTTGCAGGCAGCCGCAGCGCAGCCAGTGGCTCCGCCTCCTCCGCAACTGCCGCAGACACCCGCGCGCACCATGCTGAGCGGTGGTGGCGAGCAGGAAGAGCGTCCCACGCAGCAGGAGCCGGCCTTCCCGCAATCACAGGGACCGCAACGCCAGCAGTATGCGCCTCAGAAAGCGAACAGCGGCCAGAAGCCTAAGCGCCGCCGCTAAGACTAACGAACCAAGCGATAAGACAAACGACGAAGGCCGCATACCCATGCGGCCTTCGTCGTTTTTTGCTGCACAGCGTCGTTGGGGGCTATTCGCGGGGAACATAGAACAGTCGAATTACAGAGCTGCGGCAGACATATTGCTCCACACAACGCGCGTGGTCGCTATTCGGGCGGATGATCACGCTCCCGTTCGAAAAGTTGGACGACAGCCACACGCTGAAGTGCGCCATTTACGGATGTGTTCTGCTGCAACGCGTAAGCGGCGTGCCTTGACTCTCAAAACCGGCGTCGAAACATCTACTGTTCCATTTGTATGTGTAAATGAAGGAGAACTTCGTTTGTCTGCTGACGACCCGCACGGCCACCCAACCAATCCTCCGATTCAAGACCCCGGACATCTGCTGCCTGCCACCGCCACGGACGGCGCACCCGCAGAGCGCAAGAAGCATGCCTCGCGGTTCATTGTCTGGGCTATTCTCCTGCTCATCTTCGGCCTTGCCTTCTATTGGGTGATGCATCATCACGAGCAGGCGAAAGCAGCCGGCGGCCGCCGCGGCGCCGCAGGTGGAACGGTACCGGTGGTGCCTGCCACTGCGCAGGTTGGCAGCATTGGGGTCTATCAGGATGCCATCGGCACCGTAACGCCGGTCTTTACCTCGTCGATTACGGCGCAGGTGAGTGGCGTGATCACGAGTGTGAACTATCGCGAGGGGCAGTTCGTCAGCAAGGGCCAGTCGCTGATTGAGATTGACTCGCGCCAGTACCGCGCCAATCTGTTGACGGCGCAGGGCACGCTTGAGAAGGATCAGGGTGTGCTGGCGCAGGCGCAGATGGACCTAGATCGCTACAAGGATGCGTGGGCACGCAACGCCATCCCCCGGCAGCAGTATGAAGATCAACAGAAGATTGTGCAGCAGGACGAAGGTACGGTAAAGCAGGACCAGGGCACCGTTGCGTTTGACCAGGTGCAGGTGGACTTCTGCCACATCGTTGCGCCCATCAGCGGCCGCGTTGGTCTGCGGTTGGTCGATCCCGGCAACGTGGTTACATCGGGCGGGACTACGACTCTAGTGGTCATCACGCAGGTGCAGCCCATTACCGTGATCTTCACCATCGCGGAGGATGCGCTGTCGCAGGTGCTGCCGCGCATGAAGGCCAGGTTGCCGGTGGAGGCATTTGACCGCACCGCGCAGCACAAGATTGCAACCGGTACGTTGCTCACACTGGACAACCAGGTGGACACCACAACCGGCACGGTGAAGGCGCGTGCGCAGTTCGATAACAAGGACAACGTCCTTTACCCCAACGAGTTTGTGAACGCGCGTCTGCTGGTGAACACGCTGCAAAATGTTGTGCTGGTGCCCACATCCACCATTCAGCACAACGGCAACGAGACCTACGTGTACACCATCACCAACAACAAGGCGGCCATTGTGCCGGTGAAGGTTGGTGTTACGGACGGAGCAACGTCACAGGTGACGGGCATTAACGGCGGGCAGATTGTTGCGAACTCCAGCTTTGACAAGCTGCAGCCCGGCTCGCAGGTTAGGCTCTCAAACCAGGGCGCTGCACCCTCATCGGCCGGGAGCAACACGCCTTGAGTCCGTCGCGCCCGTTCATTCTTCGTCCTATTGCGACATGCCTGTTGATGGCGGCCATTCTGCTTGCGGGCATTGTGGCTTACACGCAGCTGCCCGTCTCTGCCTTGCCTGAGGTGGCTTACCCCACCATCCAGGTACTCACGTTTTATCCCGGTGCTAGCCCGGATGTAGCTGCCACTACGCTGACCGCGCCGCTGGAACGCCAGTTTGGCGAGATGCAGGGCCTGAGCCAGATGACGTCCACCAGCGCGGCTGGAAACTCCGTCATCGTGCTGCAGTTCAACCTGTCGCTGGACATTGATGTGGCCGAGGAAGAAGTGCAGGCTGCCATCAATGCAGCGCAAAGCTTCCTGCCATCGAACCTGCCCACGCCGCCGGTCTACAGCAAGACCAACCCAGCGGATGCTCCGGTGCTGACGCTCGCTGTCACGTCGAAAAACATTCCACTGCCACAGGTTGAAGACCTTGTGGATACGCGGCTGGCGCCGAAGATTTCGCAGTTGAATGGCGTGGGCCTTGTTAGCATCAGCGGCGGACAAAAGCCCGCGGTGCGCATCCAGGCAAACCCCACTGCGCTGTCGTCCTATGGACTAAACCTGGAGGACCTGCGCATGGCGGTAACCAACGCCAGTGTGAATGCCGCGAAGGGCAACTTTGACGGTGACCGGCAGGACTACCAGATCGACGCGAACGATCAGCTCATTTCAAGCACGGATTATCACAAGGTAGTTGTCGCATACAAAAACGGCTCGCCGGTGATGTTGCCGGATGTGGCGAACATTATCGATAGCGTGGAGAACACCACGCAGGCTGCGTGGATGAACACAACGCCGGCCATCATCGTGAACGTGCAGCGACAACCCGGTGGCAACACCATCAGCGTGGTTAAGAGCATTAAGGGACTGCTGCCACAGCTTGAAGCAAACCTGCCTGCAGGCATTGAGATTACGACGCTGACGGATTTGACGACGCCGATTCAGGCGTCCGTGGATGACGTTGAGTTTGAGCTGTGTCTCACCATCGGCCTCGTCGTTCTTGTCATCTTCCTCTTCCTGCGCAATCTTTACGCGACCATCATTCCATCGGTTGCTGTGCCGTTGTCGCTTGTGGGTACGTTCGCAGCCATGTACGCGCTGGGCTACTCGCTGGATAACCTGTCGCTGATGGCGTTGACCATCTCCACGGGCTTTGTGGTTGATGACGCGATCGTGATGGTTGAGAACATTTCGCGTTATTTGGAAGAGGGCGATCCACCGATGGAGGCGGCGCTGAAGGGCGCAGAACAGATTGGCTTCACCATTCTGTCGTTGACCATTTCGCTCATCGCCGTACTCATCCCGCTGCTGTTCATGGGCGATGTTGTTGGCCGGCTCTTCCGCGAATTTGCGGTGACGCTGGCGGTCACCATCATCCTCTCTGCAGTTGTGTCGCTGACGCTGACACCCATGATGGCGTCGCGCATTCTCAAGCACGATCCCAAGGCAACCGAAGGGCGCTTTTATAAGGCGTCTGAGCGTGTGTTTGAAGGCATGATCGGCTTCTATGGCCGCACGCTGAGGAAGGTGCTGGACCACCAGGTCGCGACGCTGGTTGTTGCGGTTATAACGCTGGCGCTCACCGTTTTCCTGTACATCATTGTGCCCAAGGGGTTCTTCCCGGTGCAGGATACGGGTGTTATCCAGGGCATCTCGCAGGCGCCGCAGACCATTGGCAACAAGGACATGATCAGCAAGACGCAGGAACTTTCCAAGGTCATCCTGCAAGACCCCGCGGTCGAAAGTCTGTCAGCATTTGTCGGTGCAGACGGCACCAACACCACGGGCAACAGCGGCCGCTTCTCTATCAACCTGAAGCCGCTGGACAAGCGCGATGCGTCCGCTGCTGGCGTGATCCGCCGGCTGCAGAAGAAGCTGCAGAATGTTGCAGGCATCACGCTGTTCATGCAGCCGGTGCAGAACATCTCCGTGGATGACCGCGTGAGCCGCACGCAGTATCAGTACACGTTGGAAGATCCGGATCAGGACGAACTGAATCTGTGGACTGCAAAGTTTGTGGACAAGCTGAAGCAGCTGCCAGAGCTTGAGGATGTTGCGACAGATCAGCAGCTGGGCGGTCTTGCCGTGTCGCTTGTGCTGGACCGTGTCACGGCATCGCGGCTTGGCATTGCGCCCACCACCGTGGACAACACGTTGTATGACGCCTTTGGTCAGCGCCAGATCAACACGATGTACACGCAGTTGAATCAGTATCACGTCATCCTTGAGGCGCAGCCCCAGTTCCAACGTGATCCGGATAAGCTGAATCATCTGTTCATCCAATCCAACGCTTCCAGCGCCGCAACAGGCGCTGCCGCAACGTCGTCCTCGGGCAAGGGATCAACGTCTGCCGGTTCGAATGCGTTGACAGGCAACGCGGTGTACACCGCATCGTCCACCGCGTTGAATGCGCCGGTGAACGCTCTGACGAAGAGCTCCGCAACGACCACCGCAAATGGTGCGACGTCAGCTGGTTCGACCAGCTCCACGTATCAAAACTCCGTGCCGCTGAGCGCCTTCTCACACTTTGAAACGACCACGGAGCCGCTCTCCATCACGCACCAGGGACAGTTCCCATCAGTGACGGTTTCGTTCAACCTGGCGTCCGATGCTTCACTGGGCACAGCCATCGACAAGGTCACAAAGATCCAGAAGGACCTGAAGATGCCCGCCAGCGTGCAGGCAGATTTTCAGGGAACTGCCGCGTCTTTCCGCAACTCACTCTCGAATGAGCCGCTGCTGATTCTGGCTGCGCTGGTCACGGTGTACATCGTGCTGGGCGTGCTCTATGAGAGCTTCATCCATCCCATCACGATTCTTTCCACGCTCCCATCCGCGGGTGTTGGTGCGTTCCTTTCGCTGTTGCTCTTCAAGCAGGATCTCAGCGTGGTGGCCATCATCGGCATCGTGCTGCTCATCGGCATTGTGAAGAAGAACGGCATCATGATGGTGGACTTTGCGTTGGAGGCAGAGCGCGACCACGGGCTGGATTCAACCGAGGCGATCTACCAGGCTGCAACACTGCGCTTCCGTCCCATCATGATGACGACGATGGCTGCTCTGCTGGGCGGTCTGCCGCTTGCATTCGGTCACGGCATCGGGTCTGAGCTGCGCCGTCCGCTGGGTATTGTGATGGTTGGCGGCCTGATGGTGAGCCAGGTGCTCACGCTGTACACCACACCGGTTATCTACATCTTCTTTGACAACATTGCGAAGCGCTTCGCAAAGCATGAGCCAGAGAAGAAGGCAGGCGACCATGCACCGCAACATGGTGGCGATGCAAACCATGGCGGCGGCAACGCAAACCACGGAAACATGCCGCAGCCTGAGGGAGGCCGCGCGTGAATCCCTCAGCGCCATTTATCCATCGGCCGGTTGCAACAATTCTGCTTACAGTGGCCATTGCCATTGCAGGTGGTGTTGCGTTTAACCTGCTGCCGGTATCGCCGCTGCCGCAGGTGGATTTTCCAACGATCGCCGTTGCTGCAAGCCTTCCCGGCGGCAGCGCGGAGATCATGGCCTCATCCGTTGCCACGCCGCTTGAGCGCCAGTTCGGGCACATTGCCGGCGTGACGGAGATGACCTCGTCCAGCACGCTGGGCACTACGGCAATCACAATCCAGTTTGATTTGAGCCGTGACATTGACGGTGCCGCGCGCGACGTGGAATCAGCCATCAATGCGGCGCGCAGTTATTTGCCCACCAACCTGCCTTCGAACCCAACGTATCGCAAGGTGAATCCAGCCGATTCGCCCATCATGATCCTTGGCCTTACTTCGGACAAGTACGGGCCGGACAAACTCTATGACGTGGCGTCCACGGTCATGCAGCAGAAGCTCTCGCAGATTCAGGGCGTTGGCCAGGTCAATCCCGGTGGCGGCGCATTGCCCTCCGTGCGCGTGGAGGTTGATCCAAACAAGCTGGCCAGCTACGGCCTGGCGATGTCGAATGTGCAATCGGTGTTGAGTCTGCAGAACACCAACCTTGCGCGCGGTCAGATCACGGATGGAAATACCTCCGCGGACATTATCGTCAACGGACAGATATCCCACGCGGAGCAATACAAACCAATCATCGTTGGCTATAAAAACGGTGCGGCCATTCGCTTGTCAGACGTGGCGGATGTTATTGACTCCGTGCAGAACGTGCGCACTGCGGGCTATTTGAACGGTAAGCGAGCTGTGGTGCTGATCGTCTTTCGGCAGCCCGGCGCCAACATCATCACCACCGTCGATAACATCCAGGCGCAGATTCCTTCGTTGAAGGCGTCCATCCCGCAGGGCATTGAAATCACCACTGTGCTCGATCGCACTACGACCATTCGAGCCAGCGTGCATGACGTGGAGCGGACGTTGCTGCTCTCCATTGGACTGGTCATTCTGGTGGTCTTCCTGTTTCTGCGCAACTGGCGCGCCACGTTGATTCCCGCAGTGGCCGTGCCTGTTTCGCTTATTGGTACGTTTGCCGTGATGTATCTTCTGGGTTATTCGCTGGATAACCTGTCGCTCATGGCGCTGACCATTTCCACTGGCTTCGTAGTCGATGACGCCATCGTGGTGATGGAGAATATTGCGCGCCATTTGGAAGATGGCATGACTGCCATGGACGCGGCTCTGCTGGGTGCCAGCGAAATTGGATTCACCGTGCTGTCCATCAGTATCTCGCTCATTGCCGTCTTCATTCCGCTGCTTATGATGGGCGGCATTGTGGGCCGTTTGTTCCGCGAGTTTGCCGTGACACTTTCCACGGCCATCATGGTTTCCATGATGATCTCGCTGGCCACCACACCCATGATGTGTGCGTATCTGCTGAAGAGTGAGCATGACGTGAAGCACGGCTGGCTCTACAACACCTCGGAGAAATTCTTCGACTGGGTACTGCGCGTCTATCGGGCAAGCCTGCACTGGGCGCTGGATAATCCGGTGCTGATCTTGATTGTTCTTGGTCTTACAGTGGCGCTCATCGCACTTATCGTCGTTCGTATCCCCAAGGGCTTCTTTCCGCAGCAGGACACGGGCGCGCTTGCAGGTGCTGCGCGTGGGCCGCAGGATGCTTCGTTCAACGTGATGAACCAATCCATCCAGCAGCTGCAGGCCGTCATTAAGGCTGACCCTGCCGTGCAGAACGTGATTGGCTTTACCGGCGGCCAGGGTGCGACGAACACCGGCAACATCTTTATCTCGCTGAAGCCGCTTGGCAAGGGTGTTGGACAACGCCTGACCAGCGCTGCGGATGTGATCAATCGTGTGCGGCCAAAGCTCAACCGGCTGCCCGTCGCTTCAGCGTTTTTGCAGGCGCAGCAGGATATCCGTATCGGTGGCCGCTCCAGCAACGCCATGTATCAGTACACGCTTGAGGCCGACAACGTCGATAACCTGCAGACGTGGGGGCCAAAGGTGTTGGAGCAGATGACACATCTGCCGGGCTTTCAGGATGTCAGCTCCGATCAGCAGATGGGCGGTCTGGATGAGCGGCTGGACTTTGACCGCGTGTCTGCCGCGCGGCTGGGGCAGACGGCAACGTCCATTGACAGCGCGCTCTACGGCGCCTTCGGCCAGTCGGAAGTCTCGCTCATCTATACGCAGCTTAATCAGTACTACGTGGTCCTTGAAGTTGCACCGCAATACTGGCAGCGGCCCGACGGATTAAACACGGTCTACTTCCACAACGGAAATGCATCCACACCCACCGCTGCAGGCAATACACCGCTGGCCGCATTCAGCACAACCCATCCTGGCACAACGCCACTGGCGCTGAACCATACGGGCCTGTTTCCATCGGTAACGGTTTCGTTCAACCTGGCTCCGGGCCTCGCGTTGAGTGATGCAACCGAAGCCATCGAGAATATGAAGCAGAAGATGAATATGCCCGAGACCATCCAGGGCTTCTTCTCCGGCACCTTGCAGGCTTATCAGCAGTCGCTTGGATCAGAGCCGTATCTCATCGTCACGGCACTGCTGGCGGTCTACATTGTGTTGGGCGTTTTGTATGAAAGCCTGATTCACCCGCTGACGATTCTGTCGACGATCTTCTCTGCCAGTGCGGGCGCAATGCTTGCGTTGATGCTGTTCCATGAGGATCTCAATGTCATCTCCATCATTGGCATTGTGTTGCTCATCGGCATCGTAAAGAAGAACGCGATCATGATGATTGACTTTGCACTGCAGGCAGAGCGAGAGCAGGGAATGAGCACGGAAGACGCCATCTTTGAGGCTTGCATGCTGCGCTTCCGGCCCATTTTGATGACGACGATGGCCGCGCTGTTTGGTGCGCTGCCGCTCGCCTTTGGAACCGGCACCGGGTCAGAGTTGCGCAGACCGCTTGGCATCACCATTGTGGGCGGACTCATGGTCAGCCAGGTGCTTACGCTGTACACCACACCGGTGGTCTACCTAACGCTCGATCGCCTGCGGCTCCGCTTCTCAAAGAAAGACCACGCCGGACACGCGCCCCATGCGCACGTCGCCCAGGAGGCACACGGATGAAAATTGTGATTCGTAATTCTGTTCTTTCTGCCACTGCCTTTGGCCTGACACTGCTCACCGGCTGCACCGTCGGCCCCAAGTACGTCAGGCCCGCGGCACTGCCTGCGCCGCCGCCCGCGCAGTACAAAGAGGTCGCAGCGCCAACACCTTCCGCTACATCAGCCCCTGCTGATGATGACTCAGCTTCCAAAGAGTGGAAGCCCGCGCAGCCGCAGGATG
>JAMFTB010000021.1 GCA_026225595.1 Terriglobus sp. | reverse complement strand
GCCCTTGCGTACCATCTCCACGGCCTGCTCCCACGTGGCGGGCGTGGCGACGCACTCCACCACAATGTCTGCACCTTCACCCTCAGGCGTCAGCGTGCGGACGGCTGCGACGGTGTCAGCACCTTCGGCAATCTGAACGACCTCGTCCGCACCAAACTTGCGTGCGCTGGCAATCTGGTCGTCACGCTTGACCACCGCGATGACCCTGCAACCGCTAATGTGCGCGGTGCGGATGAACATGAGGCCGATGGGCCCAGCGCCAATGACGACGACCGTGTCTCCCGGCTGCGGGTTGCACTGCTCCAGCCCAAGGACGACGCAGGCCAGCGGCTCTGTGAGCGCCGCGTGTTCCAGCGGCACATCCGCCGGCACGTGCAGAGTATTTTTCTGCACAATCCGCGCCGGAATGCGGATGTATTCGGCGTACGCCCCGTTGTTGAAGAGCAGATCCGCGCACAGGTTGGGCTGGTTGCGGCGGCAGAACAGGCACGCTCCACACGGCGCGGAGTTCAGCGCGACCACGCGGTCGCCGGGCGCAAATCCGGCAACGCCCGCGCCCATGCTTACAACCGTTCCGGCAACTTCATGGCCAAATAACGTGGGCGGCACCAACATTTTGGCGTGATATCCCCGCCGATAGACCTTCAGGTCCGTGCCACAGGTAAGCGCAGCGCCCACGCGCAGCAGCAGCTCTCCCGGGCCGGGCTGGGGCACGGGAACCGTCTCCACGCGCAGGTCTTCCCTGCCGTGCAGCACTACGGCCTGCATCTCACTCTGCATCAACCCCTATTTTCTCACCTGCGGCCCGGCTCTGGCACCCGGGCAGGCTTTTGCGCAGCATCTGCAACGGCACCGGAACTGCGCACGCACTTCGCGCATCTGATACCTTGACCGAGACTTCCCTAGAACAAGATCAAGCTCAAACACCAGCACCAGCTCAGGAACCAGGCCAGCCGTCCGCAGATGAAATTCTCGTTTTCTCCATCGGAGTTCGCCAAAGACAAGGTCGCGTCCGCGCAGGAATATTTCCTGTTGTGCGCGCGCGCCATGGGCAGCCTGTTTACGCGGCCCATCTACTTTGGCGACATCTTCCTGCAGATGGACTCCATCGGCTTTGGCTCGCTGCCCATTGTGGTGCTCACCGGCTTCTTTACCGGATGCGTGCTGGCGCTGCAGGCCGCTGCTTCCCTGCAGGACTTTGGCGCCGTGAGCATGACCGGCCGCCTAGTCTCGCTTTCGATGATGAAAGAGCTGGGTCCGGTGCTTACCGGGCTGATGGTGAGCGGACGTAACGCCAGCGGTATGGCCAGCGAAATCGGCTCCATGAAGGTGACCGAGCAGATTGACGCCATGCGCGCTCTGGGTGTGGACCCCATCCGCAAGCTGGTTGCACCGCGCGTAGCCGCTTCGGTCTTCATGCTGTTCTGGCTCACCGTGCTTTCCGACGCATGCGGCGTGGCCGGTGGCGGACTGGTGAGTGTATTTATGCTTGGCATCAACGGCCACACCTTCTTCCACTCCACGTATCTGGTATTGGTGTACGGCGACGTGGTTCAGGGTATGACCAAGCCCATCTTCTTCGGCTTCATCATCTCCACCATCGGCTGCTACTTCGGTATGAGCACAACGGGCGGCACGCAGGGGGTGGGCCGTTCGACCACGCAGGCGGTGGTGGTTTCGTCCGTGCTCATCATCGTGACGGACTTCCTCATCAGCCGCGCCACCATCGGCATCTTCGGACGGTAAGCATTATGGCCGCTGACGATCAGACCGCCGAGCAAACCTCCCAGGCGCCGGCATCCACAGATCCTGTGCTGGTTCTGAAGGACGTCTGCATCCGCTTTGAAAAAAATGTTGTTCTGGACAACGTCAGCTTTACCGTAGCTCCCGGGGAGACGCGCGTGTTGCTGGGGCCGGCAGGCGGCGGTAAAAGCGTTCTGCTCAAGCTCATCAACGGGCTGATGGTTGCCGATAGCGGCTCCATCAAGGTCTTTGGCGAAGAAGTCACCACCATGACCCAGAAGCAACTGTTTGTGATGCGGCGGCGCGTGGGCATGGTCTTCCAAGAGTCCGCGCTGTTTGACTCCATGGACGTTGAGGACAACGTCGCCTATCGCCTGCATGAAGAGGGCGTACCCGCCGAAGAATCGCACAAGCTCGTGGAAGAGGCACTAGATTTCGTGGAGATGGGCCAGGCTATCTCAAAGTTTCCGCCGGAGCTGTCAGGCGGCATGCGCCGGCGCGTTTCTATTGCGCGCGCCATCATCACCAAGCCTGATCTGATCCTGTATGACTCGCCGACCGGCGGTCTGGACCCCATCACTTCCACAACCATCGTGCAGCTGGTAGTCAAACAGCGAGACGTATCGCACACCACCGCGCTGATGATCACGCACCGGCTGCAGGATGCCTTTGTGCTGGCAACGCACCGCTTTGACCGCGAAAGCAACAGCATGAAGCCGATCCCGGATAACGGCATCGACGAGAATACGAAGTTCCTCATCCTGAATGAGGGCAAGATCGTCTTCGACGGCACCACGCTGGAGCTGACCCACTCCGAAGATCCGTGGATCCAGAGCTACCTCTCGTAAGTCAGCCGCAGCGCTAAAGGTCGCCTGCGCCCAGCTTGCGGTGGAAGAGATTCAGCGCCTCGCGATAGAGATGCAGCGCCAGCTCCGGGTCGTAACGCGCGCCTTCATCACGCATAAATGCATGCGCTCCGTTCACTTCGTGCCATGCAAACTTGAGGTTCAGCTCGTCCAGCCGCGTAAGGATAGTGCGTCGTGCCTCCAGCGGGATATGCGGGTCTTGACGGCCCCAGATCATCAGCAGCTCGCCTTTGATCTCCGCGGCGCGCGCCAGCGAATCATCGTGCTGTCCCTTGCCCAGCGTGCCCTTGTGAATGTCCGTGCCATAAAAGCAGACGGTAGCGCGCACATCCGGCTCCATGGCCGCACGAAAGCTGAGATGGCCGCCCAGGCAAATGCCCATGGCGCCCAGCTGCCCGGTGCAGTCGTCGCGAGTCTTCAGATGATCCAGTACCGCGCGCGTGTCCGCGTCATAGCTGGCCAGCTCCTTCTCATACTTCCACTTGTTTCCCACGTCAGACCCCGCCTGGTCATAGGCCAGCACCGTGCCCGCTGGTTCAAACTCGTGGTAAACCTCCGGCATGGCAACGACGTAGCCATGCCCCGCCAGCAGGACCGCAGTGCGGCGGATGGGTTCGGTGATCTGAAAAATCTCCGAGTAAAAAACAATGCCGGGATACTTGCCCGGCGCGGCCGGACGCACAATGTGGGTGCGCATGGGGCCGTAGGGTGTGTCCAACGTGACGAATTCGTGCGGTGCAACGATCATTGCAACTCCTAAAGCTTTGGGAGATATTGCGAAAATCAACGCCAGCTCACTGCCAGATGCCAGCGCAGGTGGCGGTCTGCCGTCTTTTGCAGGACCACCTCAAACTCCTCCAGCTCCTCGCGCAGAAACTCGCCCTCGCTACCAAGCTGCGACGGTTCATCGCGCAGCGCCTGCAGCAGCGGACGCACCGTGGCCAGACCATCATCGCCAGCAAACCACTGCGGCGGCGGCAGCTTGTCCAGCAGCTCCGCGTTGCCCGCGCCCTCTTCAATCAGCAGCGACATGGAGTTCTCATCGGCAGAGAAGAAGTCGATCAGCGGCCGCACATTCAGGCGGATGGCCAGCCGCTCCAGCGCATCCTCATTCCGCACCAGGGCGCGGCCGTTGACGTAAATGTCAAAGCCGGGGTCGTCGCCCTGGACCACGATGTACATGGAAGCTGCCATTTGCGGCCTAGTCTAAACCGCTACCGCCGGCGCAGGCCAAGCAGGCTGAGGAAGAAGCTGGCGAAACATATCTCCGTGCCCAGCATGAGGCACAGCATGGCCGGCAACGTGTGACGCATCATCTGCACCGGCGGCAAGGAGCCATAGCCTGTGTGCGCCCAACCAACGACCGAAGACAACGCAATGCCAACGCCTACCAGCACCAGCAAAACGCCAACCAGCAATCCCGTCTCCAGCGTGACGTACTGGAACCAGTTGTTGAAGCTTTCGTCCTCTGGCAGAAGACCTTCTGTAGTTGCAAAGACCTTGGCCGCAATGCCAAAGAAGACAAGCTGGAAGCCAAGCAACACTGCCGCAGCGGCATAGGCCAGCGTGTCCACGCCCAGGTTGATATGGCCCAGCGGCCGCTCGGCAGGCAGCAGCCATGCCATCAGCGCAAAGCCGCCAAGCATCAGCAGCATGCCGGGAAACAGGAAGAGCCAGCGCGGCGAATACATCAGCAGGAAGCGGAAATGACGCCAGCCGTCGCGCCACGTCTTCAGATGTGGAGGCCGGCTGCGGCCGTCCTTCTGCAGCGTCGTCGGCACCTCAACCATCTTCTGTTTCAGCAGAGACGACTTCACCACCATCTCACTGGCAAATTCCATGCCCGTGGTGCGCAATTGAAGCTGTTCATACCCCGTGCGCGAAAAGCCGCGCATGCCGCAGTGAAAGTCGCCAACGGGGGTGTTGAAGAGTGTGCGGCCCATCCAGCTCAACACCGGGTTGCCAAGGTAGCGATGCAGGAACGGCATGGCTCCGGGGCCAATGCCACCGGCAAAGCGGTTGCCCATCACCAGGTCCGCGCCCTTCTGCAGCTCTGCAAGGAAGCGCGGAATATGCGCGAAGTTATAGCTGTCGTCGGCGTCGGCCATCACGATGTACTTACCGCGCGCAGCGGTAATGCCTGCGTTCAGCGCTGCTCCGTAGCCGCGGATGGGCACAGGAATTACACGCGCGCCATGCTCGGTCGCAATCTGCTGCGAACCGTCGGTCGATCCGTTGTCTGCAACGACAACCTCACCGTTGATGCCGTTCTCGCGCAGTGCTGCCAGCGCTTTGTCCACGCATGTAGCCAGCGTCTCTGCTTCATTCAGGCACGGCATTACCACCGTGAGTTCAACCGGCTCAGAGGTTGTTTTCAGCATCGATTCCATTGCAGCCTCGGGCATGTCGTTCATCCTATACGTTTGCGTTTACTGCAGGTTCAAGGGCAGCGCGTAGTAGCTTGTCTCACCCAGGCGAACCCAACCTGCCGCTGCTGGATGCGAAGGGTTCATCTCACCGGGATCGAACAGGCCCACCAGCACGCGCGCGCCCTGCCCCTGTACGACGCTGTATGCCTGTGCGCGATTGGGCAAGGCATCCAGCTGGTCGATCAGGTGATCCGGTTTCGATTCATAGATTTCCGTGAGGATACGCACGCCCGCCAGGCGCGCCCAGTAAAAATCATTCACGCAGGCCAGCGTGCCGATGCAGGCAATCTCATCGCCCGGTTTGACACCCATCTTTGCCAACCCCTCTGCAGCTCCAAAGATCTGCGGATCGCGCCATGCAGCGTGGCCGGATGGAGATTCCTGCCGGCGATTTTCTGCATTCTGACGAAGCTGCTCGCCAAGGATGAGAAAGGCGAACAACAACAGCAGTACCGTCGATACCTGGCGAAGTGTGCCATCCGAAAAGAGAGCTTCTCTCTGCGTGCCCTTCGCAGGCGGCTTCAACGCAGCAAAGACCGGCAACAGGATGGCCAGGTAAGCCACCGTCACATACCGCTCCTCCACGTTCACCATTGCGTAGATGGCCCACATGGCCACACCAATGCCTGCGGCAGGCCATGCAAATCGCTTAGTCCCACGCAACGACGCACCGGCAAACAACAGCACAGCAAGCAGCAACAGCGGCTCAGGATGATTGAGGAGGTAGCGCACAATCAGCACGGCGTTGCGTGCATCCCGTTTCACCAGCGGTGCAAGTGCAAACTTTGGCACGATGCGTTCGTTGAAGTACGTCGTATCAAACCATGGTGGATAGGTGCCATTGGCCAGAGCCTTGTAGCCATAAATACCCGGCGACGCCAGCAACTGCTTCTCCGGATGGCTCAGGTGTACCACGGCAGATCCGAAGCTGCCTGTCATCGACGGTTCCAGATGCATCTTCTCCGTGCCGGAGATGTACCACGCATAATTCAGGCTGCCCGAATCCCCAAAATCCAGGCGATGCTTCTGCTTTGACAAGGCCGCCATGTATGGGCCCGCAATCAGTCCAAAGACAAGCAGCGCAATTGCGCCCTGAGCGACTGCCTTCATCAGAGCGCGCCGTTGCACCAGCACGCCAAAGGCTACCAGAACCGCAATCGAGATAAGCGCCAGCAAAAATGCAAACGACTTGGTGAGGTAGGCAAGGCCGAAGCTCAATCCCATGAACGCCGGAAATGCAAAGGCCGCCACAACACTCTCAGCCGCCAGCGTCTCCATCAACATCGTCAGCCCCAGCAGGATAAGCGCCTGCAGAAGGCTGTCTGTGCGCACCTTTCCCAGCGATAACTCCCGCTGCATCGCGATGACCAGCAGAGAAATTCCCAGCAGACGCAGGGCATCTACTGAGAGCAACTGCTCCGTGGTGGAAGACATTCGTTGCCGCAGACGATCCAGAGCCCCGGCAAATACCCACATTGCAGCCACCTGCAGGGCGAACAGGAAGAAATTCAATACGTAATACGCGTTCAACTCATTCGCACGTGTGGGATGAAAGACAACACGCGAGAACCACAACAACGCTGGGTAGAGAGGGTGCCAGTAGGCATTGACCGCGGCAGACCACTGGTGCGCCTGCAACAGGTCTGAGATATCCATGTAGCCCACGGCGTCGCCGTCAATGTTGTAACGGTCGTACTTCATCGCAAACCATGCCAGCGGAACCAGCAACAGCAGGGTTGCAATCAGCGTCTTGCGTAAGGCGCGGGCGTTCACTGTGGCTCCAAGACGTTTGTTATGGGGATCATGGGAGATGTGTACAGAGGATACCGCACTGCCATCACAACATCTGCATCAGTCCGATTCAAGTGCCATAAGACCATGCACCTGGCCGCCCAGGGCTGCACCGGTGCGACCCGCCACCCGCGCCACCTGCAGCAGTTCCAGCAGCTGCATCGCTGCCTCCTGCGGCTGCAAACCCGTCTCATGGATGTTCGACAGGCAGACGCGGTTGGCGTCGTTGCACTCCACACGCGGATGCGCGGTGATGTATGCGCCAAGGCTGGTGGCGCAGGAAAGGCCGGGCCGCTCGCCGATGAGGACCAGGCTGCAGCGGGCTCGCAGACGCTGGCCGATAGGGTCGCCAATGGCCACGCGGCCCTGCTGCACCAGCGCAACGGGAGCCAACGTCCATCGCAGTTCCAGCAGCGCGGGCACCAGATGCTGCAGCACCGGCAGCGCATTGCGCTCAACCGCCTTGGACGACAGGCCATCCGCAATCACGATGACCAGATCGCACGCCTCACCCGAAAGCTTCGCAGCGCTGTCCTCATGCAACGTCCGCCCAAGGTGCGGCGCGCGCAGATACGTTGCACGATCCGGTGCATTGCTTCGCAGTTGGACTGTGCCCGCGGGCAGTGTCAGCTGCTCTTTCAGACGGCGCTCCATCTCCGCCATGTCCAGCGGCGCATGAACGGCGTCGCGCGCCAGCGCATGCGCTGCCTGAAATGCGAGCACCTCGCGCGTGGCAATGCTGTTGCCCACGGTGGGCAACGCGACACGCGCAGGTGTAAGCGCCCGCAGACCCGGCAGACGCGTGCGCGCGAGGTCTGTCATGCTCCTGCTCCTCCTGATCCAAGCGCAGCCAGCAGAGGCGATGGCAGCGCAAGCTGCGATGGCATCTCGCCCTGCAGCCATGCCTCAAACTCCGGCGCAGGCCGCAGGCCTAATACTGATCGCACATACAGCGCATCGTGAAATGACGTGCTCTGGTACTGCAGCATCACGTCGTCCGCGCCGGGCACGCCCATGATGTAGTTGCAGCCAGCCACACCCAGCACCGTCAGCAACGTGTCCATGTCGTCCTGGTCGGCCTCCGCGTGATTGGTGTAGCAGACGTCGCAACCCATGGGCAGCCCCAGCAGCTTGCCGCAGAAGTGATCCTCCAACCCCGCGCGCAGAATCTGCTTGCCGTCGTAGAGATACTCCGGCCCAATAAAGCCGACGACGGTATTCACCAGCATGGGTTTGAAGACGCGCGCAACCGCATACGCCCGTGCCTCGCATGTCTGCTGATCCACACCGTGATGCGCGTTTGCCGACAGCGCACTGCCCTGCCCGGTCTCGAAGTACATCACGTTCGCATCCGGCCCCGCGCGATTGAGCGAACGCGTTGCGTCATGGGCTTCTTTCAACAACGCCAGCGACACACCGAACGACGCATTCGCCTTCTCCGTGCCTGCGATGGACTGGAACATCAGGTCCAGCGGCGCGCCCTGCTGCAGTGCGGCCATCTGCGTGGTTACATGAGCCAGCACGCAGCTCTGCGTTGGGATGGCGTAGCGCTCGCGGACAGCATCAATCAGCCGCAGCAACTCGCCGGTGCGTTGCGCACTGTCGCCTGCGGGGTTGATGCCGATGACCGCATCGCCTGAGCCCAGCAGGAGACCATCGACCATGCTTGCAGCGATGCCCGTCAGGTCATCGGTTGGGTGGTTGGGCTGCAGCCGCGTTGAGAGGCGTCCGCGCAGACCAACCGTTGTGCGGAAGCGCGTAACTACCTCAACTTTGCGCGCCACTGCGATGAGATCCTGCACACGCATCAGCTTGCTGACAGCCGCGGCCATCTCCGGCGTAAGGCCTGGCGACAGCGCACACAGGAACTCCCCATCTACGTCGTCGGTCAGCAGCAGGTCGCGAAACTCGCCCACGGTAAGCGCAGCCACAGGCGCAAACGCCGCAGCATCGTGCGTGTCGCAGATCAGCCGGGTGACTTCGTCCGTCTCGTATGGAATCAGCTGCTCATCCAGAAACGCGCGGAGAGGCAGGTCTGCCAGCGCCATCTGCGCGGCCACACGCTCTGCCGCAGAACGCGCTGCAAGACCCGCAAGCTCACCGCCCGAACGCGCAGGCGATGCCTTCGCCAGCAGGTCCTTCAGGCTGTCGAAACGGTAGTCGACGCTATCGATGGTGTGCCGCAGAAGCACGTGAGGAGTCTCTCTCGCACAGGCAGGTTGCTGCGAGTCTACCAGTCAGCCCGTGTGCCAGTGCGCCTATCGGCGTCCGTGGGCATGCGGCGGCGGTAGGTGCAGGATGGCATGCGTGTGTTCACGGGTCACGCGGATGCGGCAGTCAAGCACGCCGCCGCAGCTCTGGTCGCGCGTGTGCAGCCATGCTGTCTGGTCCGGCCCCAGCATCCATGCCGTGCCGTTCGTCGCGTAGTGAATTTTGTCCAGGTAATACGCTGCGGTTTCGTCAACGTCTGCAGCGTATGCAACCTGCTGCTGGCAGGGATCATTCGGCGCCGCGACGGAACCATCCGCACGCACGCAATAGTCCTCATCATGCTCCAGCAGAACACGCTTGTTCAATCCGTTCAGGAAGTAGCGCGTGGTGATGGGCGGCATATGGGTAGCGGCAGCCCACTGCGACATGATCTGCAGGAAGGTCACGGGGAAATGATCGATTGTGACGACAGGCTCCTTCACCTGCCGTGAAAAAACGGACAAGGCCGGCGTAGGCTCACCATTTGTGGGCTGAAAGAAAAAGCCACCCAGACCGACACCATCGACCGTATCAAACCAAAGAAACCCACGGCCACCCAGGTACGGCGCCTGTGCACCGGAGATGAAGATGTAGCGGTCATTCAGCAACTGGACCGGGTCTTTCGACCCGTTGAGCACCAGGTCCAGAGCCGCGTGCAGGCTCATGTCCTTGCCGTAGTGGTATTCGCAATCGGGAACCGTGATCTTCATCACGACTTTGAGATTTTTATCCTTCAGAGCCTCGGTGGTTGTTTTCCCTGCAAGCGTCTTCAGGACCTCCAGCATTGGCGCAGGGACCTTGGGTTCGAAGAGAGCTTTGTCATAGTCGTCATCGTGTGCCTGCGCCGAGCAGGACAGAGCACACACCAGAGCCAGCAGGAATGAGAACAGACGGAGACGTTGCATTGGAGTGGCCCCAGCTTACAGCAGCTCCATCCGTTGTCAGTTGAAGAAGCGGGCCGCCAGAATGCGTCTTTCCCAAACAGAAAAAGGCCACGGCGTAGATGCCGTGGCCTTTTCAGTCTTATTCAGGACGCTTACGCGCGAGGTGCGGGAGTGCTGCCACCGGCAGCTCCGCCTCCGCGACGGCCGCCACGACGACGGCGACGGCGGGCAGCGCCAGCGGCCGGAGCAGCAGGTGTGCCATCGGCATTTGTGGTTCCTTCAGACGTCTCGGGCTCATCGCCCTCCTCGTCGTCCTCATCCTCATCCAGGTCGTCATCCTCGTCGAAGTCATCGCCACCATCAAGGGTGATGGTCTCTTCCGACGGCGGCGGTGCTACACGCTCAGTGCGCTCAGGGCGGGGTCCGCGATCACGGTCGCCGCCACGTTCCGGGCGAGGTGCACGATCACCACCACGCTCATCCGCCTGCGGTTCAGGATCAGGCAGACCAAGCTTTGCGCGCTGCTCCTTCAGCACAGCCTTGCGGCTGAGCTTGATGCGGTTGCCCTCAATGCCGAGCACCTTCACCAGAACGGTATCGCCCTCGCGCAGCTCGTCCTTCACTTCCTTCACGCGATGCTCCGCGATCTCAGAGACGTGCAGCAGGCCGTCCGTACCCGGGAAGATTTCGACGAATGCGCCGAACTCTGCCAAGCGAACGACCTTGCCCAGGTAGGTCTTGCCTACTTCAGGCACTGCAGTAATGTCCGTGATCATCTGGATAGCGCGTGCGAGGCCGTCCGGATCGGACGACGAGACGTTCACCGTGCCGGTGTCATCCACATCGATCTTGACCTGCGTTGCTTCGATGATGCTGCGGATCACCTTGCCGCCAGGTCCGATAAGGTCACGGATCTTGTCGGTGGGAATCTGCAGCGTCTTGATCTGCGGAGCGTAACGCGACTTCTCTTCGCGTGCGCCCGAGATGATGGCGTCCATCTTGTCCAGCAGGAACAGGCGAGCTTCCTTGGCCTACGCCAAAGCTTCACGCATGATCTGCGGCGTGATGCCCATGATCTTGATGTCCATCTGCAGCGCCGTGATGCCCTTGCGGGTTCCGGCTACCTTGAAGTCCATATCGCCGTAGTGATCTTCCGCGCCTGCGATGTCGGTCAGGATGGCGTACTTGTCGCCCTCCTTCACCAGGCCCATCGCCACACCGGCGACCGAACCCTTGAGCGGGATACCAGCCTGCATCAGCGCCAGCGAAGCGCCGCAGACGGTCGCCATCGACGACGAACCGTTCGACTCGAGAATGTCCGAGACGACGCGGAGCGTGTATGGGCTCTCGTCCTCGCCGGGCAGAACCGCTTCAATCGCACGCCATGCAAGCGCACCGTGGCCGATCTCGCGACGGCCAACGCCGGTCATACGACCGACCTCGCCAACCGAGAACGGGGGGAAGTTGTAGTGCAGCATGAAGCGACGCTTCTGCTCGCCCTCGTAGCTCTCCATCCGCTGCGCATCGTCGGTGGTGCCGAGCGTTGCGGAGACCAGCGCCTGCGTCTCGCCACGCGTGAACAGAGCGGAACCATGGACGCGGGGCAGAACGCCGACCTCGACCGTAACCTCGCGGATCTGGTCGAACGCGCGATGATCCGGGCGGATGCGGTCGTTGAGAACCTGATCGCGGAAGATGTTCTCGCGGAGCAGCTCGTAGTACTTGCTGAGCTTCTTCGCCGCGGCAGCATCGCCCTCGGGCAGATCCTTCTTCAGCTCATCCTTGATCGTCTTAACCAGCGCGTAGCTGTCGAACTTGGGGTGCTTCTGCGTATCGAGAGCATCCTTCAGGCGATCGCCAACCTTCGCGGTGAGACCGTTCAGGTAGTCATGGTCGATCTCGACCGGGGTCACCGTGCGCTTGGTCTTGCCGGCGCGGCTGACGAGGTCTTCAATCGCTGCAGTGATCTTCTTGATCTCCGTATGCGCGAACTCGATAGCGCCGACGACGGACTCTTCCGAGGTCTCCTTCGCACCGGATTCGACCATCACGATGCCGTCCTTGGTGCCGACGACCATGATGTTCAACAAGCTGGTAAGACGCTCAGCGTAGGTCGGGTTCACGATGTACTGCTCGTCGATATAACCGATACGCACCGCGCCCACGGGACCATGGAACGGAATATCCGAAAGCGCCAGCGCGCAGCTCGCACCGTTGATTCCGAGAACGTCGGGATCGTTTTCTTTGTCAGCCGAGTACACAAATGCGACAACCTGCGTCTCGTTGCGGAAGGCTTCGGGGAACAGCGGGCGAATGGGGCGATCAATCTGGCGCGAGGTGAGGATTTCCTTCTCGCTGGGCCGGCCCTCACGCTTGATGAAGCCGCCGGGGATGCGTCCACCGGCGTAGGTAAATTCTCTGTATTCAACTGTAAGCGGGAAAAAGTCGATGCCTTCCTTGGGGTCAGGCGAAGCGGTTGCGGTGGCCAGGACGGCGTTATCGCCGCTGGTGGTGAAAGCGGCGCCGGGCGCCTGCTTGGCCATACGGCCGGTCTCGAATTTGATGTGCTTTCCACCGGAAAGCTCAATCGTAATGTCTTGTTTCATGTGTATTCCTCTTCTCTTGTCTTTTCTCTTTGTCTCTAAGCTTGTAGCACTGCCGCAAAGATAACGGCCCCGCTGGACTGAATCCGGGCGGGGCCAAAAGTGCGGGGTGCGGCGTGTACGCGGCGCGGCGTGCTGGGTGGTGCCTGAATGGATGAAGGGCTCGCGGATGCAGTCAAGGCCGCTCCTGCTCGAACCTCAAAAATTTGAGGGCCCAACGTTCTTTCCTCAATGTGAATCTACGCCAACACGTCCACGCGCAAAGCGCGGACACCCGCAACTACTTGCGGATGCCCAGCTTCGCGATGACGTCACGGTAGCGGTCGGAGTCTGTCTTCTTGAGGTAATCCAGAAGACGGCGGCGCTTGCTGACCAGCATCAATAGACCACGGCGGGAGCCATGATCCTTCTTATGCGTTTTGAAGTGCTCGGTCAACTCGCCAATACGCTCGCTTAAAATCGCGATCTGAACCTCGGGGCTACCCGTGTCAGATTCATGCGTACGGAATTTTGTGATGATGTCAGTTTTCTTTGCGGATGCCAACACGGCAGTTACGTACTCCTGTTTCGTTTTCTCTAGTCCACTTCTCTCAGTGTCCGATTAAGTCTAGCACGCAATGACCGCCGAATCCGGCTTGCGGCGTGACGTTTCGGACACCCAGAGTCAGGCAATATTCGCTTTTAGGAATGCGAGGGTGCGCGTCCGCGCCAGGCTGGCCGCCCCAGCATGAAAGTGCCCCGGATCGGCGTCCCGGTTGAAGGCATGACCCGCGCCCTCGTAGACAAAGATTTCGACCTCCGGATGCGCTTCCCGGACAGCTTCGATCTGATCTTTTCCAATGTGGTCGTCGGCAGAGCCAAAGTGCAACATGACCGGGCAGACTGGTTCTTCCTTCGCAAACTTCCCAATTCCACCAGCATAGTATCCAACGCAACAGCTCGGCTGCATCTTGTAGGTTTCGCCGCGAGTG
>JAMFTB010000216.1 GCA_026225595.1 Terriglobus sp. | reverse complement strand
GCCACATACGGCAGCACGGCATATGCGCCGCCAAAGGTGATGCATGTTGTCCTGGTGAAGAACGTCGCCAGCCCGCTCCAGAAGCGCAGGTCCACGCCGAAGATTCTTAGAACGATAAGCGGACCTAGCCACAGCACGCATATGACGGCGCATAATCCAGCGATGGAGTGGAAGGTGATCAAGGGCTTTGCGCCCAGATTTGAAGCTACAGGCGCTGCTTCTTCCGCCCCTGGTTGTTTTACCAGTAACTGAGGCCGGAATTTATGGAGCAGCAGGCCAAGGCACACGGCCGCGAGCATGATCCACAGCACGGAGATATTGAAGAGCAGCATAGCCAGCAGCGATGCTGCAGCGAAGGCCCAGTACACAGGGCCACGCAGCGCCTTACCCGCAATGCGAAGCAGGGCGTTGATCACCAGCGCAACCACTGCCGGTTTTAGACCGCGAAAGGCGGCGACGATCAAGGGCAGATTGCCAAAGCGAACATACAGAATGCTGAGAGCCAGCAGAATGAACATCGATGGCAAAACGAAGAGCATGCCTGAGACGATGCCGCCCTTTCTGCCATGCATCTTCCATCCCAGGTAGATGGCAAGTTGCTGCGCCTCTGGCCCGGGCAGAAGCATGCAGTGGCTGAGCGCATGGAGGAAGGTGGATTCAGAGACCCACCGTCTCTTCTCCACCACCTCTTCATGCATGATGGCGATATGCGCGGCCGTGCCGCCGAAGGTAATCCAGCCAATTTTCCACCACGTGCGCGCAGCTTCGCCAAAGCTGGGCGTCCGTTCCTGTTGGTCAGGGATCATTGCGAAACCGTCGTCCTGAAAAGAAAAACCGCGGCTGCATGCCGCGGCTTTTTCCTGGTTCTAAAGCTCTTTACCCAGCTTTTTCCAGCTGGACTGGCAGCTCCACGGTACGGCTCTTCACCATGTCCGCGGTAATCTCCAGTTCCTTCACCTTCTTGTTGGTAGGCACGGTGTACATCAGGTCCAGCATCAGCTCTTCCAGAATCATGCGGAGGCCGCGTGCGCCCACCTTACGATTCAAAGCCTCATGCGCAATGGCCTGTGCGGCTTCCGGTGTCCAGGTGACCTTGACGCCTTCAAACTCGAACAGCTTGGCATACTGCTTCAGAATGGCGTTGCGCGGACGTGTGAGAATGTCGATCAGCGCCGCCTCGTCCAGTTCGTCCAGAATGCCAAGCACCGGCAGACGTCCAACAAACTCCGGAATCAGGCCGTACTTCAGCAGATCCTGCGGTTCCGCCTGGCGCAGCAGTTCGCTGTCGCGCTGCGCACGGATGGGCGTAACCTCCGCTTCTTTGGAGGAGCCTTCCATGTTCGTCGTCTTAAAGCCGAGCGCCTTCTTGCCAATGCGGCGTCCAATCACCTTTTCCAGCCCGACGAATGCTCCGCCGCAGATGAAAAGGATGTTGGTGGTGTCCACAATAGTGAACTCCTGGTGCGGATGCTTGCGGCCACCCTGCGGCGGCACGTTGGCAACGGTACCTTCCAGCAGCTTCAGCAGCGCCTGCTGCACACCCTCGCCACTGACGTCACGGGTAATGGAGGGGTTCTCGTCCTTGCGGCCAATCTTGTCAATCTCGTCAATGTAGATGATGCCGCTCTGCGCGCGCGTGACGTCGCCGTCTGCCGCCTGCAGCAGCTTCAGGATGATGTTCTCCACGTCCTCGCCCACGTAGCCGGCTTCCGTCAGCGTGGTTGCGTCCACAATTGCAAAGGGCACGTCCAGCATCTTTGCCAGTGTCTGCGCCAGCAGGGTCTTGCCGCTGCCCGTGGGGCCCACCAGCAGAATGTTGCTCTTGGCGAGTTCCACATCGTTGCCGCGCGTGCGGTTCATCTGGATGCGCTTGTAGTGGTTGTAAACCGCGACCGCCAGCTTCTTCTTGGTCAGGTCCTGGCCAATGACGTACTCATCCAGAAAAGCCTTCACCTCATGCGGCTTGGGCAGGTGCGCCGGAGCAGCACCGGGCTGCACGTCCGTGCGGTCATCCTCAAGGATGGAATTGCATACGGCAACGCACTCGTCGCAGATGTATGCGCGAGGGTAATCCGAAGGGGAAGAGATCAGCTTGGCAACAGCATCCTGCGATTTGTGGCAGAAGGAACAGCGCAGTGAGTCGTCAGAGCCCTTGGAAGTCTTCATGCGGACAAGAACTCCTCGCCGAGCGGGGTTACAACTCGGCAGAAGTAAAGTTTACACCGCAGAAAGATTTAGCGTATGGCGCGGAAGTATCAAGGCAGGCGCCAATTGGTACGTGAATTCCACACGATAACGCCGACGGACTGGGCAGGCGCTCGGCATTTTCGCGGTAAAACAGGGCTGTCGCATAATGGAATTGCCCATTCGCCTATGTACACGCCTCCACATTTCGAAGTGAACGACATTGCGGAGATTCATGAGGCCATCCACGCTTGTGGTCTGGCGCACTTTGTTACGGCCACAGCAGAAGGCATCTTTGCCACGCCGCTGCCGTTCTTTCTGGATGCGTCGGAAGGCGAGTACGGAACGCTGTACGGGCACCTCGCCCGGGCCAACAGCCAGTGGAAGCAGCAACCGCAGGGCGATGGGCTCGTCATCTTTGCAGGGCCGGATGCATACATCTCACCCAGCTGGTATGCCGTGAAGACAGAGACGGGCAAGGTGGTGCCGACGTGGAATTATGGCATCGTCCACGCCTACGGCGCTGTTGAATTTTTCGACGATGCGGACCGCCTGCTGGACGTGGTCACGCGCCTGACGAATCTGCATGAAGGCAAGCGCGCCGAGCCGTGGCAGGTGAGTGATGCTCCGGCGGATTTCATCGCGGGACAGCTGCGTGGCATCGTGGGTATTCGCATCCCCATCACTCGGCTCGAAGGCAAACTGAAGATGAATCAGAATCGCTCAGAGGCAGACCGTGCGGGCGTCGTCGCAGGCCTAAGCAAATCCGACCGCGAAGCCGCCGAACTCGTTCCCGTCAATCGCCGCTAATCTGCAATCGAAGTGGTGCTTCACGCATTAGCGTACCGGCAGCAGAGGCGCACCTCGGCGTCCGAAATCCCGCGTGCGTCGGTAGATGATAATGCCGTCGCGGTTATATCCCGAAGGTTCGTAATTTGGGTCTTGCACGATTACGTCTTCGAATGGAAATGGTCGCAGCGAGTGGTATAGCACGTAGTCCGGCTTGTCTTCCTCCAGCCAACTACTGAAATCACGATGCGCAATGTGATTTGCATTTTTTGGTAATGTCAGGCCAAGCGAGTCGTAAAGATAGCGATTCAGCACCCAGCCAAACTCCCCGATCTCAAGCGATTCCACTGTTGCATCAGGTGCCGTATGTATGTTCAGCCACTGTGCTGCCGCAGCATACGCCGATGGTGCAGCAGGATCGTACCGCACCATACGGCATGCTTGAAAAAACTGCATCATGACAATCCCTGCAATGAGACAGGTACCCCAGCGCGTTGTGGTTAATGTTGCCACGCCGGATAGCATGAGCACCAGGATGAGTGGGGCATAATACCAGTGATAGTCAGGCAGATTCAGAAGCACATAGAACGCCAGCAGTATGAGTGCGGTCGGTAGCGCAATGGTGTTCCAGGGGGTGCCACGTAAGCGGCGAAATACGAATGAGCCCGCTACGAAGGAGATTGCAATGGTGATAAATGAGGGCCGCCACGGTTCCGGCAGGAGAATGCCGAGGAGGAAGGCACGCGGCCATTGTCCCCAGAAGCCAGAGCGGCCTTGTGCGATCTTGGCCGATGAACTGGAAGGGATGAATTCTCCATAGAAATGATGATTAATCGAGAGATAGGCAATCACGAG
>JAMFTB010000005.1 GCA_026225595.1 Terriglobus sp. | reverse complement strand
GGTGGATGGCGAACATGCCATTGGCTATCGCGAAGAAGAGCGCGTCAGCAAGGAGTCGCAGACGGAGACGTATGCGGCCATGAAGCTGAACATTGAAAACTGGCGCTGGGCCGGCGTGCCCTTCTACATCCGCGCAGCAAAGCGGCTTGAGAAGCGCGTGACGGAGGTGGTGATCACCTTCCGCCAGCCGCCGCTGCACCTGTTCAAGAGTTCGCCGGGCAAGGGAGCGGAGCAGATGGAGCCCAATGTGCTGACGCTGCGCATCCAGCCGGATGATGGCATCAGTCTGAAGTTTGGAGCGAAGCTGCCGGGGCCGACGACCAACGTGGCGCAGGTGGAGATGGAGTTCTCGTACGCGGATGCGTTTGGCAAGTCTTCTGCCAACGGCTATGAGCGTCTGCTGCTGGATGCCATGCTGGGTGACGGCACGCTGTTTGCCGAGCGCGAAGGCGTGGAGACGACGTGGGCGCTGATGACGCCGATTCTGAAGGCGTGGAAGAAGCAGACCATGAACTTCCCGAACTACGATGCGGGCACGTGGGGTCCGCAGGAGGCAGATGATCTGCTGGCGCGCGATGGACGTGCCTGGAGACTCTAACAACAATGCATTCGTAAGGGCACAGCTTCAGCTGTGCCGTAAGATGTGTCCTGCTTTATCTCTTCCCTGATTGAGGTCGCCTTACGGCGACCTCAATCAGGGAAGAGATTTTAAGAGGCACCGGAATTTCGGCACGGCTGAAGCCGTACCCTTACGAACACGGCCGATCGATATACCTACATTGAACAGCGCTCGAAAATTTCAGTTACGGATGTAAAACATGCCAGGAATCACCATCGCTGACTATCTTGTGTACGACACGCCCGAGCGCGTGGCGCAGGCCGCTGCAGAGGTGTTTGCAAAGTATGCCGTGGACGCCGCGAACGAACGCGGCGTGGCACGCATTGCCATCAGCGGCGGCAGCACACCCAAGCGGATGTTTGCGCTGCTGGCTGCAGAGCCGTTCCTCTCGCAGGTGCCGTGGAGCAAGCTGTTTCTGTACTGGGTGGACGAGCGTTGCGTTGGGCCTGAGGATGCGGAGTCGAACTATCGCATGACGCGGGAGGAATTGCTGAGCAAGGTGCCGCTGCCGGCGGAGAACATCTTCCGCATGGAAGGTGAGCTGCCTCCCGAGGAGGCCGCTTCGCGTTACGAGGCCGTGCTGCGCAACAGCTTTAAGCTTGAGGGCGCGCAGGGGCCTGCATTCGACCTGGTGCTGCTGGGCATGGGCGACGACGGCCACACGGCATCGCTGTTTCCGAACACCGCAGCGATTGATGAGCTGGGCCGCCTGGTGGTTGCGAACCATGTGCCGCAGAAGGATACGTGGCGCATTACGCTGACGTGGCCGGTCATCAACCACGGCAGGCGCGTGGTGTTTCTGATTGAGGGCGCGGCCAAGGCAGAGCGGCTGCACGAGGTGTTGCTGGGCGGTTATGATCCTGAGCGGCTGCCATCGCAGCTGATCCGGCCGCAGAGCGGTAAGCTTGGCCTGCTGCTGGATGCGGATGCGGCGCGTCGCCTGCCCAAGGTGGGCCGTCACGGCGATGCGGAGACGGGCACACTGGAGCTGACTCGATGATTCTGGCAGGTGATGTAGGCGGCACCAAGGTTGACCTGGCGCTATACAGCTTTGAAAACGGCACGCTGAAGGTGGCGCGGACCAGGAAGTTTCCTGCAGCAGGGTATGCCAGCCTGCAGGACGTTGTTCTCGAGTTTCTGAAGGACCCGGCGGTGAAGCAGGACGAGGAAAATGTCATTGCTGCGTGCTTTGGCTGCCCCGGCCCTGTGAAGGACGGCCGTCTGAAGCTGACCAACCTGCCGTGGGTGCTGGATGCGCGCGAGCTGTCCAATATTCTGGGCATTGAGCACATCTTTCTCATCAACGATCTTGAGGCCAACGGCTACGGCGTTGCGGAGTTAGGGCCCAGCCAGATTTTTGAGCTGGTGCAGGGCGATCGCTCGGGCGTGGGGCACCGTGCGCTGGTGGCTCCGGGTACGGGGCTTGGCGAGGCGTTGCTCATCTGGAATCCAGCTGCCCGCAGGCATATTCCGCTGGCCAGCGAGGGCGGTCACGTGGATTGGGCTCCGCGCAATCCACTTGAGGTTGAGTTACTGGAGTGGCTTTGGAAGAAGTTCAACGGCCGCATCTCGACAGAGCGCGTGGTGAGTGGCCTGGGGCTGAAGAACATCTACGAGTTTTTGCGCGACGGCAAGAAGATGGACGAGCCGGAGTGGCTGCGCGATCGCATGGAGAAGGAAGATCCGAACTTCGTCATTGGCACCACCGGCGAGGACGGTTCGTGCGAACTGACGGCCAAGGTGCTTGAGGTGTTTGCCAGCGCCTTTGGTGCGGAGTGCGGCAACATGGGGCTGAAGTTGCTGTGTGCGGGTGGCGTGTACCTGGGCGGCGGTATCCCGCCCAAGATATTGAAGACGCTGCAGACCGGTGTCTTTCGCCAGGCGTTTCTGGACAAGGGACGCCTCTCGCCTCTGCTGCACACCATTCCGGTGCGCGTCATCCTTGAGGAGAAGTGCGCGCTGATTGGCGCGGCGGCATATGCAGAGGCGCGCGCGGCTGAGCTTAGCGGGCACAGCGAACGCATCGCCAGCCAGCCGTAGGCGTGTCGAGACGAAATCATCTGCTGTTTGCAGGTTCCCATATCGGAACTGGTGTATACCCAGTTTCACAAGACGTTCTTTTGATTGCATGAAATGCACGCATCGGCCAGAATGAGAAGTGCTTCTTCGCATGACAGTAGAAGTGAAGATACAGACCTACAGCTTAATGTTCTGATTTTCTTCTCCTTTGTCTAAAGCGATTCTCTGTAATTCGCGCGCCGCGTGCATGCGTGCGAAGAGTGGGACATGGACGGTTTTATGCACCTCTTACATATCCAGCATGTGGTGTTCCTGCTTCTCACGATGCTGCTGATCCTTACCAATGCCGGGATGTATCGCGGCATCTTTGGGATGCGCAATTTCGTTTTCTATAACGGACTTCTGCTGATTGCCGCTACGGCGGTCATGCTTCGGGGAGTTGTACCGGACAGTCTTTCCATCCTTGGCAGCACGACCACCTTCCTTGCCGCTTACCTCTTTCTTCTGCTGGGTCTCGAAGACCTTTTCGGTAAGAGCAAGGCGCATCGCGTTGCGCAGTATGTACTGATGCTGCTGGGCTTTATCGCAGTGTTGCAGTATGGCCTGATCGAACCGAACACCAGTCACCGTCTTTTTTTCTTCAGCCTTATCCTCGGTCTGCAACAGTGGAACGCCGCTGCTCTGATTCTCTTCCGTGGTGACCGCTCAAGGTGGAAGAGTGGACTTCCCATGGCGATCATGCTGATTCTGCTTGGTATAGGCAATCTCATCCGTTTGGCTGGAGTCGGGCTCTTCGGTGCACCGGCGGACTACCTGGAGAGTGGAATCTTCCTTC
>JAMFTB010000215.1 GCA_026225595.1 Terriglobus sp. | reverse complement strand
GGGCGGCGGCGGTGAGCCAACAGGGGCAATCGCGCAGCAGATCAAGGCCGACTTCGGCGACTTTGAGTCCTTCAAGAAGACCTTCAACGAAACCACCGCAAAGCAGTTTGGCGCAGGCTGGGGCTGGCTCATCTTCAAGGGCGGCAAGCTTACCATCGTGACCACGCCCAACCAGGACAACCCGCTGTCGACCGGCAGCTACCCCATCCTGGGCAACGATGTTTGGGAGCACGCCTACTACCTGAAGTACCAGAACAAGCGCCCCGACTACCTCGCCGCATGGTGGAGCGTAGTGAACTGGGAAGAGATCAACAAGCGCTTCGAAAAAGCAAAGAGCTAATCCGCTTAGCCATAACGGGAACAGAAAGGGCCGCGAGCAGTCGCGGCCCTTCTTCTTTTCCCTCTCCTAAAAATTTGTCATTTCGACCGGAGCGAAGCGCAGTGGAGAAACCTGCTTTTATCGCGCGAAACGGCAACATGTCCTGCCGGACGGGCCCACTGCGCGTGGCGCGGGTGCTCCGCACCTTTTTACTGCTTCGCCTAGCCCTCCCGATGGTCGGGAAGAAATTCTCATACCTGCAAGGCGGGTGCCCTACATATCGCTTTTGATATGTGGGATCAAGATGGAATGAATTTCATGCCGACCAACGGAAGGCCCGCGCGACGCAGTAAAAAAGGCGTGCAAACGCCCGCCCTCCGCGCAGGAGGCCCGTCCGGCAGGACAATGCAGTAGTGGACTGGCACAATGTTGGTGTGAGCATCCTCAACGAACAGCAGCAGGCGTATCTGGCCAATCCGTTCTACGCCGCACTGACCACGCTGCAGACGGACTTTGCGGAACACACGGGTAATGCGGTGCGGTACCGGCCCAATGTGCTGCCCTTCAGCAGCGTTGCGCGTGAGGGCGATGTGGTGGACATCGAACTGCTGCGCCGCGACGGCGACGTGAACTTCGCCTGCACCATCCCCACACTGGACGCAGAGGTTGCCGACAGCAGGCTGTTCAACTGCCTGCAGATGGTTTGGCAGCCGCGAGACATTACCGTCCCCGACGCGCTGGAGAATGAGTCGGAACTGGGGCCGGACGATGCAGACGACATGGTCGAACTGACGCAGATCGCGTTCCCCGGCTATTACCGGCACGAGAGCTATCAGCTGGGTCGTTACATTGGCCTTCGCGTGAATGGGCAGCTGGTGGCGATGGCGGGCCACCGCACTCGCATGCCCGGCCTGCGCGAGATCAGTGCAGTGTGTACGCGGCCAGGCTTTACCAGCAAGGGATACGCGCAGCACCTGGTGGCGCGACTGCTCAATCAAACGGACGAGCTGCCGTACCTGCACGTGGTCAGCACGAATGCACGTGCTATCCCCATTTATGAGGCGCTCGGCTTCG
Source organism: Terriglobus sp. (assembly GCA_026225595.1). Classification (GTDB taxonomy): domain Bacteria; phylum Acidobacteriota; class Terriglobia; order Terriglobales; family Acidobacteriaceae; genus Terriglobus. The sequence continues at coordinate 5,143 of JAMFTB010000215.1, read as the reverse complement.
TCACCACGGCAGAAGTGCCGATCCTGTATGTCCCGCAGAGCGAAGCTTCGCAGGACTAAGTAGGCGGCGACTAGTTCTTGGGCGAGTAGGTAACCAGCAGCGTGACAAAGCCCACGGCAAAGGCGATGACGCCAATCTGCCAGAAGCGTTCAAACCAGGGCTTCTCAACATGGTGGTCGCTCATGAAAAATCCTCCTCAAGTGTCTGTACAAATCCATCGTAACTGACGCGCCAGCCTGCTTCATCAACCCTGCGCGATATCCGCAAAGACGGCGCGTGCAGCCGCCAGCGTTGCCTCCACCTCTGCCTCACCATGCGCTGTTGAGACAAATGCTGCCTCAAACTGCGATGGCGGCAGCCACACCCCACGTTCGAGCATGCCGCGGTGAAAACGGCCAAACAGCGCGGTGTCGCTGCGCTCGGCATCGGCGAAGTTGTGTACCGGCCCACCCTGGAAGAACCACGTAAACATGGACCCCACACCAGCTACATACATGGGAATCCCCGCAGCCTTCGCCTCATCCGCAACTCCATGCGCAATGCGGCTTGTCGTCTCTGCCAGCGCGTCGTAGAGCGTGTCGCCACCATCCGCAAGCGCCTGCAGCGTGGCAATGCCCGCGGCCATGGCCAGCGGATTGCCGCTCAAAGTGCCCGCCTGGTAGACAGGCCCCAGCGGCGCCAGCAGATTCATAATCTCCGCGCGGCCACCAAACGCGCCCACCGGCAAACCGCCGCCAATAATCTTGCCCAGCGTCGTCATATCCGGAGTGATGCCGTACAGCGCCTGCGCGCCGCCGTATGCCACACGGAAGCCCGTCATCACCTCGTCAAAGATCAGCAGAGTCCCCGCGCGCGTGCATATCTCGCGCAGGCCCTCCAGATATCCGGGCTGCGACAGAATCGTTCCCGCGTTGCCCACCACCGGCTCCAAAATGACGCAGGCAATCTCTTCCGGATGTTTCGCGAAGACCTTCTTCACCTCTGCCAGATCGTTGTAGCGGATGGCGGTGGTGAACTGCGTCGTTTCCATGGGGATGCCGGCTGACCCGGGAATGCCCAGCGTTGCAACGCCGCTGCCCGCCTTCACCAGCAGCGCATCGCTGTGGCCGTGGTAGCAGCCCTCAAACTTCAGGATGCGGTTGCGTCCGGTAAACGCGCGCGCTACGCGGATGGCGCTCATCACCGCCTCCGTTCCGCTGGAGACGAAGCGCAGCTTCTCAATGGAAGGCACGGCCTGCGTGATGCGCTGGGCCAGCTCCGCCTCTGCCGCTGTGGACGCGCCAAAGCTCGCGCCCTTCCCCGCCGCCTCACGAATCGCCGCGACGACCGGCGGCGCGGCGTGGCCCAGGATCATGGGGCCCCACGAGCCAAAGTAGTCGATGTAGCGGTTGCCATCCGCGTCAAACAGGTAGGCGCCCTCGGCGCGATCCACAAAGGGCGGATCGCCGCCGACGGAGCGAAAGGCGCGCACGGGCGAATCCACGCCGCCGGGGATCAGGCTCTCCGCGCGGCGCTGCAGGCTGCGCGAACGTTCCATGTTCAGACTCATAGAGAAAAGTATCGCCCGTTTGGGGCATCGGCGGTGGGAATCCAGCCTGCTATGCTCAACTCTCAGGCGAGTTTTGCAATGCCGGCCAAATTACGCCGCGACTACTAAGGCCCTGCTGCATCTGTGTTTCATAACCATCCACATGGGCTTGATAACCATCCACAGGGTTCATAACGACCGAACTTCTCCGCTGTTGCAAACCTGTTCTTCTGAGGATTTAACGTGAACGCACGCGCCGCAGATACCCCAGCGAAGGCCGCGAAGCCGACGACCAAGCCCGCCACCTATGCCGACGCCGGCGTGGATATCTCCGAGGGCGACCGTACCAAGCAACGCATCAAGATGCTGGCCCGCAAGACCTTCAACAAGCAGGTACTCAGCGAAATTGGCGGCTTTGGCGGCCTCTTCAGCCTGGACGTCGCCAAGTATCCAGACCCCGTGCTGGTAAGCAGCGCCGACGGCGTGGGCACCAAGCTGAAGGTTGCGTTTGAACTCGGCATCCACCACACCGTGGGCTGCGACCTGGTGAACCACTGCGTCAACGACATTGCCGTGCAGGGCGCAACGCCCCTCTTCTTCCTGGACTACCTCGCCACCGGCAAGCTTGAGGGGGGCGTGATGGAAAAAGTTGTCGAAGGCCTGAGCGAGGCATGCAAGGCCAACGGTTGCGCGCTCATCGGCGGCGAAACCGCGCAGATGCCCGGCTTCTACTCTGAAGGCGAATACGACCTGGCCGGCTTCATCGTCGGCGTCGTCAACCGCGACCAGATCATCACCGGCGACAAGATCCAGGCAGGCGACGTCCTCTTCGGCCTGCCCAGCAACGGCCTTCACACCAACGGCTACTCGCTCGCGCGCAAGCTGCTGTTTGACGTTGCGAAGTACGGCCCCGACCAGTACATCAACGAACTCAAGGACAAGACCGGCGCTGCCCTGATGCGCCAGCACCGCAGCTACCTCAGCATCCTGAAGAAGCTGACCAGCGCAGGCGTGGTGACGGGCATGGCCCACATCACCGGCGGCGGCATTACAGAAAATCTGCCGCGCATCCTGCCCAAGGGCCTGTGTGCGCAGGTGGAGCTGAGCACGTGGGAGGTTCCGCCCCTCTTCCAGCATCTGCAGAAGCTTGGCTCTGTGGAGCAGGATGAGATGATGCGTACCTTCAACATGGGCATCGGCATGATCGTGGTTGTGCCTGCAGAGATGGCGAAAAAGGCAAAGGCCATTCTGAACCGGGCCAACGAGCGCCACAGCGTCATTGGCCGCATCAGCCGCGGCGAGCGACGCGTCAATTACCTGTGAGGCAGTGGGCGTGAGTGAACCGAAGCCAAAGCGGTTGGGCGTTCTGCTCTCGGGCCGTGGGTCCAACTTCATCGCCATTGCAGACGCCATTGCAGCAGGCTCGTTGACGGGTTGCGAGATCGTCTGCGTACTTTCAAACATTGCAGACGCACCCGGCATAACCACAGCGCAGCAGCGCGGTTTTGCCACGGAAATACACGTCTCAAAGGGCGTGCCGCGCGAGGAGCATGACGCGCGGATGGCTGCCTCACTCAAGGCGCATGCAGTCGACCTCGTAATCCTTGCCGGTTACATGCGTGTGCTTTCGCCAGGCTTCATCAACGCGTTTCCAGATCGCATTCTCAACATTCATCCGTCACTGCTGCCCGCCTTTCCGGGGCTGCATGCGCAGCTGCAGGCGCTGAACTACGGCACCAAATTCGCCGGATGCACCGTGCATTTTGTGGATGAGGCAGTCGACCACGGCGTCATCATCCTGCAAAAGGTAGTGCCCGTGCTCGACGGCGACGACGAAGCAGCACTCTCCGCACGCATCCTTGAACAGGAACACACCGCCTACCCGGAAGCAATCGCCCACGTACTAAGCGGCGAATACCGCGCACACGGCCAGCGCTACCTGCACATCGGCTAACGCCTCCCTCCGCGCAAATGCATATCCTGCCGGACGGGCCTCCTACGCGGAGAGCGGGTGCTCACGCACCTTCTTACTGCTTCGCTTAGCCCTCCCGGTGGTCGGGATCAAGTTTCATGCTGACCAACGGGAGGCCCACGGCGAAGCCAGTAAAAAGGCGTGAAACGCCCGCACCGCGCGTAGCGGGCCCGTCCGGCAGGACAAGCATTTCAAGGCTTTCCATGCATCCGCAGCGACTGTGCAGCGTCTCATTCTGCAGGCATGCGCAACGTCGCATCGCCTATCGCCACCATTTCACTGCGGAGTAGCATGAACGCATGGCTGTAACCCAGGAACCCGCCAAAAGACAGCAACGCGCAAGCAGCTTTGAGAGCACGCTGAAGTCTGCAAAGACGACGCTGGTGTTTAGCGAGACGCTGCGGCTTGCCCTGGACAGCTTTCGCGCCAGCAAGGTGCGTTTTCTGCTGACGATGCTGGGCATGATCATCGGCTCTGCGTCCATTGTGCTGGTGGTGACGGTGGGCCTTACTGGCCGGCAATATGCCATGGCTACGCTGAACAGCATTGGCCCCAACATGGTGGAGATGCAGTACAGAGGCGGCGCAACCAGCGGTCCGGACAACACGTCCACTCCCGACTACATGACCAAGGAAGACGAGCAGGCTGTGCTGGACCAGGTGCCGGGCCTCGCCTTTTCCTCTCCCATGCTGGAGTTTCACGCGCCCGTTGCCATTGGCGGCGGCCAGTCGCGGGATGTGATGCTGCTGGGTGTGTCGCCACGCTACAAGGACGTGCGCAGCCTGGCCGTGCTGGACGGCCGTTTCTTCGACGACGAAGACACCGTGGAGCATGAAAAAGTCTGCGTGATGAACGAGCCCCTGGCGAAAAAGATCTACGGCTCAGTGAACGCAGCAGTAGGCCGCACGCTCGTGCTGAATGGCATTCCCGTAGATGTTATCGGCGTTTTCAAACTGCGGGTCGATCTCTTTGGCGAATCGGAAATCAGCGACGATACGGTGCTTCTGCCCTACCCCGTGGCTCGCTACTTCACGGGTACCGACACGGTGAAGGAAATTTTCTTCACCACAAAGAACCCTGAAGATGTGCCACGCGCAGCAGACCGCATCCTCGACATCATCCGCTCGCGCCATCGCAAGACCAGCAACTATAACTACATGACGATGACCGCCATCCTGGACACCATGTCGAAGGTGGCAGACTACATCACCTACGTGCTGACGGCGGCTGCATTCATCACGCTGGTGGTCTCTGGCGTGGGCATCATGAACTCCATGCTGGCCAACGTAACGGCACGCATCCGCGAGATCGGCATCCGCAAGGCGCTGGGCGCCACAGCACGCGAGATTCGCGTGCAGTTTCTTACCGAGGCGGTGTTCTTATCGCTGTGCGGGGGCATAGTGGGCACGTTGCTGGGGCTGGCCGTGCCCCTCAGTGTGAACTTCTTCACAGACGTTCACATCCCCATGTCATGGATCTCTGCCGTCGTAGCTCTACTGACCAGCGTTCTGGTAGGCGTGATCTTCGGCACGCTGCCCGCAAATCGCGCCGCAGCTCTGGACCCGGTCGAAACGCTCAAATACGAGTAAAAACCTGTCCTGCCGGACGGGCCTCCTGCGCGGAGAGCGGGCGCTCACGCGCCT
>JAMFTB010000214.1 GCA_026225595.1 Terriglobus sp. | reverse complement strand
GTTTCTGTTTCTGCTTGCATGCAGCATGTCGCAGGCACCGGTGCGCCACCTGATGTTTTCCAAGTGGGGAAACGGGGCGTTCAGCTGTTTCATCGCGCTGGCTTTGTTTTCCATTCCTTCAACCGTAGTGACCTCGCGCTATGGAGCCTATGAGGCATTTCGTGGCGATGCCGCAACGCTCACACAGCGGACCCTGCGGTGGCGCTTCCTTGGATGCAAGCTCGTGCTATCTGTTCTCAGCTGCTATCTCATCGCGGTTCAGCTCACGCAATGCTTCCAGCACCTGCTGGGGGCGCAGGCAGACTGGTTGCTGGTGGGTTGCGGCCTGCTGCTGAATGTGATCGCAATCAACTGGGTGCTGACGGATCAGCGCGAACGCTGCCCAACCTGTATGCGATCGCTGCGCGGTGCCGCACGCATGGGCTCCTCATCCTGGAGCCTGCTGGGGGCCTGCACCATGGAAGAGATGTGCGACCGCGGGCATGGGCTTTTGCACCAGCCGGAGTGGCAGACCAGCTGGTTTGAGAATGCACGGTGGTTGCAGCTGGATCGCACCTGGCACGAACTCTTCCGGTCGTAAGCTGCTCTTACTGCTTTCAAAACATGTCCTGCCGGACGGGCCCGCTGCGCGCGGTGCGGGTGCTCACGCACCTTTTTCCTGGCTTCGCCCCGCTCCTCCCGATGGCCGGGATCAAGCTACCTTCACAAATTTTGTCATCCTGAGCGAAGCACGCAGTACGAAGCCGAAGGACCTGCATTTCGCTGGCAGCAGCATGAATTTCAAATCCTGACCAATGGGAAGGCCACCCGAAGGAGTAAAAGGCGTGCAAACGCCCGCTCCGCGCGTAGCGGCCCGTCCGGCAGGACATGAGCCAGGAATTCACAGCCCATGCCTTGACAAACTCCCAGATGAGACAGATTCTTATCTGGTGATGGATGCGGAAATGATCAGGCAGCGGCTGGAGCTGGGCGGGGTGAAGTTTACGCCGCAGCGCTACTGCGTTATGGCGTTTCTGCTGGAAAACCCCGGCCACCCCACGGCGGCGGAGATCTTTGACGGCGTCAATCGCCTGGACCCGCGCTCATCCCGCGCGACGATTTATCGCAACTTGAAGGATTTGGTGGACGCCGGTCTGGTGCGTGAGGTGGCCGTTGAGGGCCGCTCGGCGCGCTTTGACCTGACCGGAACGCCTCATCATCATTTCATCTGCGATCGCTGTGGCGCGGTCGAGAATCTTGACTGGTTCGATGTGCCCAAACCGCCCAGCGGGTCCGTGGGTGCGCGCGTGGTGCGCGAGTACGAAGTAATTTTGCGCGGCCTGTGTACCGGCTGCGTTGAAACCCACGCAGTGACGACTGCAGAGGATTTGGCGCCGGTTCATTAGGCGCCTTTGCAAGCTTTGGGATTCGGTCGAAGTCTGGCGAATCCCTGGACAAGAACTGCAACAAGAGCAACAAAGAACTAGGGGAGCAAATAACGTGTCTGAAGAGATGAAGTGCCCGGTAACCGGTGTCAGCGGCGATCGCCCGACCCAAGCGCAGACTGCAACCGAAACTGAGTCGCCGAAGCACGGCGCCGTCACGCACAACTCGCGCAAGATCACGCGCAATGCAGAGTGGTGGCCGGACCGCCTGGACCTGGCAGTTCTGTCGCAGAACAACAAGCTGACCGACCCCATGGCCGATGGCTTCAACTATGCGGAAGAGTTCAAGACGCTTGACCTGGATGCGGTCATCAAGGACCTGCACGCGCTCATGACCGATTCGCAGAGCTGGTGGCCCGCGGACTACG
>JAMFTB010000213.1 GCA_026225595.1 Terriglobus sp. | reverse complement strand
CTGCTGGACCTGGAGAAGGCTCCCGAGCCCGCGGACGCAGCGGATGCGCTGGCCATCGCCATCTGCCACGTACACACGGCGCAGACACAGCTTGCGATCGGAGCACGATGAAGGTTGCTCTCACAACTGCTCTGCTGGCGTTGACCATTGCGCCTGTGTTCGGCCAGAGCGAGAGCGCTCCTGCTGCGGGTGCTTATGCGCTCACCGTCAACTATGACCGCCCGGGACTGAACGTGCCGCATTGGCAGATCAAAATTACACCACATTCTCCGGCCGAATACACGGGCAAGCCACTCAAGGGCACAGACCCCGGCATCGTCTTCTTTGCGCTCTCCCGTCAGGGCAGTGATCGTCTGGGCGACCTGATGGCACGGTCGCATGACCTGCAGCCGTGTGAGAGCAAGACCAAGGGCCTGGCCAACATGGGGCAGAAATCTGTGGAGTACGCGCCCGTGGGTGGCACTGCGGTGCAGTGCAGCTACAACTACACAGAGAACAAGCCGCTGAGTGAGGCGCTGGATTACGTGCTGGGCATTGTCGATACGGTGCAGACCGGCACGGAGCTGGAGCGGCTGCATCGCTATGACCGGCTCGGGCTCGATGCGGCGATGATCCAGCTGCTTGCAGATGCCAAGGCCGGTCACGCCGTGGAACTGGGCGCGATACGCCCTACACTGCAAAGCCTCACTGCTGACGTTCTTCTGCTGGATCGCGTGCGCGCACACGCGCAGCAGCTTCTGGATATGGCCGAGCCTGACAAGGGCACTCTACAAAGCAAGGAATAGAGCAGCGAAGCGGTCGAGCGGAAGAGCTTCTGCACGAACGCTGGATTGCACACCTGCCGCAGAGCAGGCGGCTGCAATTTGCTCCGGGGTATATCCAACAGCGCGCAGGTTATTGCTCAGTGTCTTGCGCTTTTGCTGAAAGCAGCCTTTCAGGAAGCGGTCAAAGCCTACGGCATCATGAATGCCCAGCTCCGCAAAGCGTGAGGCAAACGCCATGCGCAGCACGGTGGAGTGGACATCGGGCGGCGGATCGAACGCTGCAGGCGGCAGCGTGAACAGGTTTGCCACGTTGGCATACATCTGCACCGTGGCAGAGAGCAGACCAAAGTCGCGGTTGCCCGGTTCAGCGGCAACGCGGTCTGCCACCTCGCGCTGCATCATCACCACGGCTACTTCCAGCGCAGCGCTGTGCGCGCACAGGTGGAAGAGGATGTCGCTGGTGATGTAGTAGGGCAGGTTGCCAACGGCGAATGCCTTCTCGCCTGCGGGGGCATTCGCGGCGACCAATGCCGTCAGGTCCGTCTTCAGTACATCGGCTTCAATAATTTCCACGTTGGGGTGGTTGCGGAAGCGGAATCGCAGTTCCGGCACCAGGGCGCGATCCAGCTCAATGCACACCAGCTTTTTCGCGCGGTCCGCCAGAATGCTGGTGATGGCTCCGTGGCCCGGACCAATCTCAATCACCGTGCGCGCGGAGACGTCACCCAGCGCATCTGCTATGCCATGACGCGCTGCGTCATCCACCAGAAAATTTTGTCCGAGCTTGGGCTTGCGCTGTTGCATCTGATAGTTGCGTGCGTCTTCAGGGTATCGTGCCTGCAGGGCGTGTATCGTTGGGTTTGTCGTTGGGGCCTGTTTGCCTCCTTTTTGCCGCACAAATGGGTGCCCCACGTCTAGCTTTTGAGACGTAGGTTTGCCGCGGCGCTGAAGTTTGAGTTGGAGTTTGACCATGCACATTGTCTTTGCAGCATCGGAATGCGTGCCGTTTGCCAAAACCGGCGGCCTGGCGGACGTGGTGGGCACGCTGCCGCCCGCTCTGGTTCGTCTGGGGCACCGCGTAACCACGTACGTGCCGTACTACCGCTCAGTCGCGCGCAACCTGCCTGATCTACCCGTAGTAATTGAGAGCCTCACCATCCCGTTCCCGAGCTACCAGCGCTATGTGCGCGTGCTGGACGGTGGGCTGCAGGAGGGCGTGCAGGTTTACTTTTTCGATTGCCCGGAGATGTTTGATCGCGAAAGCCTCTACGGCACGCCCAGCGGCGATTACGTGGACAACTGGGAGCGCTTTGCGCTGTACAGCCGTGCGGTCATTGAGACGTCGAAGATCCTGGGCATACCGGATGTCTTCCACGCAAACGATTGGCAGGCGGCGCTGGTGGCCATCTATTTGCGGTCGCTGTATTTCTTTGACCCCGTGCTGCGTAAGGTTCCATGCGTGCTGACGGTGCACAACGCCGGCTACCAGGGCTGGTTTCCGGCAGACACCATGCCGCGGCTGATGCTGCCGTGGGAGATGTTCACCTTTGACAAGCTGGAAGCATTCGACAACGTCAACCTGCTGAAGGGCGGTCTGGTTTACGCGGACGCGTTGACGACGGTGAGCAAGCACTACGCAACTGAGATTCAGACGCAGGAGTTCGGCAACGGGCTTGAGGACATCTTTGCGCGCCGCAGCGATGACCTGTACGGCATTCTGAACGGTGTGGACTACGAGGAGTGGGACCCGTCGCGCGACACGCACATTGCTGCGCATTACTCCGCAGATGATTTGGAGGGCAAGCAGGAGTGCAGGCGCGATCTGCTGCACGCCTTCGACCTGCACGGCGTGAAGGAGACGACGGCGATCCTTGGCGTGGTCTCGCGCTTTGCCACGCAAAAGGGCTTCGACATGCTCGCAGGCATCCTGCCAGAGCTGGTGAAGGATGATGTGGTGCTGCTGTGCCTGGGCACGGGTGAGGAGTATTACGAACGGCTGATGACGGAGCTTGCCGGCCGCTTTCCGGATAAGGTGCGCGTTCAGATCAAGTACGACAACACCATCGCCCACAAGATTGAGGCAGGCAGCGACATCTTCCTGATGCCATCGCGGTACGAGCCCAGCGGCCTGAACCAGATGTACAGCCTGCGCTACGGCACGGTGCCGGTGGTGCGCTCGACTGGCGGTCTTGAAGACACCATTACGGAGCTGCATGAGGGCGAAGGCAATGGCTTCAAGTTCCACGGCTATAACCAGTGGGATTTTCTTGACGCCATCCGCCGCGCCTTGGCCACCTTCCAGAACAAGCCGCAGTGGGAAGCGATGATGGCACGCGGCATGGCAGAGGACTTCAGCTGGGAGAAGCCTGCAGCGGAGTATGTTGAGGTTTACCAGAAAGTGATTGAGCGCCGCAGCTGGAGTTGAGGCGTTGTCCGGCAGGACAATAGTCTGCAACTGAAAATGTTTGCGCGGCCAAAGCAGAATGCTTATCGCTAGAGAACATGGGCCGAACAAGGAGATAGCATCGTGATCATGCAGCAGGCAAATGGCGGTCTCGCGCCGGATCCGTTCGCAGATGTGCAGATTCCTCCGGAGCTGGAGCAGAGTCTTCAGCGGCACCGCGAACACCTGGTGCAGCTGGCGGTCACCATGCGTTCCGCAGGAATCGACGAGACGCAGATTGATGAGAGCGTCACCGTCATCGTAGCCTCGTACAAGGAAGAGCTTCTTCGCGCCGTAAAAAGGATGATGAATGATCGTGGCTGATAGCCAATCGCGCGACCTGAAATTGGATGATCCCAAGTTGCACGACGAAGCAGGCCGCCTGGCCGCGCTGCACCGTTACGAGGTGCTCGATACACCATCAGAAGGCCAGTTTGACCGCATCACAGCGCTGGTTCGCACCGTGATGAACGTGCCCATGGCTGCGGTTTCACTGATCGATTCAGACCGGCAGTGGATGAAGTCCTGCCCCGGCATGCCCGCGCAGCAGACGTCGCGCGACATCTCCTTTTGCACGCATACGATTCAGAAGCGTGATCCGCTGGTGGTGTGTGATGCGCTGATGGACGACAGGTTTGCGGACAATGAAGGCGTGCTTGGCTCGCCGTATATTCGCGCCTACGTGGGCGTGCCGCTGGCTACGCCGGATGGCTACAACATTGGCTCGCTCTGTGCGATTGACACCATGCCGCGTGAATTTTCTCCGGAGCAGATTGCGGTGCTGCAGAGCTTTGCTGCCATTGTTGTGGATGAGCTTGAGCTGCTGCGCATTGCGCAGACAGATTTTTTGACGGGTGCAGTCACGCGTCGCGGATTTGTTCTGGAGATGGAAAAGGCGATGGCGCGCAATCGCCGCGGCGGCCACGCCATGTCGCTGCTGATGCTGGATATTGACCACTTCAAACACGTCAACGACACCTATGGTCACCCCGCGGGAGACCAGGTGCTGAAGATGGTTTCAAACACGATTGGTAACCATCTGCGGCGCGGCGACACGCTGGGCCGGCTTGGTGGCGAAGAGTTTGGCGTGCTGCTGCAGGATATGGATCTGGACAGCGCGCAGCAGACGGCAGAGCGACTACGTGCGGAAGTGGAAGCTGCGGTTACGTCACACGATCCGGAGATTCGCGTCACAGCCAGCTTTGGTATTTGCGCGCTGGAGAGTGGCATTCGCTCCACCGAGGAGTGGCTGGCGACTGTGGATGCTGCCTTGTATGAGGCGAAGCATGCGGGGCGCAACCGCTGCTGCATCGCGCAGGCTATCGCCGCGAGCTAGCGCTGGAGAGCATGGCGCTGTGGTCCGTCGGTATCGGATCGATCACGCGTGCAACCATCGCATCCACCAGCGACTTCAGGTCATCGCATACATCTTCATCCACCACATGTCCCGGCGGCGGGCAGACGCCTGTCTTTACTGGCGACACCTGCACCATGGTGCTGCGCGGTGCCGTCAGCCAGTGGAAACGTTCGCGTTGTGACAGCTTTGCCATGGGCCCACCTTCTGCATTGCCGGAACAGACGTGCACCAGCGCGGCAAGATGTCCTTCCACCGAGGCGACATCCACATCCGGCGCAAGCGTGCGCAGGCGCGTGGTATCCAGCTGAATGCGGCAGGCAAGGTAGCGCCGCTCCAGGCAGAAGAAGAGCACGCCCGCGTTAACGAACTCCTCACGCTCCACACGCGGAACGACGCGCACTATGGCGTAATCAAAGCTGGCGTTGGTGCGCATGTGCGGCCTCCTCTTCAAAGATAGAGGAGTGCTGCAAACGCTCGAGGAAGAACCGCACATAGGCCTCGCGTTTGGCAGTCGCTTCGTCTTCGCGGAGGAAGCTATCCGGCACCAGCGCAAGAATGCCGCGGAAGACATCTTCATTCAGCACGGCATGCGCGCGCTCACCTGCCTCCTGTATTGCGGAGGCAAAGGGCAGCAGTACATGATGCTCAATCTGCGCAAAAGGCGACTGCGCCTTCTGCGGCATCGTCTCGTAGTTGTGGTGGAAGTACATGGCCGCCCCGTGGTCAATGAAGCGCATCTGCCTGTGCCACATCAACAGGTTTGGATTGCGTGGCGTGCGGTCCACGTTCTGCACGAAGGCGTCAAACCACACGGCCATCGACGCTGTCTCCGTGGATACGGCATCGCCCGCGGCAGGATTGAAATCCGTCGAGCCGGGCAGGTAATCCAGTCCAACATTCGTGCCCGTGCTTGCCTTCAGCAGGTGGCGAATCTCCGCGTCCGGGTCGTTGCGGCCCAGTGCGGGGTCTATCTCCACCAGCACAATCTCCGGCACGCTCAGACCCAGCGCGCGTCCAATCTCGCCGGCAACAATCTCCGCGGTCAGCGCCAGCGCGCCCTGGCCCGCTCCGCGAAACTTGGTGACGTACATGCCCAGGTCGTCTGCCTCAACAATGGCAGGCAGCGAGCCGCCCTCGCGCAGCGCGAGCACATACCGGGTTGCCATCACAGAACGCATCTTTGACCAGTCTAGTTGTCTTTAGGCTCAGCGTGTCCTGCCGGACGGGCCCGCTGCGCGCGGTGCGGGT
>JAMFTB010000212.1 GCA_026225595.1 Terriglobus sp. | reverse complement strand
GGGTGGGGGGCGCGGGGGGGGGGGTTGGGGGTGGCGCCCCCCCGGGGGGGGGGGGGGCGGCGCCGCCTTAAAAGGGGGGGTCGCGCCCCCGCGCCCCGCGCGGGCGCCCCGTCCGGCAGGACATGAGCTCTAGGCCGTTCTTCAGCTACTTCAAGAGTGCTACGCTTGTAACCACACCGCAGTTTCCCGCGTGGAGGGATGGGCGAGTGGTTGATGCCAGCAGTCTTGAAAACTGCCGACCCTTCACCGGGTCCGTGGGTTCGAATCCCACTCCCTCCGCCACCTACCTGTCCACTCCGCCTTGCAATGCGAATCGCGCGCGGGGTTATTCCCGATGCGGGTGCTTTGAATTTAATTGTAAGAAGGAAATGGTAGGCACGTCCGGATTCGAACCGGAGACCTCTACCGTGTCAAGGTAGCGCTCTAACCAACTGAGCTACGCGCCTGCGTGGGTCATGCTTCGGCGGGCGTGGGCCACGGCCAAAAGCACTCCTTGTAGTGTACGTCCGCATAGCCGTAGCCGCAACTTCTGCTGCTTCAGCGTTCTTTGTAAAGCTAGACGCTGGGATTGTTGCTGACGGCGGGGCTGGTTTGCGAAACGCTGGGTCGCAGCTTGCGGATGACCAGCCGATGGATGTGGCCGCCCTGTTCGGGCGTAATGCTGCGTGTGGGTAAAGCGTCAAATCCATCGCGCCGTACAAACACAATCACACGGTTGCCCTGCCGCGTCTCCACCATGTCTGCCCACGGCCGCAGCGCGGATGTGGCTGTCGCTGCGGCGGGACTCGTTGCCTCCGCAGGAATTGGGGCTTCCGCAAAAACCGTTGCTTTCGCTGGGGGCATTTGTTCCTGAGCGGCCGCGTCGATGGCAACGATTTCGTTCTTCGCGTCCCTATCGATAGCAGCGCCATCGGTAGCGACCAACGGATCGGCAGCAGGCAGATCTTCCCGCACATCCCAGCCGGACTCCTGCAGAACCGCCTCGCATTGGCCCTGCGGCATGCAGTGTTCGCTGCTTATGCGCCGACGTCGCCGCAGCCCCAGCACGGCCAGCACCGCGGCCACCGCTGCCATCAGCAACAGCAGCAAAGGCACCAGCGATCCGCGAAGGGTAATGCCGTGGCTGGCGCGGATCGTTGAAACCAGGTCAATCACCCCGCCCAGCAGCAGAATGGCCAGCAGCGCCACCGTCAGCCCGGGTAGCGGCGTGCCCGCGCGGTGGCCGCGGTTGCTGCGCGATGCCAGCGCGACAGCCTCTCTCCACTCGCGTTCGGTCCACTGGTACTGAATACGCATATTGCCTCGTTGAATCTTCTTCGGTTTATATCGTCCGCGGAGGCCACCTGCCCAGCGGATTCCTGCAACTATGGGGTGACTCTCTATGGGACGCGTGCCATGATGGGCGGTGGCCGATGGATGTTCAATGGGATGAGCCAGTACAAATGCAGATCCCTCCGCTACGCTGCGGGACGACAGCGCATTCGATTGAACCATGCGAATCCGCAGAAGCGCCGCTGCTATCGAAAAAGCGCCGCGGCTATCGAAAAAACGCTGCATACAATGAAAAAACGCTGCATACAATACTGTTAGCCCGTAACCCCCTGCAGCCCATGACGTTTTTTGATCAGCTCCGTGCCGCGCCAAACCTGCTGACGATGCTGCGGCTCATCGCCATCCCGTTTCTGGTGATGGCCATGCTCGACGGCCGCGTTGAGGTGGCTCTGCTGATCTTTGTGGTGGCCGGCGCTACGGACGCCGTGGATGGCCGGCTGGCCCGCCGCCTGAACCAGAGCACCAAGCTGGGCCAGTTTCTGGATCCCATTGCAGACAAGCTGATGCTCTCCACGCTGTTTCTAACGGCAACGCACATTGGCCTGGTGCCGCTGTACGTTACGGTGCTGGTCTTCGCGCGCGACCTGGGCATCCTGCTCATCGCCACGCTGCTGTTCTTCAGCCACACCGTGCGCGACTTCAGGCCATCGTCGCTGGGCAAGGTGAACACGCTGGTGCAGATCTTCACCATGCTTGTGGTGATGGTCACCGCCGTCCGCACTACGCCAGAGTTGACGCTGCTGCGGCATTGGCTGCTGGTGGGCATCGCGTGGCTGGCGCCGCTCTCAGCAGGGCAATACGCCTGGCTGGTCACCCGCAGAATCGCCACGGAGCCGCTGGAAGCGCTTTAGAACCCTGCTTGGTGCAAAGTTTGAGAATAATTCTCAAAGACTAGCCCTTTGCCATTGCAAGCCGCTGTCCACCGGCCTACACTTAGGACTGCAATGGTCCGGAATTCCCGTTGGGATTTCCGTTTCCTTGCCACTGAAACCATGCTGCGGCTGACCAAAAAAGCGGATTACGGCCTGATGGCGCTGAAGTATCTGGCCGAGCAGGCGCTGGCGACCGGTAAGACCGGCGCAGCCAGTGCGCAGTCCGCTAAGGACATTGCGGAGGCGTACCACATCCCCCCGCAGCTGCTCGCCAAGATTCTGCAGACGCTGGCCCGGCAAGGCCTGCTGGTATCGCATGCAGGCACACACGGCGGCTATGCGCTGGCGCGGCCCGCAACGGAGATCAACGCATTTGAGGTGATCCGGGCCATTGATGGCCCGCTATTCATCACCAGCTGCATTACGATTCACGGCACCTGCGACCTGGCCGGTCATTGCACCATCAAAGAACCGCTGCGCAAGGTGAACGACAGCATCAAGGATTTGCTGGCCGGCATCGTCATCGCCGATCTGGCCGAAACGCCGGACCACGAACCAAGCGTAACGCTGGCAGGTGGCCTGGTTTCAATCGCGCTTTAAACGAGACACAGCAACAACGCTACCTATAAGTAGACAGATCCACGCAGCACCTTTGCTCGAAACGATCAGGAGAAGAACACAGCATGAGCCTCGCCACGGAAATCGAATTGCTTGAGTCCACCCCCGTCCACACGGGAGTGCAGTTGCCCATCTACATGGACAACCACGCCACCACGGCGCTTGATCCGCGCGTGCTGGAAGCCATGCTGCCGTACATGACCAAGATTTACGGCAACGCCGCCAGCCGCAACCACAGCTTTGGCTGGGAAGCTGAGCAGGGCGTGGACAAGGCCCGTGAGCAGATCGCCAAGCTCATCGGCGCAACCGCGAAGGAGATCATCTTCACCAGCGGCGCGACTGAGGGCAACAACCTCGCCATCAAGGGCGTTGCGGAGATGTACCGCGAAAAGGGCAACCACATCATCACCCAGGTGACGGAGCACAAGGCTGTCCTCGACACCTGCAAGCGCCTTGAAAAGAACGGCTTCAAGGTCACCTACCTGCCGGTGCAGGCAGACGGCCTCGTCTCCGTTGCAGACATTGAAGCAGCCATCACGCCTGAGACCATCCTGGTCACCATCATGTACGCCAACAACGAAATCGGCGTGGTCAACCCCATCGCTGAGATTGGCGCACTGTGCCACGCCAAAGGCGTCCTCTTCCACACGGATGGCGTGCAGGCTGTCGGCAAGATTCCCGTCAACGTGCAGACAGACAACATTGACCTGCTCTCGCTCTCCGGCCACAAGATCTACGGACCCAAGGGTGTTGGCGCGCTGTATGTTCGTCGCCGCAACCCGCGCGTCCAGCTCAACGCGCAGATCGACGGTGGCGGCCACGAGCGCGGCATGCGTTCGGGCACGCTCAACGTCCCCGGCATTGTCGGCCTGGGCGAAGCCTGCGAGCTGGCTGGCGCTGAGATGGTTGCAGAGACCGCTCGCCTGACCCAGCTCCGCGACTACCTGCGCGGCCGCCTGGAAGCGAAGATTGACTACACCGCCGTCAACGGCAACATGGATCACCACCTGCCCGGCAACCTGAACATGAGCTTTGTCTACGTTGAAGGTGAGTCGCTGCTGATGGGCATCAACGACATTGCGGTATCGTCCGGTTCAGCCTGCACCAGCGCCACGCTGGAGCCGTCGTATGTGCTGAAGGCTCTCGGCCTCGGCGATGACGTTGCTCACTCGTCCATCCGCTTCGGCCTTGGCCGCTTCAACACCAAGGAAGAAGTGGACTACGTTGCAGACAAGCTCATCGACACCGTTCTGAAGCTGCGCGAACTGTCGCCGCTGTACGAGATGGTGAAGGAAGGCATCGACCTCACCAAGATTGAATGGACGGCTCACTAAAAGGAGCCTCCGATGAAGGAGCCAACCGGCAAGACGTGGCTTAGAACGATGCTGTTCACCTGGGTTTCCAGCATCGTTGCGGGCTACTTCTTCAGTACGCCGCTAACCTGGCGTGAGGCCTTCAAGACGTTTGATTATTCCGTCGCATTTGCGACCGTAGTTTGGCTTTTCGCTCTGGTCCGTTGGCACAGGGCAATCATCAAGGGTTGAACCATCCGGCAGGGATTTGCACTCAAATCTGACCGGCAGGCATCTAAACAGTAGGTTTTCGCTCAACAGGAGAAGGAACCATGGCATACAGCGATAAGGTTGTTGATCACTACGAAAATCCCCGCAACGTGGGCACGCTCGACAAGAGCTCGTCTGAAGTGGGCACCGGCCTCGTCGGCGCTCCTGAGTGCGGTGACGTCATGCGTCTGCAGATCAAGGTGAACCCGGATACCCAGATCATTGAAGACGCAAAATTTAAGACCTTCGGCTGCGGCTCTGCCATCGCCTCCTCGTCGCTTGCGACCGAGTGGGTGAAGGGCAAGACGGTTGCCGAGGCTCTCGCCATCTCAAACACTGAGATTGTGAAGGAACTCGCTCTTCCCCCGGTCAAGATTCACTGCTCAGTGCTGGCAGAAGACGCCATCCGCGCAGCAATCGGCGACTGGAAGAAGAAGAACAACGTCGCTGAGACCGAGTCCGCACTCGTCGGCGCATCGGCGTAAGTAATACCGCCGCAAGGCAGCGCTTTGAAAGGGCACGGCTTCAGCCGCGCCGTTCAGCGGAAGTTAGATGAGGCGGCTTTAGCCGCTGAGGGATGCCGAAAGCCGGCTCACCTCAGGGGCTAAAGCCCTTCGTCTCATTGCGCGCAGCCGGACGGGCTCAAGCCCGTCCCTTTCAAGGCCAGAGCGGTTCCTTGCTCGAAGGAGTAGAAGCACATGTCCGTAGTCGGCATCAGCAGCACGACCAGCAACGAGATGAGCGCGCCCGCACCGCAGGTCGGCGCTCCCGTGTACTCCAGCCCCATCGCGGCGCCGGTCTCCGCGCCGCCAGACAATGCGAAGGCGCAGAACATCTCCGTGACAGAGAAGGCGCTCAAGCGCATCCGCTCTGCCATGGCCAAGGAAGGCGTCTCTGCAGAACAGGGCGGCCTGCGCGTGGGCATTACCGGTGGTGGCTGCAGCGGACTCAGCTACAACATCCGTTTCGATTCGCAGCCGCGCGACCGTGACCGCGTCTACGTCTACCAGCAGGATGCCGACAAGGTGCAGATCTTCGTCGACCCCAAGTCGTTCCTCTACCTCAGCGGCATGGTGCTGGACTTTGAAGAGACGCTGATGCGCCAGGGCTTCAACTTCATCAACCCGCACAGCATCAAAAGCTGCGGCTGCGGCTCATCCTTCACCGCGTAGCAGAACAGCAAGACCCACCCTAGATCGATTTAAGGCTACAAAGACGTAGCTTCTGTCGTGCATACTGGAGGCGTGGAGACTCGCGGAGTTCAGTACCAGTCGCTGCAGGCGGGCCGTGCGATTGCAGCTCTACTCATTGTGGTTCACCATGCTGCGCTGGCAATAAGCACCACGCAGGGTTTGTGGATGCGGCCTTCGGCCTTCCGCTCCGTGCAAGGGCTTGCCTTTGGTGTGGAGTTCTTTTTCGTGCTTTCGGGCGTGGTCATCTCTTTAGCCCACATGCGCGATATTGGCCGCGTGTACTCATTCCCATCCTATCTCTGGAAGAGATTCCGGCGAATCTATCCGATCTACTGGATCGTGATGGCGGGGTGGCTCTGTATTTACCTGGGTTTCGGCCGCAACCCCGATCCACGGTCCCGTGAGCCGATCGTCATTTTATCGAGCGCTCTGCTCGTGCACATCGGGTCGCTGGACACAGTGCTCACCGTCGGCTGGACGCTCTTCCATGAAGTGCTCTTCTATG
This sequence comes from Terriglobus sp., assembly GCA_026225595.1. GTDB lineage: Bacteria > Acidobacteriota > Terriglobia > Terriglobales > Acidobacteriaceae > Terriglobus. The sequence goes on along the minus strand of JAMFTB010000212.1, from coordinate 2,088 downwards.
CTGTTTTCGCAGTCCTGATCGTGAATCGGAGAATAGGATCCGGTCTACTTGCCGCGTGGATGGTAGGCAGTTTAGCTAATGGATTTGTTGTCTTTTCGCCGTGGTTTCGGGACTACTGGTTCTCCCCGCTCCATCTGCTGTTCGCATATGGCCTAGTCATCACCTTACTGCTGCGTCGCGGTCGTGTCGCCTTCCCTCGCACATTGTTTGCCGTGGGTGGCGCGGCCTTCGTCTCATGCGTTGTCGCTGCAACGTGGGTTGGCTTTACGGTCGTTTGGCTCAAGCAGCTTGCAGGGCTTTCGGCGGCCGTCATGCTGGTCGGCGTCATGCAGCTTGAACGGGAACGTAGGCTGCGTGTTCCGCCTTGGCTTTTGTTTCTCGGTAACGCTTCGTATTCGATTTACCTGGTACATATGCTGGTAAATGTCGTAATAGAGCGGCCACTGTACCGCATAGCCACAGCGCACGGCCTGGGGACTTTGTTCTGCGCAGTGGTGATGTTCGCTGCGGGGCTGCTGGTCGGTTGCCTGTGTCACGTTCACATAGAACGGCCTTTGCTGGCGTGGATGGGTGCTGGCGCAAAGATTGCCCACTCACCCGCCAATGCGGTGTAGCACAATGAGCACGATTCTGTTCCATGCGCAGGAGGAGAACGCGTAGCATCGAACAGCATGACTTACTTTGAAATCTTCTCTCTGCCGCCCAAGTTACAGATTGATACCGTCGCGCTGGAGAAGGCCTTCTACAAGCTTTCGCGCGAGTTTCATCCGGACCGCTTTGCCTCCAAGCCCGCAGCTGAGCAGGCTGAGGCGACGGAGAAGTCGTCGCTGCTGAACGATGCCTACCGCGCGCTGCGCGACCCCATCCGTCGCACGGAATATTTGCTGGAACTCGAAGGCGTTGAGCTGGAAGAGCAGAGCGTGAAGGCCACCGAGTCTGCGCGTGCATCAGGCACAGAGAAGAAGCAGATTGTTCCCGCTGATCTGCTGGAAGAAGCCTTTGAGCTGAACATGGCGCTGGAAGAGATGAAGATGGCGAAGCAGATGGGCGATGACGACCCGCAGCTGCGCAAAGATCTCGAAGCCGCGAAGACCAACTTCACCGGCATGCTCGATGCATCAGGCAAGGAACTCGAATCGCACTGGACCAAGTGGGACGCAGCGGTTGATGCGAACGATGATGCTGCAAAGTCTGCAGCGAAAGATGAAATGGTGGCGCTGCTGAATCGCCGCAGCTATCTTCGCAATCTGGTGCGCGACGTAAACGCAGCGCTGGAATAGTTCGTTTGTTCCTGCTGTCATTCTGAGCGAAGCGAAGAATCCTCACCCAAGCTTACCGGCCGCATTGATGCCCGCTTTCCGCTGCTCAAATGTCGAGGCAGAAAAGCGCTGAAGGTCTCGGCGAATCGAATGCGCGGGGATCCTTCGCTTGCGCTCAGGATGACAACAGTGGTGCTGTTTACGCGACCAGCGTTGCCGTCAGGTCGATTGCTGCTGCCTTCAACAAGCGCGAGATGGGGCAGTTTTCCTTTGCGCCCTTTGCAATGGTCTGGAAGGCTGCGTCGTCCAGGCCCGGCACCTTGGCATCGGTCTTCAGGTGAATCTTGGTGACGGTCGGAGCGCCTTCCACAAACTCCAGAACCACGGTTGCGGTGGTGGCTACCTGGTCACCCTTGTGTCCGGCCTTCTCCAACTCGGCCGACAGCGCCATGGAGAAGCAGCCTGCATGCGCGGCTGCAATCAGCTCCTCAGGGTTGGTGCCGCCGCCATTTTCAAAGCGCGAGACGAAGCTGTAGGCCTGGTCCTTCAGCACGCCGCTGCCGGTGCTGATGCTGCCTTTGCCGTCCTTCAATCCACCGTTCCACACCGCGCTTGAGCTGCGTTCGAGTGCCATCTGTATCTCCTCTTCTGGTTGGGTCGTTCGTTTTCATCTGATGCGCCGGAGCGGGTCCCCGGTGTACACAGTGTGCCTTACCGGGTGTACACGCCCGCAGGCCCCAGCGCAACTCGATGACCTGGCCGTTCCCATTCCTCTTTACTGCTTCTCGTGCGATGTCCTGCCGGACGGGCCCGCTACGCGCGGTGCGGG
>JAMFTB010000211.1 GCA_026225595.1 Terriglobus sp. | reverse complement strand
TGTAGGTACCCGCCCCCTTGGCCGCAGCGTTGTCCTGCGAGCTGTTCTTGATGATCTGGTGGGTGTGGTTCAGTTCGTTAAAGCGCTCGCCCAGGCCGTAGTAGCCATCGGCAGAGTCATCGATCCGGAAGCTCCAATCGCCAACCGCAGACTGGTCGCCGGTGATCTCAAAGACACCATCACTCAGCGTCTTCAGATGCAGCGCACCCGGAGCGACGCGGCGGCCATTGAAGGCGAAGTCATGCAGCAGCACGTCCGGCCCTGTGGCTCCATTGCGCCCCGGATGAAAGCCGGGAATGGTGAAGGTCACGTCATTCGCATGGGCAACAACGGCGGGCGTAATCGCGGCCTGCGCGCGCAGAAGCTGCGGCGCAGAAACGAACGTGGCAAGCAATAATGCCGCAGAAAGAACACGGCCCGAAAGAAGAGCAGATCGACGCATGGTGAGTTATCCCGTTGACCCGCCATAAGCGGGTCGATGTTATGAAACTTATTTATAAAACTGCTTACTGCAGGTTCGTCTTCATCCACTGGATAGCTTCATCCATCGTCTTATTCGTCAGGCGGTTGATGTCCCACGGCTCCATCAGCGTCAGCTTGTTGTCTGCATGGTAGAGCGTGTAGACCGCGCGGGCGCTGTCCACGGCCGCATGCACATCTGCAGGCGTTGCCTCACGGTCAATCAGCGGCTGCACCACCAGCACCGGCCGCGGAGCCACAAGCGCCAGCACGTCCTGGTAGTCATAGGGCAGCTGCGTCTCGTGTCCTACGAAGAAGCCAAGCTTCGGCGTGAAGTCGCGATCGAAGGCAAAGCGCGCAATGCCGCCAGTGCCCTTGCTCATCGCATCCGTGCGCATGGGCGTAAAGCCCGCCACGGAGACGACGCCCTTCACCCGAGGATCAAGCGCAGCCGAGTACAGCGCAGCCTCCGCGCCAATGCTGTAGCCAAACAGGTAAATGCGGTTCGCATCCACCTGCGCGTCCTTGCTGGTGGCGTCAATGGCTGTGTGAACATCCTCCACCATGCGACCCATGTGCGACCACTTGGGATAGCGGTCATAGAAGTTCTTCGTCTCTTCCTGCCGGCTGCCAAAGCCGCTCTGGTCAAAGGCCAGCACAGCATAGCCCGCCTGCACCAGTGCCAGGATGGGATGCAGGTCCGCGTGGTACGGCCACATGTAACCCTCTGCATAGCTGTAGCCGTGCAGCCAGATGACCAGCGGCAGCTTCACATCAGGCGCAGCGGTTGACGGGGTGTACAGGTCGCCGCGGATGCCACCTGCAAGCATGATGCGGCGATTGCTTGTGTTGTCCTTCTGCGGAGCAGTCCAGCCCATGGACGCACCCTGCGTCATGGACCACACCGGCAGATCGGGCACCACCTGCGCCGGGTTGGGCGCGTTCGCGGCAGGCGGACGACCAAGGCGAAAGGGCGGCGGCGTGTCCTCTGCGCTCAGCTTCAGCGGAGCCTCACCCAGTACCCAGCGCACAGACTTGCGCAGCGACTCCGCCTGCGTCTGCCACGCATCCACACTTGCAGGCGCGGGCTGCGTCAGCGCATTCGCCATGCCATGCTGCGGATACTTCGCCAGGTCAACCGACGTCTTCGTGTTCAGCTTCCAGCTATCCCACGACCACGGAAAGATGAGGTTATTCGTCCACTTTGCGGTGGAACGGCCCCACTGGATATCCAGCCAATCGAGGTCAGCCTCAACATCATTCGCTCCGTGAAAGCCCGGTACGCGCATGGTGCCAACGCGGTCTGGCACGCCCAGCAGCTTATAGACCTTCAGCGCGGAGTAGTAGCTCTGTTCACTGCCCCACGTGCTGGTCACCTGGTCGGTCGCGCCCCACTCCATCAGCAACGGCCGCGGCGCAATCATGGCCGCCACAAGATTTCCATCAACCGGCAGACGGTCTTCGCGGCCGGTAAAGAAGCGCAACTGCGGCGCAAACCATGTGGGGAAGGCGCGTGTTGTCGCCTCAGTTCCCTCACCCACGCCCACCTCGCCAGAGGTGCGCCACGGCAGCACACCACCAACGCCGGTACTGCCTGCAATGACAGCCGTAATGCGCGGATCAAGCGCGGCCGCGACGGACACCATTTTGCCGTTACGCGAATAGCCGAAGATGGCAATCTTTTGCTTGTCGACCTGCGGCAGCGTCAGCAGGTAATCCACCACAAAGCCTGCGGCCCAGCCGCGGCGCGGCAGCAGCGCAAAGTCGTAATCGGGATACAGCTTGTCGAGTGCAGCTGCGTCATCCATCGCGTCGTTGCCCGCGTAGCCTGCAGATATATAGCCACGGCGCAGGAGCTGCGGCGCCCATCCGACAAGGTCTGAGTTGATCAGCACAGGCATGGGTCCCCCGCCAGGCCCAGGGCCATCCGGAATGTAGACGCGAGCGCGAATGCTGCCCGTGTTCTCCGGGCCCTTGCCTTCAACGGTAAAGATCAGCTTGACGTTGCGCACCAGGTAGCCGTCGCTATGGTGCTCATCCAGCACCTCCGCACGCGTAAGCTTGGGCCGCGGAGGCACGCGTCCCCACACCCACTTCTCGCTGATCGCCTGAATCTCCTTGCGGCGTGCGGCCCAGTCCGCAGCGGTGCGCACCTTGCGACCATCCACAAAGGTCAACGGATCGGGCAGCGCGTTGATCTTCGGCAGCTTGCTGAAGTCCGGCGGCAGCGTGCCGGTGCGCTTTTGCCATGCATCAATCGCAGGCGCGGGCGGCAGCATCCCCTCCAGCTTGTCCCAGTACGCCTTCTTTTCCGCGTCGGTCGAAAGCTTGTCTGCCTCCTGCGCATGTACCAGTGGTCCGACCAATAAAAGCGCAGAAAACAAAGAGGCAGCAATGGTCCGCTGCGAAAGATTCAGGGGGCGGAGGAACGACTTCATTGCGGGATTTCCTTCGGGCAGAGACCGGTTGAGTTCTCTCGTCCTGACAGACGGCATAGTGGAGGCGCAGAGGCCTGCGCATCCTATTTCGTTTGACAGTCAAAACAAGTGAGACGCGGCTCACTCTAGCGGCTCGCTGGAGTGCGTGTCAAGCAGCTTTTGCTGGCATAGGACTTCAGTCCGCGCTTTATTGCACGCAGGCAAATAAAGGTTCTGAAGAGAACTAAATCGTCGAACCAGGCCGGTAAGTCTTCAAGGGGTTGAAAAGTTTGTCTACTGCGATAGAACGGCCACTGCAGCAGTCTCATCCTGCTGCCAGCGTTGAATCACCCTGCGGCCAACGCGGATGAGCGGCTTCTCCACAAAGTTGTAGCTGAGCCACGCCACGCCGACTGCTGCGGCAAACTTCAATGGCAGCGCCACGGGTGAACGCAGCCACGCCACACGCGAGTACGACAGAAAAAGCTCCTGCCACAGGTACAGGCTGTACGACAGCTTGCCAAGGAACAGCAGGTATCGATTGCCCAGCACGCGCGTGGAGAACCATGTCTTCGTCAGCGACGATCCGCAGACCATCAGCGCAATGATGACTGCCTGCAGCGTGCGCGTGTCCACCGTCAGGTTGCGCGTGGAAGCACCCAGCAGCACCAGCAGACACACCATGCCCGCGCCCGAACCCGCAGCGTGCAGCCAGCGATGCGTCCCCGGGTAGAAGCGCAGCATGAGCGCTATGATGCAGCCCATCATGATGTAGTCCAGCCGCATCTCCGTGTGCGACAGCAGAACGCCGCGCGCCTCAACGTAGACGGGGTCATTCATGGAGCCAACAAGATGCGCCAACTGCCACGGACGCCACACCGCCACCACGCCAACAATGAACACACCCACCCACAGCGCGCGCCGCCAGCCCGCCAGCACAATGCACAGCGGCCACACCATGTAGAAGTGCTCTTCCACAGACAGTGACCAGAAGTGACGGATGTACCACGATCCGGGAAAGTAGTTGGTCAGGAAGATGGGCGCAAACCAGTCGCGATGTTCCAGCTTGATGACGTGCGCCAGATACAACGCCACCAGCACCAGCAGGTAAAGCGTCATGGGCGGCAGAATGCGAAAAATGCGCTTGGTGTAGAAGACACGCAGCGAGATCCGTCCGCCGTTTGATTCCGCATAGAGCCGCGACGTAATGATGTAGCCGCTGATGGCGAAGAAGATGAGCACGCCCAGCGAGCCGGTGCGCGCTGACAGCTTCTGCACCGCACCAAGCAGGGGCCTGCCGCTGACATCCGTATTGAACAGGCCGTGAAACGTCATCACCAGCGCAATGGCAACGGCACGCCAACCATCCAGCGCGGGGATGTAACTTCCCTCGCCGTGGGGGTTCGTCGCAGTGGAGTGATTTGCCATCCGGGGATATCGGCATGGTATCGCACCGGTCGTGCGATGTTCACCGAAAGAACATACACTGGCTCACCAAAAGAACCTGCCTGCATTCCACTATTTCCTGCCGGTCGTCGTGCCTCACGCCGCACGGGCGGCGGCCGAATTCTATTCTTTGTGGGATCAAAATACGCTCTATGGCTGGGCTACACTTCATCCATATGCCGTGTGACGATGCCGAACGCTAATCCCAACGGACGTCCGCGCCAGCTTGCATCCATCCAGTACCTGCGTGCCATCGCGGCGGCGCTCATCGCCTACTACCATATTGGCGGCGTGCTGGAACGGTTGCAGTATCCCGGCGTCTGGTCGAAAAATTACCAGACCGGCGTGGACATTTTTTTGGTCATCAGCGGCTTTGTCATGTGGCACTCCACCGTCAACCGCAACCTGTCGCCGCTGAAGTTTTTCGCCAAGCGAGTTGAGCGCGTGGTGCCGCTGTACTGGGCGGTGACCAGTGTTGTGGTGGCCATGCTGATCTTCGTGCCATCCGCGGTGCTTACAGGCCATTTCGATTTGAAGCACGTGGTGCTGTCGTACCTGTTTCTGCCCGCGGTGCATCCCGTTACCGGCTTCATGTATCCCGTACTCATCCCTGGCTGGACGCTGAACCTGGAGATGTACTTCTACTTTCTGTTTGGCCTGTGCCTGCTGCTGCCCGTCGCTGCGCGTATTCCGGCAACCGTTGCTCTGCTGCTGATTCCGATGGCGCTGCAGCACATGGTTCACACACCAGATACAGCCCTGCTGTTCTACGGCAACACCATCGTGCTGGACTTTGCCTATGGGTTGATTCTGGGAGCGGTCACGGTATCCGGGCGCAAGCTTGCCTTCCCTGTCGCAATCCTCGCAGTCGTCGCAGGCATTGCAGGCATGGCCTTCATCCCATTCATCACCGCACCGCGCGGCATCACCATTGGATTACCCGCGCTGGCCATTGTGGCAGGCATGCTGGGCATTGAGCAGGCAGGAAGGCTGCCCACCATCCGCGGGCTTGAGGTGCTGGGCGATGCTTCGTACTCGCTGTATCTCTCGCAGTCGCTCACGCTCTCAGCGCTGGGCCAGCTGGTTCACAGGCTGGGCATGAGCGCGAGTACTCAGGGCGGACTCATCGCAGTCATTCTTTTGCTATGGTGCGGCACTCTGATCGTCGGTATCCTCGTCTATCAGTGGGTCGAGCGGCCGTTGATCCGCTTTTTTGCACGCCGCGGCGTGCCAACGCTGGAAGCAAGGCAGGCAGCATGATTCTGGACGCACAAAACCTGGCGCCACAAAGCACTCCAGGCGCGGAGACGCTTCGCGCCGAGGTGTGCATTGCCGGCGCAGGCGCAGC
>JAMFTB010000020.1 GCA_026225595.1 Terriglobus sp. | reverse complement strand
GGCGTGGCGCATACGGCACGCTCTGGAAAAGCCCGGAGCCACGGTGGCTCCGTTTGATCAGGATGTGTGGGCGCAGCGCTACGCCGCCTACACGGCCGATGCCGCGCTCAGTACTTTTTTGGCGCTGCGGCAGTGGAACCTTGCCGTGCTGACAACCGTCACCACTGATGAGCTGTCGAACCTGTTGACTCACCCTGAGCGTGGCACCTTCCCGCTGCAGGAGCTGCTGGAAACCATTGCAGGACACGACACAAATCATCTCGTCCGGCTGCGCGAGCGGCTGCATGTGGAGGCCTGAGCGGTCGTGTTGCGAAGCAGTATGCGGTTGAAGACGAACATCCTTGGTGCGCTGATGTGCAGTCTGGCAACGTTCCCTGCGTTGGCGGCGAGTGGTGCGGCTCAGTCCGGTTGCCGCGCCCTGCTGACGACAGCAGACGCGCAACAACTTGCGGCGGCAACGCCCAACGCACGCGCCTTTCGCGAGAACTATGGCGCAACCATCACCACGCAGGTGGCGCGGACAAATCCCGGTGAATCGGTAACGGTGCGTGTGGTGGCGAACGATACAAAGCACGGCCGCACCGTTGTGGGCCTGTACACCGTAAGCCTCAGCACGGGCCATGTCACGGACGACGACCAGGAGCCGGCCGAGGACAGCAAGACAGATGCTCTGCGCGAGCGGATTGTGGCTCGGCACTGCGGTTCTCGATAAGAAACAAGAATTGTCATCCTGAGCGGAGTGCGTAAGCGCTTCGCTCAGGATGACAATTCTTGGAGCGTTGGTGCTTTGACTGCGGCTTACTCTTTATCCGCCGACACAGGTCCGGGCTGGAAGTTCAGCGAAGCGGAGTTGATGCAGTAGCGCAGGCCGGTTGGGTTGGGGCCGTCCGGAAAGACGTGTCCCATGTGCGAACCGCAGGTGGCGCACACAACCTCGACGCGGCGCATACCGTAGGCGTTGTCTTCAATGGCTTCAATCGCGTCTGCGGATACAGGCGTGTAGAAGCTTGGCCAGCCGGAGCCGCTCTCATACTTGGTATTCGATGTGAACAGTGGCGCATTGCAGGCGCCGCAGTGATAGATGCCGTCCTCGTGGTTCTCATACAGCGCACCGGAAAACGCGCTCTCCGTGCCCTTCTCGCGCAGCACGTGAAACTGCTCCGGAGACAGCAGCTCGCGCCACTCCTCTTCCGTTTTGTGGACACGACGCGGCGCATCGCTCGTCGCAAGGGTGGACGTAGCTTTCAGACTCTCAGTCATATCTTTCTCCCACCCGATTAGACGCATTACGCGTCCTCTATGGATCAGGCGGGAGAGCGGGGGCTTGCGCCACATCGTCCTCATCCGATCTGTCCGAACCTCGCAATAAATTCAATTTCTACCAGAGCATCCTTGGGCAGCCGCGCTACTTCCACTGTGGAGCGGGCAGGGGGCACCACGCCCTCCGGAGCGAGGCTTCGTGCATAGATGGCATTCATGGCGGCAAAGTCGCTCATGTTCTTCAAAAAGACGGTGGTCTTCACCACGTCTGCAAATTTCAGGCCCGCCGCGGACAGCACGGCAGACATGTTTGCCAGTGCACGCTCTGTCTGCGCGTCAATGCCGCCTTCCACCACTGCACCCGTTTTCGGATCAAACCCCACCTGGCCGGAAGCGAACAACAGGTCGCCGGAGCGGATTGCCTGCGAGTAGGGGCCAATGGCAGCGGGTGCGGAGGGGGTGGAGATAGGGGTCTTCGTGAGGTTCATCTGCACATAGTAGCGTGCGCTGCCGCACCGTCCAGAGTGCAATTTGCGGCAATTTCACTGAAGTGGACCGTCCCGCTTGATTTCAGAGGGTCGTGTTCTGGGGCAATCGGTTTTCCGTGTGTGGAAACCATCTGTCGCAGCCTTGGCCAACGGAGGGCTGACCGACTGTTTCTACAGCACTTAGGCATGCAGGTACGGGGCGAACCGGTCTTTGCGGGGTTTAGGCCCTTTTGGGCGATCCATATTTGCTTCTGCAGCTTCGCAGCCGACGGACGGTTGCGGTTCCAACGTTCCGGGTGGTCTGCTTGGTGCCTTCCCGATTGACTTTGACCCCACGGCGTCCACGACACCTGTCACGCAGACTGGCACTGGCACCGTGAATGACAGCGGAACCAATTCGCCGCAGGTGTTCGGCCTGCACGCCCAGGTCATTCCTGCCCTCATCACCAGCTTCACGGCTGCGGTTGAGATGGAAGCCTTCACGATCAACCCCGGTCCCCACGAGGTTGTCTGCAACTCCGTGGGGCCTACGCCGCATCCAATCCAGATTCAATGACTGCGTATCCACCGCGCAGGGTGGCCTTGTGGGCCGCATCGGCATCCACCGCGTCATTCCGTTGTGTGCTGCTTCCGTTGCACGAATGCCGCGCCTGAAAGCTGCCCACTACATTGGTTGTGCCGAATGCGTCGGGATCCTTCGCTGCGCTCAGGATGACAACCGCGAGGGCGCCGAGTGGCGGTTCCGCCCGCTGCAGCGGCCCCGCTGTCGGTGATACACTGACGTGGTTGGCCCGCCGAGGTGATCAGGCCCCTCGGCCCTGCCGCCAACGCTTCACGGGTACATCGGGGAGTGGCTCAGCCTGGTAGAGCACCTGGTTCGGGACCAGGGGGTCGGAGGTTCGAATCCTCTCTCCCCGACCATCTTTCGCAGGGAGCGGCAGCCTTTGGCTGCCGCTTTTGCTTTGTGCCGCAACGGCCAGCTTTGCTGAAGAAGCAGACGGGATCAGTCTGCGGTTTCCGGCTCCACAGGAATTGGAATCGCCCGCTTCAGGTTCATCAGGGCCAGCCCGCAGATGGTCACAAGCACGCCTGCGATCGTCCACATACCAATGGGCTCATGCGCTACGGCTCCCCAAAAGACTCCCCAGATCGGCAGCAGATAGGTCACGGCGACGGCATGGGTTGCGGGCATGGTCCGCAAAATGTGGAAGAAGAGCAGGTAGGCGATGCCGCTGCCGAAGAGGCCAAGGCTGGCCATCGCGGCCACGGTGCCGGTGCTCAGGTGGATGGGCATGGGACCAGCCAGCGCCAGCGGAGTGACCATCAAAAACGCACTGCCCAGCTGCGACGCGGCAATCACAATGGGGTCCACGCCCTGCAGCTTTGCTTTTGCAATGACGGCCGCAATGGCATAGCCCAGCGCGCCCACGGAGATGACCAGCACGCCAAAGAGGTAGACGCTGCGCGTAACACTTGCGTCTGCCGCAGCCGACTGGTGCAGCACCACCATCACCACGCCGCCAAATCCCAGCGCCACACCCAGCAGCACATTCACCAGCGGCCGCACGCGCGTTACGGCCATGCCAATCAGCAGTGTCCATATGGGCGTGGTTGCGTTCAGCACACCGGCAATGTTGCTGGGCACCACGCGTTCGCCCCACGCAAAGCACGTGAAGGGGATGGCGTTGTTGAACAGGCCCACCAGCAGCAGGTAGGGCAGGTACTTGCGCGGAGCGGGGCGCTTGCCGTTCACCAGCAGCACCGTCCACAGCAGCAGAGCGCCCAGGCCGGATCGCATCACCGCAATCCAAAGTGGTGGAAAGCTTTCGCCCGCCACGCGGATCAGCAGGAACGAGATGCCCCAGATGGCGGAGAGCAGCAGAATTTGCAACAGCGACCGCGTTGTCATGGGGATAGAATGTCACTCGAGAGCCATCGCGTCCAACGAATCCTATTGATGGTTGGCATCGGATATTTCGATGACTGGAGTTTTAGGGGATGCTCGATCTTCGGCAGGTTCGTACCTTTGTGCATGTGGCGCGCGAGGGCAGTTTTACCCGCGCCGCTCAATCGTTGAACTACGCGCAGTCCAGCGTTACGGCGCAGGTGCAGCAGCTGGAGTTAGAGCTGGGCGTGCCGCTGTTCGATCGGCTGCCGCGACGGTTGGAGCTGACGGCAGTGGGCCGGGATTTTCTGCCCCATGCCCTGCGGCTGCTGCTGATGGCTGAGGAGGCGGCGCAGGTCGTCCACTGCGGTGGCGAGGCGGCGGGACCGCTGACCATCTCCGCGAGCGAGAGTGTGCTGACGTATCGCCTGCCGGATGTGCTGCGGCGCTTCCAGGAGGTCTACCCGCGGGTGTCGCTCTCACTGCACGCAGCCAGCCTGTGCGAGTTTGGGCCGCCGGTGCAGATGGGTGTGGACATCGGCATCAGCATCTCCGAACGCATTCAAGACGCTGCATTGGTGACGCATCCGTTGCGTGCGGAGCGCATTCTGGCCGTGGTGTCGCGGGACCATCCGCTGGCGACGCGGCGGCGTGTCTCCGCGCAGGAGCTGGCAGCGGAGCAGCTGCTGCTGACGGAGCCTGCGTGCACCTATCGCGCCGTGTTTGAGCGCACGCTGGCCGCACAGGGAGCGCGGCCCGGTCGCACACTGGAGCTGACAAGCGTGGAGGCGATCAAGCAGTGTGCGCACGCGCGCATGGGCGTGGCCGTGCTGCCGGAGATGGTGATGGCCGATGACCTGCGCGCCGGTTCGTTGGTATCGCTGCGCTGGCAGACCACAGATCTGAAGATGTACACGCAGCTGGTGCGCCGCCGCGACAAGTGGTTCTCGCCTGCAATGCGTGCTTTCTGGGAGACAGCGGTTGAGGTGCTGGGCAAGTCACGCATGGCTGCCTGATTCCCTGTGTTCTAAGAACCAAGCGCGGCGAGCTTGCGGATTTCGTCTGCGGTCATGCCTGCTTCGCGTAATGCGCGGATACTGCGTGCGGCGTCGCGCTTGGCCAGCCGTTCACCGCGTTCGTTCAACATCAGGTCGCAATGTGCGTACGCAGGCTGCGGCAAACCCAGCGCGCGGATCAGCAACAGTTGCCGCGCTGTGGACCGCAGAAGGTCGCGGCCACGGACGACTTCCGTAATGCTCATCGCTGCATCGTCCACAACTGTGGCCAGCTGGTAGCTGGGTAAACCGTCGCGGCGCATCACCACAAAGTCGCCAAAATCGCGGCC
>JAMFTB010000210.1 GCA_026225595.1 Terriglobus sp. | reverse complement strand
GTGCGTTCAAACGATGTGCGCAGTCCGCGATCCAGCAGCGTGCGATCACCCGCCAGCATGGCGCTTAGCATGGCTGCATCCTGCGGGGTCAGCTGCATGGCAACAGGTAGATGAAGCTGCGCCGCCATTGAAGGTAGCCGCTGCAGCCGGTTCACAGCCCAGCCCTGCGCTGCTGCAAGTACGCATGCTGGAGTACGCACCGTATTCAACACACGCACACTGGCGGCGTCTGCATTGCTCTCAACACCAATGCCGCGCGCGATCAGAACATCCGCATACTGACGCATACCGGGATCCATGGTGCGTTTCAGAGGATGCAGTAGCAGAACAAGCTGAATGTGCGCGCCACACGGCACTGCGATTGCAGATTCGCCCGCGCGCTGCAGCAGCGTGACGCGCACACCACCGTTCAAGGGCACCATGCGCGATGTGTCTGGAGTCACGTCCTCGATCGCGCTCACCTGCAGATCCAGCGTCTGCGTTGGCTGTCGCTGCGATTCGATTGCGGCAAAGGCATTCTCTTCATCGCCGCGCGTGTCGGCCGCACTGATCTGTTCTGTAACGGAGATTCGCGGCTGTAGCTTACGCTCTGAAATTACGCGCGCATCAGCGGTTCGCTGCAGGTTGTCTGCGTAGGGCAGCAGAGCAACATCATTCTCCTGATGCTCCAGCATTCCGGCTGTCCATCCCAGTGCAATCCACGCAAGGCACAGCGAAGGCCACATCAACCGCGGCGCGCGCAGCCATGCGACAAACGCAATCAGCAGCAAAAGGGCGCATGTAATCACGGCATTTGCAGCGGGCTGCCACCATGCGCGGCACAGGATGCCTGCTGCAAAGCATGCGGCCAGCAATAGCACTGGAGCCATACGCAAACGCAGCGGCATCACGGAGAGTGAGTCAGCTTCGGTGTGCGCCATGCCGCTCCTTCCGTCTGCGCAAACCTTTACCGCACTCACTACTCAGCGGCGAAAGGTTGCGATGGTCTCCGTATGAAATGTTTGTGGAAACAGGTCCAGCAGATGCAGGTCAGTTAATGTGTAGCCGGATTCTATCAGCGGCCGCGCATCGCGCGCGAAGCTACCTGCGTCGCACGAAACATAGACGATCTCACGCGGCTGCGCACCGATCAACGCACGCACTGCGGGCAGCCCAAGGCCTGCACGCGGAGGGTCCAGCACAATCAGGTCGGGCTGTGTACCGCGAGCCTGTGTTTGGAGAAATGCGAGTGCGGTGCTACGGACGGCCTTGTGTTGCGTGCCGCCCGCTGCAAGGTGCGCTGCAAGATCGCTTGCAGCGGGCTCGCCAATTTCAACAGCGGTTACTGCGTCGAAGCGCTCTGACAGTGGCACAGAGAAAAGTCCGGCACCGGCGAAGAGATCGTAAACAACGCGGCCTGTGCGGTTGTCCAAAACAGTGTTCACCATGGTGGAGGTAAGAAAGCGATTCACCTGGAAGAAGGCGTTGCGCGTGATGGTGTAGCTGCGTCCGTTGACCGCGCACTGCAGCGATGGAGCGCCCCACCGGACAATCTCCATGCGCTGGCTCTCCTGCACGCGCTTTGATTGCGTGCGGTCTGGCACCGCAGCTACAGATAAGCCCGCACCCACAAGCTGTGGCACACGCAGCTGCAGAGCACCGGCGAGGGTGCGCAGGTCGCGCGGTGCATCGCGATCGACTGTGGCCACGGTGGCATCTGCCTGTACGGAAAGCTGCACGGCTGACTCATCGTCATTGACGAAGAATTCCACGCTGGATGTTTGCGCAGGCAGCGTAACTCCGGCTTGGGCCTCGCCGTCGCGTACCGTGTCTCGCAACGCCGTTGCGGTCTTCCACAACAAGGGCGAGACGATGGGGCACTCCTCAATTGCGAGGAACTCATTGCTGGCGCGGCGGCTGTAGCCAATCTGCACCAGGCCCTCCGCATCCGTGGCTATGCGCATGCGTGCGCGGTTGCGGTACTGCCACGGCTCCGCGGCGTGAACGTGAATGATGGGCAGCTGCGTAATGCCGCTGCGCGCCAGTACATCCGTCAGCATGGTTTGCTTTGCAGCAAGCTGTTGCGGCTGTGGCAGGTGTTGCAACTGGCAGCCGCCGCAAGCGCCAAAGTGACGGCACTGCGGTTCGACGCGTTCCGGCATCAACTCCGAAATCTTTAGGAGCAGCGACTCCGGGGATGGCGTGTCACGCATCATGCAACGCTCATGTAGAAGAGGCTTAGCCGCGGCAGGCCACGCGATTCCAGCAGGCGTTTGTGAAGGAACTGTTCCGTCACTTGCTTCAGCTGCACTGCAGACATTTTGCCGCGATAGGGAGCGAGTTCGCGCGCGGCCTGTTCGCGCAGAGCGACGGTTTCATCTTCTGTTGCTGCCATCATCAGCGCGGCAAACATGCGCTGCTCCAGCGCGGTGAGTGTAACCTCAATCTCCTCAGGCTTCTGCGGAGAATCGCCAAGCTGGTCAGCGGCTATGGAACGCAGTCGCAGAGCAATGCTGTTGAGTGCTTCCATGGGAGGCTGTGCGTGCTCAATCGCGTCGGCATTGGTGGATAGATAGGCCGCGATGCGTTCCTGCTCAAAGCCGCTGTCTTCTGCTGGCTTTGCGGTAATGACTGTGCCGCCCACTGCGGCTTCCATCATCTCTTCCGTTGCCTGCATCACGCTTTGCGCGCACCACGCCAGGCCGTTTACCTTGCGCAGACGTCCGCCTGCCTTTGCGTGGCGCGCGTCGTACTTATCAAAGGCATCGTCAATGCCGCGCAGCACGGCTTCCAGCGGAACGCCTGCTTCGCGCCACGTTTCGATCAGCGCCCAGTCCAGCGTGCTGAGCAGCAGGATGCTGCCGCGACGCGCCTGAAAGCGTGTCTCAATCTCCGTAAAGTAGTTGAAGTAGTTCTGCACCGGCGCGCCCTGCGGCGACTCTGCGCGCTGCGCGGTAGCCTGCGCCCGGCGGCGTGCGCGGTCCTGATTGCGCTCGTAGATGAGGCATACGCCGTCCAGCGTCAGGTTCTCGTCAACGGCTTTAATCACGCGCGAACTCTCTGCCAGCAGACGCGCGAAGCCGCCTGTTGCAATCACCTTTGTATCAGGGCCCATCTCTTCCATCATGCGTCCGCAGATGCCGTCGATGAGGCCGATATAGCCGTAGTAAAGGCCGATCTGAATGTGGTCAACCGTGTTGGTGCCAATCACCTTGGCTGGCTTGCGGATGTCGACGCGGCCCAGCTTTGCGGCACGTTCAAAGAGTGCGTCCGCACTGATGCCCAGGCCGGGAGAGATCGCTCCGCCAATGTATTCGCCGCGTGCGGAGATTGCGTCGAAGGTGGTTGCCGTGCCCAGGTCAACCACAATTGCCGGGCCGCCGTAACGTTCAAACGCGGCAACGCAATTCACAATGCGGTCTGCACCAACTTCTGCGGGATTATCCACCAGCACGGGCAGGCCGGTCTTCACGCCCGGCTCAACGAAGAGCGGCTTCATGTTGAAGAGCTTCTCCACCACATTGCGCAACAGCGAATCAACGGGAGGCACAACCGATGAAATGGCAACACCTGTGACTGCGCTGATCTCAACACCATCCAGCGCGAACAGCCCGCGGATCATCATGCGCACTTCATCCACGGTCTGCTTCAGCGGTGTTGCAATGCGCCAGGAATGCGCCTGCGTTGCCCCTGCATCCGCAGTGGCGGGGCGGTATAGCCCCATTACCATATTTGTGTTGCCTACATCGATCGCCAGCAGCATCTGCGCTCCCTCTGCTTGTCGTCTTGAAATCATTGCTCTCGGAAATTGTTGCGAAGCGTTACAGCTCGCGAACTCCACCATGGCGGACGACGCGCGCCGTGCCGTCATCGCATGCAATGCGGAGCAGGCCGTCGGCAGTAAGCGAGTCCGTGGTGCCAGTATAGCTGCCGTCTTCAGCCACGCGGACGCGCTTGCCGCGCACCCACGAGCTCCGCTGGGTAAAGCGTTCGAAGATCGTATCGTCGGCTTCCAGCTGCGTGAGTTCTGCGTGGAGCTGTTGCAGCAGAGCGGTTGCAATTGCCTCACGCGAGATGGGCTGACCAGCCGCAAGACGCAGCGATGTTGCCGTCTCCTGCAAATCTTCTGAAAAGACGGTCTGGTTCAGATTGATGCCCATGCCGATTGCTGCATGACGGATGCGGCCATCCGGTGCGGATGTGCTCTCCGTCAAAATGCCGCCGAGCTTACGGCTTTGGACGCCATCTCGTGGAGCGACCAGGTCGTTGGGCCAGCGCAAATCGATGGAAAATCCAGTGACTTGGTGGATGGCCTCATACGCTGCAACCGCTGTTGCAAGCGATAGCTTCAACGCATGGTTGCTGCTGAGCGCGGGCCGCACCAGCACCGTCACGTAGAGGCCGCGATCTGGTTCAGAGTGCCACACGTGGCCGCCTCGTCCGCGGCCAGCTGTCTGCTCATCCGCAATGTAGACCTGGCCTGCGTCCGCGCCTGCCTGCGCATCGGCAAGGGCGCGCGTGTTGGTGCTATCGATGATGGTGAAGTGGTGCAGTTTGCCGTGGAACTGCGTGCCACGCAGAGCATCGTCTACACGTGCAATGTCGAAGGTGCTCACGCGGCTAGTAGACGTCCGCGGTGATGCGCATGCTCAGGTCCACCGCCTCAGACGAGCGCGTGAGCGCGCCCACCGAGACAAAGTCAACGCCGGTTTCTGCGTACTCGCGCACGTTATCCAGCGACAGATGTTCGGCAACTTCCAGCAGCACACGCGGCGACTCCGCACGCACATGCTCCACCACGTCCGTCACCGCGCGCGGCGTCATGCCCACCAGCAGCAGCACGTCTGCGCCCGCGGCAATCGCTGCGTTCACATCCGGCACGCTGGTTACTTCCACTTCAATCTTCTGGCCGGGCTTGCGGCCCGCGGCG
>JAMFTB010000209.1 GCA_026225595.1 Terriglobus sp. | reverse complement strand
GCAAGCACCGCAGCAGCATCCTGCAGATTCAGCTCCGTGCGTGTACGCGTCAGAATATTCGTGTAGCCCAGCCGTCGCAGCTCACGCTCAATGGCAGAGCCAACAAGACCGCGGTGGCCTGCGATGAAAATCGGAGCGTCTTTCTGCATGTACGACATCAACTTCTCCTGGACACTCAACAAATCTTCAACAGCCGTCATCCTGAGCGCAGCGAAGGATCTCAGCGCATTTCATCCCGCCGCATGAGCGTCCGCATTCCGCTGCACGAATGCCGTGGCTGAAAGGCATCCGCAGCGGTGGTGCATCCATCATCGTTGAGATCCTTCGCTACGCTCAGGATGACGGCGCGTGAAGGATCATTTGCAATTAGGTCTCGCGTACGTTGAAGGGCTTGTAGCCGTGCTCGATCACCAGCGCATCACGCCTGGCTGCGGAGTAGTCCGCCTCAATCATCTCGTTCACCAGCTGGTCAAACGTGATGCGTGGCTCCCAGCCCAGCTCGCGCTTGGCCTTTGACGGATCACCCAGCAGCGTCTCCACTTCGGTGGGACGGAAGTAGCGCGGATCGACTGCCACAACGGTCTTGCCGTTTGCGTCCACAGCCTTCTCATCCAGTCCGCTGCCGCTCCACGTCAGGTCCATCTCCAGTAGCTCTGCGCAGCGCTTCACAAACTCGCGAACGCTGTACTGCACGCCGGTTGCAATTACAAAATCCTGCGGCTTTTCTTGCTGCAGCATCAGCCACTGCATCTCCACGTAGTCACGTGCATGGCCCCAGTCGCGCTTGGCATCCATGTTGCCCAGGTGCAGCGTCTCCTGCAGGCCAACCTTGATGCGCGACATGCCGCGCGTGATCTTGCGCGTTACAAACGTCTCGCCGCGCGTGGGGCTCTCATGGTTAAACAGGATGCCGTTGCAGGCATACATGCCATAGGCCTCGCGGTAGTTCACCACAATCCAGTAGCCGTACATCTTTGCCACCGCATACGGGCTGCGCGGATAGAAGGGCGTAGTCTCCTTCTGCGGAATCTCCTGCACCATGCCGTACAGTTCGCTGGTGCTGGCCTGGTAGAACTTTGTCTTCTTCTCCAGCCCCAGGATGCGGATCGCTTCCAGCAGCCGCAGCACGCCCAGTGCGTCGCTATTGGCCGTGTACTCCGGCTCTTCAAACGACACGGCCACATGCGACTGCGCGGCCAGGTTATAAATCTCGTCCGGCTGCACCTTCTGCACAATGTGGATCAGCGACGACGAATCCGTCATGTCGCCGTAGTGCAGGATGAAGTTGCGCGACGGCTGGTGCGGGTCTTCATAGATGTGATCGATGCGCGCGGTGTTGAACAGCGACGAACGGCGCTTGATGCCGTGAACCTCGTATCCCTTGGCCAGCAGAAACTCTGCCAGGTATGCGCCGTCCTGCCCGGTAACGCCGGTGATGAGTGCCTTTTTCAATCGATCGTCCTTGATATACGGGTTGAAGATCATCTTACCGGAAGCCCTGCGGTTACCCGAAGGCCTGCGTTTTACAAGAAGCCTTAAGCGTTTGTGATTACCGTGCGTGCGCGCCGATTGCGACGCCGATCCACAATGGCGAAACGGAATGGCGTGAGCGGCCGGATGGGCGTGCCTCCGCGATACTCCCGCACGGCATCCGCAAGGTCACGTTCAAACTGCTCCATCACCTTCTCCGTACCGATGTGCCCCTCGGCATATTCTCGCGCGGCCTGGCCCAACTCCGCGCGCAAGCCCGCATCATCTGCAAGCGTACGCACTGCATGTGCAAAGGCTGCAACGTTCTCCGTGGGAACCACCAGGCCACAGGCCCTGCCGCCACTCGCAATGCCCTTCACCACCGCGGCCACCTGCGTGTCCTCTGCGGCTGTAACAATCATGGGCCGGCCGCTGGACAACATGCCGGTCAGCTTGGATGGCATGACCAGATCCGCCGCATCCGCACGCTGAGGCAGCAGATGAATATCCGCGCAATTCAGCAGATCGTTCAACGCATTCAACGGCTGCAGCGGCAGCAGCGTTACGTTCTCCATGCCGGCCGCCATCGTATCCAACTGCGGACGGAAAGCGCCGTCACCGCAGAAGAGGAAGTGAACCCGCGGATCGTTTCGCAGTGCAGTCGCCAGCGGCGGCAAGATTTCAAGGCCTTGCTTGTTGCCCATGTTGCCGCTGTACAGCAGCACAATCTTGCCCTGCAAGTTCAGTTCGCTACGAAAACGATTCGGTGCATTCACAGGCTGCGGCTTCACCAT
>JAMFTB010000208.1 GCA_026225595.1 Terriglobus sp. | reverse complement strand
GGAGTCGGGCTCTTCGGTGCACCGGCGGACTACCTGGAGAGTGGAATCTTCCTTCAATCCATCGTGATCGCGACGACCTGCCTGCAATGCGGTGTCATCGTGGCTTACGTCTGGATCACTATGGCGCTTCTGAGGCAGGATCTGGAGGTCCAGGCCTCGACCGATGCACTGACGGGACTGATGAATCGCCGCGCCATTGAGATTGCCGCGGACCGCGAAATTCTGCTTTCCCATAAAAAGGGGAGCCGCGTCGCCGCACTTGCAATGGATCTGGACGATTTCAAGCAGATCAATGATCGCTATGGGCATCATTGCGGCGATGCGGTGTTGATTGCTGTGGCCCAGTGCCTGCGTCACTCTCTGCGCGAAACCGACTTTGCAGCGCGCGTGGGTGGCGACGAGTTTCTTGTCATCCTGCCCAGAACCGACGCCCGTACCGCCGAAATGATTGCGGAAGGGATTAGAGACAGTGTCGCCGGGCTTGAGGTTCTGTATGGGGAGATCACCGTAAAGATCACCGTAAGTATCGGCTTCGCCGAACTGGGCGATGACATCTCTTCGGGATGGGATCACCTGATGGCACGCTGTGATCGCGCCATGTATACGGACAAACGCTCCGGCGGAAACCAGGTTCTCACCAACCCGTCCTGACGCCTCGTCCCGTGCCGTAAATGCCTGCGACAACATACACTGTTGTCATGCAGAACCGTTTTTTAGCGCTATTTTCGCTGGCTTTTCTTTTTACCGGTTTTGCGCCGATACATGCGCAGCGCCTGCCCGCGGACGTGCATCCCGTCCACTACACGCTGCACATTACGCCTGATCTAAAGGCGGCTACCTTCACCGGCAGCGAAACGATCGACGTAACGCTGGACCATCCTTCCGCGACGATTACGCTGAACGCGCTTGAGCTGAAGATCAGCAGCGTAAAGGCAGCGGGACAGACGGCGACTGTCTCCTATGACGAGCCGAACCAGCAGGCCACCTTTACCTTTGCGCAGCCGCTGCCCGCGGGCAAGGCGGCACTGGCGATTGAATACACCGGCATCCTCAATGACAAGCTGCGCGGCTTCTATCTCTCAAAGACAGCCAAGCGCAACTATGCCGTGACGCAGTTTGAATCCACGGATGCGCGCCGCGCTTTTCCAAGCTTTGATGAGCCTGCAATGAAGGCGACGTTTGACCTGTCGCTGACCATCGACAAGGGCGACATTGTTATTGCGAATACCAACATGCTCAGCGACAAGCCCGCGGCCAACGGCATGCACACACAGACGTTTGCGACCACGCAGAAGATGAGCACGTACCTGCTCGCCTTCCAGGTGGGCGACTGGGTGTGCAGCAGCGGCGAGGCGGATGGCACGCCCATCCGCAGCTGCTCCACGCCTGACAAGATTGCGCTGACGCCCTTTGCGCTGCATGCGGCCGAACATTTTCTGCACTACTACAACCGCTACTTCGGCGTGAAGTATGCAATGCCCAAGCTCGACATGATCGGCATCCCAGACTTTGAAGCGGGCGCCATGGAGAACTGGGGCTGCATCACCTATCGCGAGACGGCGCTGCTGGTGGATGACTCCGCGCCGCTGAGTGCGAAGAAGGTGGTTGCTGTTGATGTTGCGCACGAGATGGCGCACCAGTGGTTTGGCGACCTGGTGACCATGCAGTGGTGGAACAACCTGTGGCTGAACGAAGGCTTTGCCACGTGGATGGAGTACAAGGCCGTCGACGACTGGCAGCCCACGTGGGGCATGCGTGAGGATGCAGCGCTAAGCCTGAACACCACGCTGAACATGGATGCAGCTCCCACAACGCGCGCCATCCGCAGCAAGGCAGACACGCCCGCGGAGATTGAGGAGCAGTTCGACGGCATCTCCTACGGCAAGGCAGGCGCGGTCATCGGCATGGTGGAGCACTACCTGGGCGAGAAGGTTTTTGAGCGCGGCGTTCACAACTACATGGAGGCGCACAAATTCGGCAACGCCACGGCAGAGGACTTCTGGAGTGCGCAGACCGCTGCCAGCGGTAAACCCGTGGACAAGATCATGGGCAGCTTTGTGGCTGAGCAGGGTGAGCCGCTGCTGACCTTTACCGCTGCCGGCGCGGGCAGCTACAGCGTGTCGCAGGGCCGTTTTTATCTGTCGCCGCCAGCTACAGTTGCGGCGCAGAGCTGGACAGTGCCGGTATGCATCCGTGGCGGCAGCTGCCAGGTTGTTAGTGGCGCGGGTACTGTGACTGTGCCTGCGGCAGGTGCGTTTGCCAATACCGATGCAAGAGGCTACTACCGCAGCAACTACGACGATGCATCACTGCACACGCTGCTTGCTTCTGCCGCGGCGTTGAAGGCACCGGAGCGCATCAGCCTGGTGGGCGATCGCTATGCATTGCTGCGGTCGGGGCAGGGCTCTGTTGGGTCGTACCTGGATCTGACTGCGGCTCTGCGCAGCGATCCGAATGCGCAGGTGCTGGAGCAGATCACCGACGGCCTCACCGCCATCCGCGACCGTGTTGCCACGGGTGATTTGCGCGAACAGTTGAAGGCATGGGAGCGCAAACAGTTTGCTCCTGTGTATGAGCAGCTGGGGCCAGCGAAGGCGGGTGAGCCGGTGACGCTGGCGCAGCGCCGTGCAAACTTGTTCCAGCTGCTGGGTGATGCAGATGACCCTGGCGTGCTGGCGGAGTCAAAGGCCATTGCAGCCAAATATCTGGATGGTGATCGCACCACGGAGCCGCTGCTGCAGCAGCAGGCCATCAAGCTGGCAGCAGCGCACGGTGACGTTGCTCTGTATGACCAGTTGCAGCACATGGCAGAAACAAGCGACAACCCAACCGTCCAGAATGGTGCGCTGCAAACACTATCAAACTTTGACACGCCCGCGCTGGTAACGCGCACGCTGGACTACGTGACCAACAGCGGTAAGGTGCGTAACCAGAACAGTTGGCAGCTGCTGGTGCCGTTATTGCAGCGGCCAGAGACGCGGCCGCAGACGTGGGCTTACATCAAGAACAACTGGGACAAGGTGCATGCGCAGCTGACTGTTGCCAGTGGTAAGCGCATTGTTACAGCGACGGGCTTTTTCTGTTCTGCGGAAGACCGCGCGGATGTGCAGCAGTTCTTCGCAACGCATCCGGTGGAAGCGTCAGAACGCGGTCTGCGCGATGCACTGGGTTTGATTGATAGCTGTACGAAGTTTCGCGCGCAGCAGCAGCCCAGCCTGCAGCAGTGGCTGGCTACGGCGGCGCATTAGCATGGTGTCAGCAGGTAGCGTTTAAGCAGAGAAGCACACGAGGCAGAACGCATGACGCAGCACGACGGCTACGGCGGCTTCTCACCCACGGCATATGGCGCGCCTGCGCCGTATGCGCCATCACCCACGCAACCAACTGCGCCCGCGCCGCACATGCGACCGCTCTCAACGGGTGAAGTGCTTGACCGCACCTTCGCTCTCTATCGCAGACACTTCTGGCTCTTCGCAGGCCTTGGCACCTTGCCGGCAATCATGACCACGTTCATCTCGATTTTGCGCATGGTCTACCTGGCGGTATCGCACCGTTCGGACGTGGTGCAACCGGGCATGCCCGCGCAGGCTGCTGCTGACGCGATGGCAACTCTGCTGAAGATGCAGGTGTACCTGATTCCGTCGATGGTGCTCTTCCTCATCGCCTTTGGCATTGCGCACGCGGCCACGGTGGAATCGGTATCGCGTATCTCACGTGGCGTGCCCGTCAACGCAAAGGAAGCGTACGACCATGTGCGCGGTCGCTGGCTGCGCTGGACCGGCATCACTCTGCGGCAGTTCTGGAGCCTGGGCTGGCCCATGATCCCGGGCATCGCGCTCATCTTCGGGTCGATTGCAATTCCGGCCGTGCGCGGCAACCCTGTGCTTGTAGGCATGCTGTTTCTTACTGCGATGATGCTGATCACGGGCGCCACCGTGTGGGGTGCTATCAACTACATCCGCAACGCCCTTGCGGTGCCCGCAGCATTGCAGGAAGACCTGGGTGTAAGCGCGTCGCTGCGAAGATCGCATGCGTTGGTTGCCGGTCGCAAGGGCCGCATCTTTATGGCGCTGCTGCTGGCGTATGCGCTGCAGATGGTGGCGGGCGGCATCCAGCTGCCGTTTGTGATGCTGGCCGGCACCACGCACGGCGCCGAGCACATCATCCTGCAGGCGACTTACCTGCTCGTCGCATTTGTCACCATCACGCTCATCACGCCCGTCGCATCCATTGCGCTGTGCCTGTTCTATGTGGATGAGCGCGTGCGCCGCGAGGGCTATGACATTGAGCTGATGATGCAACGCAGCTTTATTCCTGTGGACACTTCACTGCAGCAACAGGACCCGCCCATAGCATGACATTGCTGCGCGCTGCCCTCGTGTTGGCGTTGCTGTCATCGCTGCTGCCCTGTGCAGCAGCGGCGCAGACGCCCTCGCCTGCGGCATTGCCGCAGCCCGGTCCGCCGGGTCTGCGCACGGTCAACATCGCGCAGTACCGCGCACATCTGGATGATCTGCGGCGACTGGTTGCAGACTGCGGACGTGAGGTAACGGCGTGTGATGCCGCGCGCGTAGGTGCGCAGGACGACTACGTGCAGCGCCCGAACGGCCAGCCATTTATTGAGCGTTATAACTGGCTGCGCAATCTGCTGGCAGACCGCAACGACACATCACACGCACTGCGCAACCAGATGCTGCCGTATGCGGAGCAGCGCCTCTCAGAGCAGGAGGCGGAGCTGGATGCCCCACCAGCGGATGTGCCGCTGACACAGGCGCAACGTTCGTCGCGCAGTGAAGTACTTGCGGGCAAAGAGTTCCGCACCACGTCAGACTACTCGCTCACGGAGAAGCTCTCCGCGTGGATCAGCGATGTGCTGGCGCGGCTGTTTGGTGGCGCGTCGTCGCTGGGCCGTATGGCTCCGTGGCTTGGGCAGGCGCTGCAGTGGGGCGCGTTGTTGCTGGCCGCCGTGCTCATGCTGTTGTGGGTCTACCGCACGCTCGATCGTCAACGCATTGCGCTGGGCAAACTCAGCGGCGATGCAGATCGTCGCGCGCAGCAGGCGGAGTCGCGTGCGTGGGCAGAGCGTGCCCGCACACACGCAGAACGCGGTGAGTGGCGCGATGCGGTGCACTGCCTCTACTGGGCGTCTATCGTCGCGCTTGAAGATCGCCGCACACTGCGGCCCAGCACCAACCGCACACCACGCGAGGCGCTGCGGCTCATTGATCCTGCATCGCATCTGCGTGCGCCGCTGCGCGCGCAGACAGGCG
>JAMFTB010000207.1 GCA_026225595.1 Terriglobus sp. | reverse complement strand
GGTCATCGCTTTGGCGGCCCGGGCGGCGGACGCTATCGCGGTAACGGCGGCTACGGTGGTCCCGGACGTCCCGGTGTTCGTCCCGGCGGCCCTGGTCCTCGTCCCGGTGTTCGTCCCGGCGGTCCTGGCCCTCGTCCCGGTGGTCGTCCCGGCGGCGCTGCAGTTCGTCCCGGCGGTCGTCCCGGTGGCGGCGCTCCAGCTCGCCCCGGCGGTCGTCCTGGTGGCGGCGCTCCAGCTCGCCCCGGTGGCGGCGCTCGTCCCGGTGGCGGCGGCGGACGCCGCTAGCCCTTCCACGTTCATCCAAACCAAGGCCGGGCGCTCTTCAGGAGCGCCCGGCCTTATTGGACATCTCGCTCTCTAGCCTCATCCTCAGCGACGGTGCGATAACTTCCGCCACGCGAACGCGGTTAGCCCTGGGCGCGGACGCCCCATTCATTCGCCTGATCCAAAGCTCTGTAAGAAGGTTGACCTGCACGACAAGGTACTGACGCCAGACGTGCTGCTGCAGCCGCACATGGCTTCGCTGGAAATGGTCTTCTATCCCGCAGGCGGCAGCTTTCCGCAGGGGTTTGGGGGCGATGCCTTCGCAGCGGAACACGGCTCATGGAACCGCAACAAGCGCGCCGACTACGAAGTGATCCGCGTGCCGATGCATGACGGCAAAGCTACGGGCAGCTATGAGGACTTTCTGACTGGTTTCGTAGTGGATGACAACAGCGTGTGGGGCAGGCCCGTAGGCGTAACCGTGGGCAAAGACGGCAGTCTGTTCGTTACAGACGACGGCAGCCGCAGCGTATGGCACGTGACCTACGTGGGTGCTGCACGCAAATAGCGGTGTCCAGCCAGGCAGTACCCGGCCCCAGATAGCACAAAGGTGTTAGGCATGCCATGCAATGAGTCACACGCCTGCTCTAAAGGTGTGCAGACCAATGCCACCAACGGCTTTGCGACGAAGCTTTCGATGGATGTTGCAGGTCTGTAAAAAGGAAGATTCTCATCTTTGTCGAGGGGACAGGTAAGTCCTCCGTACCAGAGATGAGAACCAAACCATGCATGACCTGATTATCGCTGCCGTCTTCCTCACGATGCT
Source organism: Terriglobus sp. (assembly GCA_026225595.1). GTDB lineage: Bacteria > Acidobacteriota > Terriglobia > Terriglobales > Acidobacteriaceae > Terriglobus. Next base: position 26,279 of record JAMFTB010000207.1, on the reverse strand, counting down.
CATCTGCCCCTGCGTGATCGCAACCTTCGCCGGCAACGCCGACGCGGAAGCATAGCCCTTTCCACCGGCTGCGACGTTCGTCGTTGCCATCGCTGCAAACGCAATACCAACCCCTTGTAGTCCTGGAGTACTTTTCAATGATCATCGCCTTGCTTCTTGGTGGGGGATTCCTCATCGCAGTCGTCTGTGGCCTTGCAGCAGACGTAGAGAACAGCATTTACTAGCTCCTTTTGGCTCTGCCAGCGCGGCCTCCCGGCCGCGCCGTTGTACCCCCCTCCCCACATGTCCCTGCGCTACCCTCACGCCGCGAAGAGCGGCGTCGAGAACCGCGCGAAAGCGCGCTGTAGACTAGATACAGAGCATGGACCCCAAGTACATCCGCAATTTCGCGATCATCGCGCACATCGATCACGGCAAATCCACCCTGTCTGACCGCCTCCTCGAACTCACGGGCTCGCTGACCCAGCGCGAGATGCAGGCACAGGTGCTGGACGCCATGGACCTGGAGCGCGAGCGCGGCATCACCATCAAGGCCCACTCCGTCCGCATGATGTACCAGGCCAAGGACGGCCACACCTACCAGCTCAACCTCATTGACACGCCAGGCCACGTCGACTTCAGCTACGAAGTCTCGCGCTCGCTGGCCTCGTGCGAAGGCGCGCTGCTCGTCGTGGACGCATCGCAGGGTGTGGAAGCGCAGACACTTGCGAACGCGTATCTCGCCATCTCCAACGGGCTTGAGATCATCCCCATCATCAACAAGATCGATCTCCCCAGCGCCGACATTGAGCGCACCAAGGAGATGATTGAGACCACCGTTGGCCTGCCCGCAGACCACGCCATCTGCGTCTCCGCAAAGACCGGCCTCAACGTCGCCGACATTCTGGAAGCCGTAGTCACGCTGCTGCCCTCGCCCGTAGGCAAGGCAGATGCTCCGCTGCAGGCGCTCATCTTTGACAGCTGGTTCGACCCCTACAAGGGCGTCATCGTGCTGGCCCGCGTCATCAACGGCGTTCTCCGCACCGGCCAGCGCATCAAGCTCATGAGCAACAACAAAATCTTCGACGTGGAGAGCATGGGCGTACTCACACCCAAGGCCGTTGAAATTGCCACGCTCAGCGCGGGCGAAGTCGGCTTCTTTGTTGCGACCATCAAAGACGTGGCCGACACCAAGGTCGGCGACACCATTACCGACCCCGCGAACCCCGCAGCGGAGATGCTGCCCGGCTTTGAAGACATCAAGAGCATGGTCTTCGCGGGCCTGTACACCGTGGAAAGCCACGAGCACGGCGCACTTCGCGAAGCCTTGGGCAAACTCAAGCTGAACGACGCGAGCTTCTCCTTCGAGCCGGAATCCTCCGTCGCGCTGGGCTTCGGCTTTCGCTGCGGCTTCCTCGGCCTGCTCCACATGGAGATCATCCAGGAGCGCATTGAACGCGAGTTCGGCCTTGACCTCATCACCACCGCGCCCGGCGTGCGTTACAAAATCACGCTCACCGGCGGCGAAGTCATTGAGGTTGAAAACCCCAGCCGCTGGCCCGACCCCACCAACATTGCCACCATTGAAGAGCCGGTCATCATCGCCAAGATCCTCACCAATGAGGAGTACGTCGGCAACATCCTCAAGCTCGTGGAAGAGAAGCGCGGCAAGCAGCAGAACATGGAGTACGTCAGCGCCAACCGCGTCATGATCACCTACGAGCTGCCGCTGAACGAAATCGTGCTCGACTTCTACGACCGCCTCAAGAGCGTCTCCCGCGGCTACGCCTCGCTGGATTACCACCTCGCCGGCATGTGGACCAGCCCCATGGTGAAGATGGACATCCTCATCGCAGGCGAACCCGTCGACGCACTCAGCGTCATCGTGCACCGCGACTTCGCCTACGACCGCGGCAAAGCCCTCGTCCACAAGATGAAGGAACTCATCCCACGCCAGATGTTTGAGGTCGCCATCCAGGCCGCCATCGGCAGCAAGATCGTGGCGCGAGAGACGGTCAGCGCCATCAAGAAAGACGTGCTCGCCAAGTGCTATGGCGGCGACATCAGCCGAAAGCGCAAACTCCTCGACAAGCAAAAAGAGGGCAAAAAGCGCATGAAACGAATCGGCAAGGTAGACATCCCCCAGGAAGCCTTCCTGGCAGTCCTAAAAGTCGGCGAATAACTCGTCGCTTAGAGCAGCGTGTCCACACGTGCGCCACCTCTCTTCTTGAAAGTGGCGTCATCCTGAGCGCAGCGAAGGATCCCGACGCCGCTCCATACAGCCGATGGATTCGTGTTATTCCGCTGCGAAACATACGTGGCCGGAAGACGCCCACGTATGTGGTAGGGCGCGCACCCGCTGGGATCCTTCGCGGCGCTCAGGATGACGACTCTTGAGGTACTCTGCATCGAGAGGGATCATGGCTACCACGCAAATCTTTGCACGCATTCAGAGCAAGCCAGAACACGTTGACGCCGTCCGCGCCACCCTGCTGGAACTGGTGCAGGGCAGCCGCACCGAACCCGGCGTCATCTTCTACGAGCTGGTGGGTGAGCTACGGAATCCGGACGTTCGTAGGTGAGCCATCGGAGTTCGCCCAATTGTTCAGGAAATCATAGGGAGTGGTACCACACCTGCCTGACACTAAGGTTTCGAAATGGTGCGGTTGTTCCATAGGATGTTGTCCCAGCTTAGGGGCTTTTCTGTGCCGTCGCAGAGTTTGGCGTAGCTGCCGCCGCCGCACTTGAAGCTGAATTTGCGCACGCGGTCCTTGGGGTTGGTGGTCACGTTGCGGAGGATGTCGAGCACCTGCTCCTGCTTGACGGACTGCACCATCGTGATGTCCTTGGCCGAGTAGTACAGCGTTGCTGCGTTCGCTCCGCCGCCACCGCCGCGTGCTGCACCGCCTGCGGCACCTGCTGCGCCTTCAGCACCGACCGCTGGACCAGCTCCGCCTGCGCCTGCAAAACCGGCTGCACCTGCCGCACTCTCTGGCCGAGGCACAGGCCGGTTGCCGCTGCCGTGCTCGTACTCCACGTGCAGCTCCAGCTTTTCGCCGGTGGCGGCCTCCAGCGTCCAGTCCTGCGAGTCGATGGTGGGGCCGGGGCCGTCCGTGGTGGACTTCGTCGTGATGGACACGTTCTTTGCCGCGAGGAAGTTGCCGAAGGGACCGGGCGTGCCCAGCGAGTCCGTCGTAATGCCGCCCAGCACCACCTGCGCGTTGGCCCCGGAGGCATCCTTGGCCGGTGCGACGAAGTAGGCGAAGCGGCTGGAGCCGTTGCCCACCGGCTTGCCGTCGGGGCCGTTGACGGTGAGGCGATCGACGAAGATGAGGCGGACGTTTGCGTCCTTGGCCGGGCCCTGTGCGGCAACGCTGCTGGTAAAGCCCTCGGGCAGCATGGCCTTCAGCGCAGCGGTGTTCACCTGCAGGTCCAACTGGAAGCGCGTCTCCATCGCGGACTCAACGGGGATTTGCGCCGATGCGGAGACAGCGGTGCACAGCAATGCGGCAGCAAAGGCAACAGCAACAGGGGTCTTCGTCATGCGGCCATTCTATGAGCGGGTGCTGCTGGTGCTGCTAATAAATTTTTCTCGTGTTGTGATTCGTCGAAGAGCGACTCATTTGAGGTCAGTCGAGTGAATGCAGGTTCCTTCGACAAGCTCAGGACAGGCTCTTCGACTCCGCTGAGCTCCGCTCAGGATGACAATTCTGCAGGGATAACCTTCTCCTATGTGCATGTCGCGCCATGGCGCAGTAACGTGGCGGCGCTGCCTGCTGTGGTAGCCTGAAAACGAAATCCGATGGCACCGTGCGCAAACCGCGCCGGATCCATGCGGGCCCTGAAATGTGACGACCGCAGAGAGCGCTGCGTCCTGCCAACCAGAGGAAAGCCGCCAAAATACATGAGTGCAACACCTGGCAGCGTCTACGATCTGATCGTCATTGGTTCCGGTCCAGCGGGACAGCGCGCCGCCATTTACGGCGCCAAGCTGGGCAAGCGCGTGGCACTGGTTGAAATGCGCGAGGTTGTTGGCGGCGCCTGCATCAACACCGGCACGATCCCCAGCAAGACGATGCGCGAAGCCGTCCTGCACCTCTCCGGTTACAACTACCGCTCCATCTACGGCATGAACTACAGGGTGAAGGAGCGCATCACGATGGCCGACCTGGCCTTCCGTGTGCAGCACGTCATCAAGACTGAGATTGATGTGACCGAGGCTCAGCTGAGCCGCAACAACATTGATATGTTCACGGGTACCGCGTCGTTTGATGACGCGACCCACATCCGCGTGACCAACACTCGCGGAACGAACGTGTACGAGGCGAAGAGCATCATCATCGCCACCGGAACCAAACCCGCAGCAAGCGACAAGGTGCCCATCAACGGCACAACCATCATCAACAGTGACCTGGTGCTGGAGCTGAAGACGCTGCCCAAGACCATGATTGTGGTGGGTGGCGGAGTTATCGGCGTGGAGTACACGTGCATGTTTGCCGCGCTGGGCGTGCGTGTAACGCTGATTGAGCGGCGGCCGCGTCTGCTGGAGTTTGCGGATCAGGAAATTGTTGAAGCGCTGAGCTACCACCTGCGCGACAGCCGCGTGACCATGCGGCTGAATGAAGAGGTGGAGTCGGTCGAAGAGAACGAAGACGGCACCGTTACCGCCAACCTTGAGAGCCGCAAGAAGGTGCAGGGCGATGCCCTGCTGTATGCGGTGGGCCGTCAGGGCAATGTGGACGAGCTGGAACTGAGCAAGATTGGCGTTGAGTCTGACTCGCGCGGCCGCATCCCCGTGGATAAGGATTACCGGACGAAGTGTCCGAGCGTGTTTGCGGTTGGCGATGTGATTGGCTTTCCGTCGCTGGCGTCGGTTTCCATGGAGCAGGGCCGCATCAGCGCAGCACGCGCCTTTGGCGACGAAAGCATCCTGTCAAACCCCAGCTTTTACCCGTACGGCATTTGGACCATTCCTGAGATCAGCTTTCTAGGCAAGACCGAGGAGCAGCTGACTGAGGAAGACGTGCCGTATGAAGTGGGCGTGGCCTACTACCGCGAGATTGCGCGCGGCCAGATTCGCGGCGATACGACGGGCCGCTTGAAACTCGTCTTCCACCGCGAAAACAAGTCCATCCTGGGCGTGCACATTATTGGCGAGGGTGCCAGCGAGCTGCTGCACATTGGCCAGGCTGTGATGGCGCTGGGCGGCAACATCGACTACTTCGTGGATACGGTCTTCAACTATCCCACGCTGGCCGAGTGCTACAAGGTAGCCGCCTTCAACGGCCTGAACCGCCTCCGCCGCGGCGACTGATTCCCTTTCATTTTGATAAATACTTGTCCTGCCGGACGGGCCCGCTACGCGCGGGGCGGGTGCTCACGCACCTTTTTACTCCTTCGCATGGCCCTCCCGTTGGTCGGGATCAAGTTTTCATCCTGACCAACGGAAAGGCCATGCGAAGCAGTAAAAAGGCGTGGAACGCCCGCCCCACGCGCAGTGGGCCCGTCCGGCAGGACAGAGCATTTAGAGTGAATCGCGGGAACTCACGGATGTTTGAAAATCTTCATCGCCATCGAATGCAAGCCGCCAAGAAAACATTCCTGCTCGCCTTGATGTTTATCCCTGCAGCGCTGCATGCGCAGACGTGGACTTGTGGGCCCACGCTGGAGGCGGTTTCGCTGGAGCAGCGGACTCGCTTTATCCCGGAGAACATTGCCGCTCACACACCGGCGAAGGCTGGCTGGGACCTTACGACGGGGCCTGACCTGATGTCGGCCACCAGCTGTGCGGCTTCGCGTTCGTTCTTCTTTTCGGCCCCGATGGCGGAGGGCAACTACACCGTTACAGTTGTGGTGGGCAGCGACGATGCCTCTGTAACGACCATCAAGGCGGAGGCGCGCAGGCTGATGGCGCGCAATGTAACAGCGCGCGCTGACGGCGAGCAGACGGTGCAGTTCAACGTGAACGTGCGCGGTCCAAACATTGCTGGTGGCGGGCAGGTTCGTCGCAAGCCGCGTGAGATCGATTCGCTGGATTGGGACAGCAAACTGACGCTGGAGTTTGCGGGCGACCGGCCTTCTGTGCGCAGCATCACGATAGCGCCGGTGAAGAAGAATCCGCCGACGGTTTACCTGGCGGGCGACTCTACCGTGGTGGACCAGGAGACGGAGCCGTGGGCGGCGTGGGGACAGATGCTGCCCAGCTTCTTTGGCACGGGGGTGACGATTGCGAACGATGCCGAGTCTGGCGAGACGATTGCCAGCTTTGAGAGCGAGTTGCGCTTCGCCAAAATCTTCAGCACGCTGCGCAAGGGCGACTACCTGCTCTTCCAGTTTGCGCATAACGACATGAAGCCGGGGCCGGGGTATGTGTCGCCGGAGAAGTACGTTGCGCTGCTGCGTAACTACATCGCGATGGCGCGTGAGCGTGGAGCGACGCCGGTGCTGGTCACCAGCACCAATCGTCGCACCTTTGCTGCTGGGGGCGATGGGGGCGTCCACATTACGGACTCGCTCGCACCGTATCCGCAGACGATGCGCGACCTGGCCGCCAGCGACCACGTTGCGTTGATTGACCTGAATGCGATGAGCAAGACGCTGTATGAAGCGATTGGCGAGCCGGATTCACGCAGCCTGTTTGTCTATGCTGCGGCTGGCACCTATCCCGGCCAGACGGAAGCGCTGCACGATGACACGCACTTCAACAGCTATGGAGCGTATGAGCTGGCGCGGTGCGTGGTGCTGGGCATGCAACAGGCAAAGCTGCCGCTGGTGAAGTTTCTGCGGGCGCCAAACGCGATGTTTGACCCGGCACACCCGGACGCACCCGCAGCTGTCGCGTTGCCGCCCACTCCGTTTGTGGACCTGAGCAAACCCTACGAGCGGTAGGGCTCGCTACGCGTGTCCTGCCGGACGAGCCCGCTGCGCGCGGGGCGGGCGCTCACGCGCCTTTTTACTGCTGCGCGTGCCTCCCGTTGGCCGGCGTCAAACTTTGCGCTGGTGCCGGCGAAATGCAGGTCCTTCGACTTCGCTCAGGATGACAAAATTTTGTGGTGATACGTTTCATCCCGACCAACGGGAGGGGCGAGGCGAAGCCAAGTAAAAAGGCGTGAAACGCCCGCCCGGCGCGCAGCGGGCCCGTCCGGCAGGACATGGTGTTGCAGTTCATGGCTCCGCGGTCGTTAGCCAATGCTGCTGGAGGCCGAGGTGCGGGCCGCGTATGGACCCACCACCGGCAGCTGCCACACATTGCCCTGCAGCGCCTTGATGACGGCCACAAGCCAGCCGATGAACAGCATGAGCGAAACAACTCCAGCGATGGCGTAGGCGATGCTTGCAGGCAGCGTGGAGAGCAACAGCATTTCAATCACGCGGAACACCGCTACCGCCACAAAATAAAACACTGATTGCCAGCTGTGGAAACGCACGAGCGGGTTGGAGCGGTAGGGCTCCAGCAGAAGGAACAGAACCGCCGGGAAGACTGTGACATAGGCCAGCCCCGCTGCAAGATTGGACGCCATGCCCGGCGCTGAGGGCACGTCATCTGTTGGGTAGGGCGGGTAAGGCGCTGTGTAGCGCGGTGGCTCGCCGTAGGGTGGGTGCGGATAGACGGCGGGCGGCGGCACAGTTTGTGAGGTTTCTCCGGCGGCTGTAGGTGCCGGACCGGTTGCTGCGGATCCTGTATAGGCCGGGCCGTAAACCGGTTCCGCACCGGCGTTATGCGGCGTACGTGCGGCTGGCTGCGGCGCTCCTGCGTTTTGCTCCGATGGATTTGTACTCACAGAACCACCTCCACGGCAACAAATTAGGATGCGGCTGGCCCAATCCGGTTTGCCGTCAGAAGACATGGTCGCACGCGACGGCGGTTGTGCGCACATTTGGCATCAGACTCAACACGGAGCAGCAATGATTGTGGGTGTAGGTCTATGAGTCTGGCAGCGTGGGTCGCGGCGCATGGCTATGTGACGGTGTTGACGCTGGTGTTGCTGTCTGCACTGGGGCTGCCTGCGCCGACGGGGCTTGCGTTGATCCTGGCGGGCGCGGCGTCCCATGGTGGATCGTTGCAGCTGGCCGTGCTGGTACCTCTGGCTGTGCTGGCAGAGAGTTTTGGCGCGTGCGTGCTGTTCACCGGCGGTCGGCTGACGGGCTGGTGGCTGCTGGCGCGGCTGTGCCGGCTGACGATGGACCCGGAGGTCTGCATCTTCCGCTCTGCAGATTTCTTTTATGCGCGCGGGCCGCGTGTACTCCTGATTGCCCGCTTCATCCCCGGCATGAACAGCATGGCGCCGCCGCTGGCGGGCAGCCTGAATATGCGGCCGTTTAAGTTCTGGCGGCTGGATGCGTGCGGCGCACTGCTGCATGTGCTGACGTGGACGCTGGTGGGATACTTTCTGCACAGCTACATCAAGGCGGTAACGGATGCGCTGGCGGTGGTTGGTCACGTGGCGCTGGGATTTGTCGTGCTGGTGCTTGTGGGCTATGCGGCCATGTGGATGGCCATTATGATGCGCGACCGCCGCTACCGCAATGTGGGTCGTGTAACTGCAGACGAGGTGGTGCAGCGGCTGGAGAATCCTGATCCATCGCGGCCCATTGTGATTGCCGATGTGCGCTCGCACGGCTACTACGACCCCGGCATGCAGCGGATCAAGAACTCCATCCGCGTGGAGCCGAACCGGCTGGGCGTGGAGCTGGATGCGTTGCGCGAGACGCTGGCGCCGGAGTGCGATATCTACGTGTACTGCTCGTGCGTGCGCGACGCTACCAGCATCCGCATTGCGTATGCGATGGAGAACCGCGGCACAACCGTGAAGGTGATTGAAGGCGGCCTGCGCGGATGGGTGAAGTCCGGCTGCCCCACGGAGCCGGTGCCCGCAGGCGAGCTGCGCCACTTGCCTCGATTTGAATAGCGGCCCGCTTCGCTGAAAGATGCAGGCGTCTTCTGTGCCTGCTGCGCCGTACAATCTGTCAGAATTCCAACCGCCATGAAGATCCGGCGCCTATTTGCGGGATGCACGCTACTGATGTTGCTCTGCGCATCGGAAGTGCTGGTGCGTGCCCAAACGTCTCCAACGCCTGAAGCAGCAACCACCACCATCCACGTCTACACCAACCTGCTGCAACTGCCCGTGCTCATATTGGGACCGCAGCGGCAGGCCGTCTCGCCCATTCCGTCAGAGCGTTTTCGCATAGAGATGCAGAATGGGCCGGTGATTGTTCCGCGCCATGTGCGGATGGAGGGTGACGACCCCATTACGCTGGCCATCCTGTTGGACAACGCCGTCCCCAACGATCTACTGATGAAGCTGCCGGAACAGTTCGCCGAACTCGCGTCAAAGTCGCTGCATCCGAGCGACCGCGTGGCGATATACATCACCGACGGCTGTCGCCTGCGGCCTGTCACGGCGCTGGTGCCGGCTGAATCGTCCGTGCTGAAGTCTCGTGCAGAGGACGCGATGAAGGTGACACCCTTTCGCGGTGATCGCAGTGAGTGCAGTGGACCTCGGCACCTGTGGGATGCCATGGCCTACGTCGACGCCACCCTTGCAACCGAACCGGGCCGCCGCGTCCTGCTGGTGATCACAAATGGCGACGACAGCGGCAGCACCATTCCTCCGGCGCGTCTGCAGCGTTACGCTACGGAGTCTGGCGTTGCCATGTTCGCCATCTCTCGGCCTCTGTTCCTAGCTTCGCCCGGCCGAAATTTCGGTGCGCCGACAGTCGGAGGCGCAGGCACAGACCTGGCACGTGTAACCGAGAATAGCGGCGGCCTGGTGCTTGAAGGCTCCTCCCAAACGATGCGGGGGACACTGAAGCACTTCGTGGAGCTGCTTCGCGGCAGGTACATTGTTGAGTTTCCGCGGCCCTCCAACATGAATTTGCCGACTTATGTCTTCAGCGTCACCTTTGGCTCGCCTGCATCCTCGTATTTCGTCACTTCCGGGGGCACCTCGCTGCCCATCAACGCCCCTGCGGATGCGGCAAAGCCATAGGGCTCCGTTTTCGTCGGACGTATGGTGTCAGATGCAAACCAGTAAACTTGAAGTGTGAATGTTGCGGAGCAGTTCGATGTGCTGGTTGTGGGCGCGGGTCATGCCGGCTGCGAGGCCGCTGCCGCTGCCGCACGCATGGGTCTGCGCACCGCTCTGCTTACGCTGAACCTCGACCTGATTGCGCAGATGAGCTGCAACCCCGCCATTGGCGGCATTGCCAAGGGACACCTTGTGCGCGAAGTGGATGCGCTGGGCGGCGTGATGGGTGAAGTTGCGGACGCATGCGGCATTCAGTTTCGCCTGCTGAACACATCGCGCGGGCCTGCCGTGTGGTCGCCACGCGCGCAGTGTGACAAGGCTCTGTATCGCGTGCGCATGCGCGAGCTGCTGCAGGGCATTCCAAACCTTTCGCTTGTGGAAGCAGAGGTTGTGGATGTGTTGCTGGAAGAGCAGCGGGTCAGCGAATCAGCGAGTCAGCAAGTCAGCCCTCGGCTGTGTGTTGGATTGCGGCTTCGTGATGGTCGTGAGGTTCGCGCCAATGCCGTCGTCATTACTACCGGCACGTTTTTGAATGGATTGATTCACTGCGGTGAGCAGAAGACCAGCGCTGGCCGCACGCCGCATGAGCCCGCATCCGTTTATCTGGGCGAAAACCTGAAGAAGCTGGGCCTGCGCCAGTGCCGCCTGAAGACGGGCACGCCGCCGCGGCTGGATGGCCGCACCATCGACTGGGCACGCTTTGAAGAGCAGCCCGGTGACGCAGACCCAACGCCGTTTTCCTTCCGCTCAAAGCACGTACCGCAGCTGCGACAGATCTGCTGCCACATTGCCACCACCACGCCGCAAACACTGCAGCTCATCCGCGACAATGTGCATCGGTCGCCCATGTACACCGGCCAGATTGAGGCGATTGGCCCGCGCTACTGCCCGTCGATTGAAGACAAGATTGTGCGCTTTCCGGACAAGACGCAGCACCAGTTTTTTCTGGAGCCTGAGGGGTTGGACACGGACGAGGTCTACATCAACGGCATGAGCACGTCGCTGCCCGCGGACGTGCAGCTGGCGATGGTGCACTCCATCCCCGGACTGGAAAACGCGACGATGCTGCGGCCTGGTTATGCAATCGAATACGACGCGATTGACCCAACCGAGCTGGACCGTTCGCTGAAGGTGAAGAGCATTGACTGCCTATACCTTGCGGGCCAGATCAACGGCACCAGCGGCTATGAAGAGGCCGCGTGCCAGGGCCTGATGGCGGGCGTGAACGCTGCGCTGCGTGTGCGTGGCGAAGAGCCCTTCACGCTGGACCGCACGGAGGGTTACACCGGCATTTTGATTGATGACCTCATCAGCAAGGGCACCAATGAGCCGTATCGCATGTTCACCAGCCGCGCGGAGTTTCGACTGCATCTGCGCATTGACAATGCAGACCGTCGGCTGACTCCGCATGGACGCCGCATGGGCCTGATTGACGATGCAGCGTGGGCCGACTACGAGGCACGGCAGGCGCGCATGGCCGCGATGACTGTTCTGCTGGAGAGTGAGCGCGTCAGCAAGTCAACGAGTCAGCAAGTCAGCGGAGATGACAGTGCGCATGGGCAGACATACGCGCAGTTGTTGAAGCGGCCTGAGATAACGGTGGAGCAGCTTGTGCCGTATCTTCGCGATGCACTGCTTCGCTCATCACAGTTGGTTGATTATGCCGCCGAACCAATGACCTCACGTGTGCGCAACGAACTGCGCGCGGTTGAGACGGAGATCAAGTACGCGGGTTACCTGGACCAGCAGCGCCGATCGATTGAGAAGCTGCGCAAGGCGGAGACGCGCGTGATTCCGACGAGCTTTCAGTACAAGGGCGTGAGTGGTCTGAGCCGCGAAATTCAGGAGAAGCTGGAGCGCGTGCGACCGCAGACCATTGGCCAAGCCAGCCGCATCCCCGGGGTGACACCCGCAGCGCTCACGCTGATCAACATATTGCTTGAAGTCCACACACGCGGACTCGCAGCACGCGAGAACACAATCTCCACCGGAGCGTAAGCAATGTCATGGATGGTGTGGGCTTTACTCTCCGCGGTGTTTGCAGCAGCCACCGCGCTGCTGGCTAAGTTTGGTGTTGCGGGTGTTGATCCCAACCTGGCCACGGCCGTTCGCACCACGGTGGTGGTGCTGTTTGCGTGGGCCATCGCCATTGGGTTTGGAGCGCATGGCGGCATTGCGCACATTGAGCGTCGTAGCTGGATCTTCCTCACGCTGTCCGGCCTGGCGACGGGCCTTTCGTGGCTCTGCTACTTCCGCGCGCTGTCCATGGGGCAGGCTTCAAAGGTTGCGCCCATCGACAAGCTGAGCGTGGTCTTTGTCATTCTGCTGGCATGGCCACTGCTGGGCGAACGCATCACGCTGATGAAGGTGGCAGGCGGCGCGCTGATTACAGCAGGCGCTATTGTGCTGGCATTCGCTTAAAGATTCTTCGTCATGCGGAGGATCAGTAGAACTTCGCCGTTGGGCAGCGGCACGTCCACACGCTGGCCTGCTTTGTAGCCACGCAGCGCATAAAGCGGTACGCCGGTCAGCGTGGAACCCATCTCTGCGTGCGTAAAACCGGCGGCGCGTGCAGCGTTTTCACAGTGCTGCAGGATAAGCGTGCCCAGCCCCATGCGCGCAAACGCCGGGTCAACAAAGATGGCACGAATCTTGGCTGCATCCACTGCCGGGTCAAGCTCTTCTGCAACTCGGTCTGGACCTCCATCGCTGCCGAAGAGTGTGCGGCGAAAGCTCCAGCCACCGCTGCCTGCAAACACATCCGGCTGCCCCACTGGCGACGCGACGAAGTATGTGCCATCCGCTACCAACTGCGTGTCCAGCCCGAGGGCGTGGCCCAGCGCGCCCTCCATCTGAGCCTGCGTGTAATCGTGCTGCTGCAGGCCGCGCACGCTGCGCTCAATCAGCGCGCGCAGTGCGGGTATGTCACCCGACGTGGCAGTGCGGAGTATGAAGGTGGTCATGGTGCTTGTTCCATTGTGCAAGTTCACCGCGGCTAATCGTGCTTTGAGAGTGAGAGCACGTTGCCGTCTGGGTCAGTGAACCAGCAGACCTTGTTGCCGTTGGGTGCAGTCCATATGCCGAGGTCATCCTGCTGGAAGAACCCATAGCGCAGGAAGCTTACGCCCGCTGCGGTAAGGCGCTTTACATCATCCTCAATCTGCGCGGACTCCCAGCCGAGGATGGTGAATGTGGCAGGCGTGACCTGCGGCATGCGGACGAGGCGCACCATGTTGTCATCCGACTTCAGCACCAGCGCGAAGCCGTCGTCCTGCACAAACTCAAGGCCAAGCGTCTCCACGTAGAAGGCCTTCGCGCGGTCTGCGTCGGTGATGGGGACAAATCCGATGAGGCTGCCAGGTGCTGCCATGTGTGCGATCTCCTTGTGTTTGGCGATGCTTACTGGACGCTGCCGGAGACCTCGTCGGTTGGCGAGTCCAGCTCCGCCTCCATCCCCTGGCGGATGCGCTCCAGAAACTCCTCAGGGTCCACGGTTTCGTCCTGCTGCGCGTGTGCTTCTGCAATGTGCCGGGCCAGGTCTGCCAGCAGCAGGCCCCATGCGGCGGGGTCTTCCCACATGCCAAATGCGAGTGCCACATGCTGTTCGCCGCCGGCAATCCAGACACGCAACACCTCCAGCGAGCGCGGATCGCGCGAGGCGGCGGCGGGGATGGGCAGACTGTCCTTCTGGCTCATAGCGGGTGCTCCTTTTGGTGACACCACCATACCCTATGCCATAGTGCTGTGTAGAAAACTGCGGCGAGAATTCCACATCATCCACAGCGATGGAAGTTAGCCACAGGCGATGCACCGAGATGAGCATTGGCTGCGCCAACCGCTGGTCGTACTCTGAAGTAGGCGAATTCCCTGTTCGCAGAAACGGAAGTTTTTCATGGCAACATTTCTACAGATCGTCGAGCGTGAGGGATTACCCGCCTCCGTCCACACTGAGCGCGTCATCCTGGGATCCATGCTGTCTGATCCCGTTGCGGTGGTTGACGCAACCGCGAAGCTGCAGGTGGAAGACTTTTCTCTGGACTCGCACCGCCGCATCTACAGCGCGATGCTTGAGCTTTCAGAGCTTGCCCACGCCATTGACTTTGTCACCGTCTCAGAAGTGCTCATCCGCCGCAAGGAGCTGGAGGCTGTTGGCGGCCGGCCCTACATCATGTCGCTGGCGGAGGACCTGCCGCGTCACCTGGCGATTGAAAACTATGTGCAGGTCGTCAAGGACAAGAGCATCCTGCGCAGACTGATGGAGGTGTGCGAGCTGGGGCTGAACCGCGCCGCCGACCAGAGTGAGTCGTCGCTGGATGTGCTGGGAGACGTAGAGAACCGGCTGCTTGAGATCAGTGAAAGCGCCATCAAGCGCGGCTTCTCTGACATTGGCAACATTGTGCAGGAGAGCTTTGGCTCCATTGACCAGCTGTACGAACAGGGCCGCGAGATCACCGGCCTCGAAACGCACTACACCGAGTTTGACCGCATGACCAGCGGCCTGCAGAAGAGCGACCTGATGATCATTGCCGCGCGCCCGTCCATGGGTAAGACGGCGTGGGCCATCAACATTGCGCAGAACGCCGCCGTGCGCGACGGCAAGGTGGTTGCGGTCTTCTCGCTGGAAATGTCGAAGGAGTCGCTGCTGCGCCGCCTGCTGGCAAGCGAGGCGCTGGTGAACAGCCGCAAGATTCAAACAGGCTTTTTGCCGAAGGAAGACAAGAGCAAGTTGATCAACGCGCTGGACCGGTTGATGGGCAGCAAGCTTTTCATTGACGACACGCCCGGCATTACGCTGACGGAGATGCGCGCGAAGGTGCGCCGGCTGAAGCAGCAGGAGGGCGCGCTGGACCTGATCCTCATCGACTACCTGCAGCTGATGACGATTGCGAGCAGCGGGCCCGGTGGTCGCCGGCCTGAGAACCGCAACCAGGAGGTCTCGCAAATCTCGCGCGGTCTAAAGGCGCTTGCAAAGGAAATGGCCGTGCCCGTTGTGGCGCTGTCGCAGCTGTCGCGTGGCAGTGAACAGCGGCAGGGCGACAAGAAGCCGCTGCTGAGCGATCTGCGTGAATCAGGATCGATCGAGCAGGATGCCGACGTGGTCTGCTTCATCCACCGCGAGGAGTACTACGACCGCGAGAATGAAGACATCAAGGGTCAGGCGGAGATCATCATTGCCAAGCAGCGTAACGGACCTACTGGGTCGATCAAGCTGGCTTACCTGGCTGACTACACGCGCTTTGAGAACCTGGATACGTCTGGCCGCAGCGAGGATTACTAAACTACCCTGTCCTGCCGGACGGGCCCACTGCGCGCGGAGCGGGCGCTCACGCGCCTTTTTACTGCTTCGCGTGGGCCCTCCCGTTGGTCGGGATTTGAATTTCATGATGGTGCCAGCGATATGCAGGTCCTTCGACTTCGCTGCGCTCCGCTCAGGATGACGGCGCGCTACGGTGTTGCGCGGACGATCTCGACGTTGGCTGCGGCTTTCAGTGTGACTTCGCCGCTGGATGCGGGCACGATGGCAGATGAGCCTGCGGGCAGCATGATGCGGGTGTCGCCGCTGGCGAGCTCTGCATCGCCGTAGAGCGCTGTGAGGCAGTAGGCCTTTGATTGCTGCGGCAGGTGCAGTGTGTCTCCGTTGGCGAGCGGAAAGCTGTCTACCGTGAAGTACTGTTCTGCCAGCAGACGTGTGCCTTTGGTTGTGCCTACCAACAACTCCTGCGGGGCCTTCTTGCCGGCGCGTGTTGCTGTCTTGCTTACGGCCAGGCCATCGGCCAGGTGCAGCTCGCGCGGGCGGCCGTAGTCGTACAGGCGATAGGTGGTGTCGCTGGTCTGCTGCACCTCAAGTATGGTGACGCCGGGCCCGATGGCGTGGACTGTGCCTGCGTCTACAAAGACCATGTCGCCCCTGGTGACGGGGATGTGTTCGAGCATCTGCTCTGCGGTGCCGTCTGTGATTGCGGTGCGGAGTTCGTCGATGGTCACACCTGCGCGCAATCCGCACGCAACGGTCGCGCCGGGCTGTGCGTCGAGCACGTACCAGCACTCCGTTTTGCCGCGGGTGATGCCGCGCGCCTGCGCCTCTTCATCGTTAGGGTGCACCTGCACGGAGAGCTTTGCGTCTGGAAAGAGCAGCTTCAGCAGCAGGGGGAATTCACCATCCTGCGCGCTTAGCTTTTGCGGTTCTGCGGCGACA
This sequence comes from Terriglobus sp., assembly GCA_026225595.1. Taxonomy (GTDB): domain Bacteria; phylum Acidobacteriota; class Terriglobia; order Terriglobales; family Acidobacteriaceae; genus Terriglobus. Next base: position 10,073 of record JAMFTB010000207.1, on the reverse strand, counting down.
ACATCGGCCAGCTTGTGGCCTGCGTATACGCCGTCGGCAATGGTGCAGGCCTGACCGGTGAGCCACGCCTCGCCGATGGGATCGTCACCGGGCGTGCGGTCTGCGGGAGCGGAGGGCAGGTACCACGGCGACAGGTCGTGACGGCCCCAGGTGCGGCCCACGAATAACGGCCGAAGATGAAACGGTGCAAGATCGCTCATGCCATCCATTCTCCTCCAACTCTGCAAAACGCATGCATGACTTTGTAAAGAAAGGTGTCCTGCCGGACGGGCCTCCTACGCGGAGGGCGGGCGTTTGCACGCCTTTTTACTGCCTTCGGCTTGGCCCTTCCGTTGGTCGGGATCGAGCTTCGTAGGAGTCGATCCCACGTATCAGAATCGATACGTGGGGCACCCGGTTCTTCGGCGGGATGAAGCTTCATGCCGACCATCGGGAGGCGCGACGCGAAGCAGTTGAGAGTCACGAAGTGACCGCACCGCGCGTAGCGGGCCCGTCCGGCAGGACACGGCTTGCTATTTCATTGCAGAGCGCAGTGTTGCGGCTGCGGACTCTGGTGTGATGTCGCGCTGGGGTGAGCCTAGGAGCTCGAAACCGACCATGAATTTGCGTACCGTGGCTGAGCGCAGAAGTGGCGGATAGAAGTGCGCGTGCAGCTGCCACTCCGGATGAGCTTCGCCGTCTGCTGGCGCGGCGTGGAAGCCCATGGAGTATGGGAACGGTGCATCGAAGACGCGGTTGTAGCCCGCGGCTACGCGCTGCAGCATGGACGCAAGGCCGTCGCGTTGTGCTTCACTCAACGCAGCCATGCGCGCTACCTGCGTGCGCGGCAGCAGCAGCAGTTCGAACGGCCACACTGCCCAGAAGGGCACCACGGCAACCCACGTATCGTTTTCTGCAACGATGCGTTCGCCTGCTGCGAGCTCCGTACGCAGATAGGCGGGCAGCAATGCTTCGCCGTGTTGCTGCAGATACGCAGCCTGCGCGCGCTGCTCCGTTGCGGGATCGTTGGGCACGTGTTCGGTCGCCCATATCTGGCCATGCGGATGGGGATTGCTGGCGCCCATCATGGCTCCGCGATTTTCGAAGATCTGCACGTAGCCAATCTCCGGCAGAGCGGATAACTCCGCTTCCTGCTGCGCCCACACATTCACCACTTCACGCACGGCGGGCACATCCATGTTGGCGAGCGTGAGGTCGTGCCGCGGGCTGAAGCAGATGACGCGGCAGAGGCCTCGCTCTGCCTGCGCACGCAGCAGGCCTGTGCCATCCGCGTCAGTAGAGAACTCTGGTGCGTCCGGCTTGAGAGCTGCGTAGTCGTTATCGAAGACGTAGGTGCCGGTGTACTGCGGAGTCTGCGCGCCGCCTGCGCGCTCATTGCCGGGGCACAGGTAACAGGTGGGGTCATAGGCGGCGATGACGGGTTGCGCGATGCTCTCCGTCTGGCCCTGCCATGGGCGCTGCGTGCGATGCGGCGAGACCAGCACCCATTCAGCACGTAGAGGATTCCAGCGGCGATGGGGTGTGGTGGCAAGTAGGTCATGCATGGGTGGCATCCTTTACGCGCGCCAGCGCGCCGTCTGCGGCGATGCAGATGTAGACCTCAGCGGCGATGCCGAAGTGTCCGAAGTAGGCGGACTGCAGCGCGCTCCGAAAGCTTTGGGAGTTGGCGGAGTCGACGAGGTTCACGGTGCAGCCGCCGAAGCCGCCGCCGGTGAGGCGAGCGCCGTGGCAACCGGGTTGGGCCATTGCGGTTTCGACGAGAAAATCAATCTCCGGCACGGAGTCTTCAAAGTCATCGCGCTGGCTGATGTGCGACTGCAGCATGGCAGCGCCCAGCTTGGCTGCGTCACCCGCGCGCATGGCGTCTGCTGCTTCGCAGACGCGCGCGTTTTCTGTGATGACGTGCTTGCAACGCTTGTAGACCTCTTCGCTGATGCTGTCGCGGCATGCGTCGAGATGATCCATGCTGGCATCGCCCAGGTCGCGCAGCAGCGGGAAGCGCGCACGCAACACGGCCTGCCCTTCTTCCAGCTCGCGGCGGCGCACGCCGTACTCGCCGGCTGCAATGGAGTGCTTCACCATGGAGTTTGCGATGACGATGCTGCAGCCTGCGAGCGCGCCCGTGTTCATGGGCAACAGCGTGAAGCCAAGGTTGCGTGTGTCAAGCAGCAAGGCGTGGCCTGCGGTTGCGGCGGTGACGACGAACTGGTCCATGATGCCGCAGGGCGAGCCGACGTAGCGGTTCTCCGCACGCTGGCAGAGCAGTGCAACTTCAGGCGCGGTGAGCGATGTGCCCGCGTGGCGCAGCAGGGCAACCGCCGTTGCAACCTCAATGGATGCGGACGAGCTTAGGCCCGCGTTGAGCGGCACCGTGCCGTCAAGCTGCATGGTGAACGGCGGCACGGTGATGCCGAGCTCCAACAGCTCACGCAGAACGCCTACGGGATAGTCACTCCACTCGCCCGTGGCTGCGGTGGTATCGCCTGCGAAGGTGTCGCGCACGGTATCAAACGCGGATGAGGTAAAGCGATAACCGCTCTCCGCTGCGCTCACGGTTGCGGTGGTGGCAAACGGAATGGCCATGGGCAGCACAAGGCCGCCGGTGTAGTCCGTGTGTTCGCCAATGAGGTTGACGCGCCCGGGCGCTGCAGTGTGTGTGGTGTTGTTCAAGGTTTTCGGATGTCCCTGATTGATGGTAACGGTTGGACCGCAGGTTTGCGCGGCTGCGATGTATATGCCTGGGAGCCCGGTTGGCGTATGCTTCTGTTCGCATAGAAACACACCCTTGGAGACCAACTGAATATGCGCCGACTCGTTCCTGCACTGCTTGCACTTGCCGTTTCATTGCCACTTGCTGCGCTGCCCGTGGCTGCTCAAACAAAACCCGTGCTGGCCGCCACACCGCCCATGGGCTGGAACAGCTGGAACTGGTTTGCGGGTAAGGTGACGCAGGATGATGTGAAGGCCGCGGCTGACCTGATTGTAAGCAGCGGCATGCGCGACGCCGGCTATGTGTACGTGAACATTGACGACACGTGGGAGGGCAAGCGCGACGCCAGCGGCGTGCTGCACACCAATGAGAAGTTTCCGGACATGAAGGGGCTGGCAGACTACGTGCACAGCAAAGGATTGAAGCTGGGCATTTACAGCGGACCCGGCGACCTGACCTGCGCAAAGTTTGAGGCAAGCCTGGGCCATGAGCAGCAGGATGCGGATTTGTACGCATCATGGGGTATCGATTACCTGAAGTATGACCTGTGCGGTTTCCGGAAGAAGATGGATGCCGATGCGCCGGGCGACAAGCTGAAGCAGAACCAGATGATGCGCGACGCTTACGCGAAGATGCACGCTGCGCTGGTGAAGACGGGACGGCCAATCGTGTACAGCCTATGCCAGTACGGCTGGGATTCGGTGTGGCAGTGGGGCGCGGAAGTCGGCGGCAACCTGTGGCGCACGACGGATGATGTGAAGGAGAACTTCCCTTCTATCGCGCTCATCGCCAACAGCAACATTGGACTTGGCAAGTACGCAGGGCCGGGGCACTGGAATGATCCGGACATGCTTGAGGTGGGTAACGGCAAACTCACACTCGATGAGAACCGCACGCACATGGGCATGTGGGCAATGCTGGCTGCGCCGCTGCTGGCGGGCAACAACCTGACCAAGCTGACGCCGGAGGTCACCGGCGTGCTGACCAACCGCGAAGTGATTGCCATTGACCAGGACACGCTGGGCCGCGAGGCAGAGCGCGTGTACCAGGAAGGCCCCGTGCAGATCTGGTCGCGTCCGCTGGCCGATGGCGGCGTAGCTTACGCCATCATCAACTTTGGCGAGGACCAGACCTTTTTGCGCGGCATTGGCCTGCACCTGAAGGAAGCTGGCGTGAAGCCCGGCATGAAGGCACGCGATGTATGGGGCGCAAAGGACCTGGGATCGATCAAGGACGATTACAAGGTCACGCTGAAGCGGCACGAGATGCTGCTGGTGCGCTTCTCAAAGTAAGCACCGTCATCCTGAGCAAAGCGAAGGATCCCAACCGAATTGAACTCGCCAACGATGCTGGCGAATTTCGGCCACGGAGTTCGTGCAGCGGAAGGCGTATAGAGCCCCGGCTTATCGAGGTCCGCTGAGATCCTTCGCTTCGCTCAGGATGACAGACAGAGTGGTGCGCTTAGTGCGAGTGGCCAGCGTGCGAGTGCGCTTCCATGGTGCAGAAGACCGTGGGAGCGTGCGCCAGCTTGCACAGGCCATCCTCTTCCGGCTGGATGGTCGTGTGTTCGATGCCGAAGTCGTCATGCAGCATGCGTTCAATGCGCGCGACGATGGCGGTTGTTTCAAGCAGCGTCTGGTTGGCGGGCAGGGCTACGTGGCAGCTGAGCAGGTTACGGCCTTCGCCCACCGTCCACACGTGGACGTCGTGCACGCCGCAGACGGGATCGATCAGGCCGATACGCTCAGCGAGCGTCTCGGGGTCCAGCCCGACGGGCGCCTTCTCCATCAGGATGTCGCCTGCTTCGCGCAGCACTCCAATTGCAGACCAGCCGATGAACGCCGCAATGAGCAGCGACACGATGGGATCAGCATAAGGCCAGCCGGTGTAATGGACGACCACACCTGCGATGACAACGGCAACTGCTGAGAGTGCGTCGCCCAGCATGTGGATGAAAGCAGCACGGCTGTTGAGGCTGTTCTTCGCATCGCCCGCCAGCAGCATTGCGATGACTGTGTTCATCACCACGGAGATGCCAGCGACCCAGATCATCAGGTTGCCAACTATGGGCTCTGGATGGCGGAAGCGGCCGATGGCTTCGCCCGCGATCCACACCGCAATCACCACCAGCGTCGTCGCATTGAAGAGCGCCGTAAGCGTGGAGACACGAATGTAGCCGTAGGTGTGGCGGCCCTGCGCGGGTTTGCGGATGGCGGCGATGGCGTACGCAGCAAGGCCCAGCGCGACTGCATCGCTCAGGTTGTGGCCTGCGTCGCTGAGCAGCGCCAGCGAATGCGCAATCAACCCCGCAAGGGCCTCGCCCGCGCAGAAGAGCAGCGTAACCGTCAGCGACAGCCACATGCGGCCGCCGCTGGTGGGGCCGTGTACATGGCTGCCACCGCTGTGCGAATGATCGTGGCCGTGCGAATGATCGTGAGCCATTCCGCGTACTCCTCCATCTTTAAGGGTACGCCTTCTGCGAAGAATGGCCTATGAAATGCGGGTTTTGTTGCCCTGGTGAACAACGGCAGCTACCACTGCAGCCGCAGGCCAAACTGCACGCGGCGCTCGCGCGCGGGGCTGTCTGCAGATGACGTAGGCGTGCCGAAAGCCTGCGAGGTAAGACCCTCGCTGGCGATGGTTGCTGCATCCTGAAAGACCAGCGGGGAGACGTTGTTGGCTGCTGCGCCAATGAGGAACGCGCGCTGCTCCACCGCGGTAAGGTTCACGTGGTTCAGCAGGTTGAAGGCCTCCGCAGTAAAGTGCAGCGAGGTCCGATCGCGCTGCAGCAGCGTGCGCCCCACGCGTAGATCAATCGTCTGAGTCCAGGGCAGGCGCAGCGTGTTGCGGCCCACGCTGGGCAGGTAGTTTGCGCCGCCGGAGCCGTTCAGGCTCTCGCGGCCACCCGTCAACGCGGTGCCTCCGGTGATGTTGTAGCCATAGGGCCTGCCGCTGGTGGCCAGCGCGATGGCAGAGATGCTCCAACGCTTTGCAACGGCCTGCAGCCAGCGCGTTTGCCCCCCTGGATCAAAGTGCGGCGTGGGTCGCCAGATCACGTCCAGCACCACCCGGTGGCGATGGTCGTAGTTGGCGGGAGCGCGGTCATACAGCGGCTGGAAGGGATCGAACTGCGCATTCTCATCTGCGGCGGCGCGCGTGCTGCGCACGGTGTCCAGCGCCTTGGCGTAGGTCCAGCTTGCGCGTCCGTACAGGCCGTGGCCCATGCGATGCTCCACCTGCAGGGCCAGCGCATTGTAGGTGCCGGTGGCGTTCGACGAGAGACCAGTAATGGGTCCATAAAGCGGCGTTCGCCGCTCTGTGTAGAGCGGCACGTTGAAGGTCTCGCCGCCGCGTGCGCCCTGCTCGCCGCCATTGCGGACGATGGTGAATGCGACGCGGCTGGTGGACGGCGCAATGTTCAAATCCGTGGAGTTGGTAAGCTGCCGCGCCAGCGCAACGATGTAGCTGCCGCTGATGGTAGTGTTGCTTCCCAACTGCTGCGACACGGAAAGCTCACCCGTCTGCACTGCGGGCATCTGAAAGCCTGCGGTAAACACCGTGGCCGCGCCCGCAGCTGCCAGCGGGCCAAAGGGCGAGCAGGTGTACGTGGCGGGATAGCCAAAGTTGGTGCCGGAGCTGGCGCACGCGGGGTTAATGATGGTGCGCGGCGTGAGTCGCAGGCGCGTCTGGCTGTCGGGCTGCGCCGTATTCTCCAACACCTGCTGCAACGCGCGGCCGGGCACGCGGCCAAAGTGGTAGCCATAGCTGGCGCGCACCACCGTGCCCTTTGCAGGCGCATACGCAAAGCCCGCGTGGGGAGCGAGGTTGTTCGTGTCCGAAGGCACCGTGGTTGTGGACGCTACGCCTGCACCCAACGCTGTTGCTAACGCAGCATCCAGCGTGGCGTTGGGATGTTGCGGTGGTGGCAGACGGTTCCACTCATACCGAACGCCTGCGTCGATGCGCAGATGCGGTGAGACGCGCCAGCTGTCGTCCGCAAAGACGGTGAGCTCCGCGGTGTGGAAGCGCGTTTCCGGCACTGCTCCAAAGACCTGCGTGAAGCTGTCAAAACAAAAGTAGTGCGGCGACGTGAAGACGGACGGGCAGCCGCCGTTGGGGTACGCCGATGAGTTGTAGGTGTAGTCGGTGATGAAGTCGACCAGGCCGCCGTCGTGACCGCTTGTGGTGCTGCTGGTGTAGCTGTACGCGCCGGGCGTGCCCTCGCGCGCGTCAATACGTTCGTCGATGCCGCTGGCATCCACGCCCACGGTCACGGTGTGTGCGCGGCCGTTGTATGCGATGTCTGCTGCACCCTCTGTGCGGCGCTCGTCCGGCAGACGGCGCTGGCCCAGCGCGGCTCCGCTGCCGAAGGTGAAATCACCGGCAATGGAAACTTCTGGCGCCGCGCCGCCGGGGCCGGTCGCCGGCTCCTGCGGCAACGGCTGCGACTGGTCGGCAAACTGCGCATCGCGGCTATACAGACCGCGCAGCTGCACCAGCCATCGCGGTGAAAGCGCATGAGAGGCATGCAGCAGCACCGTGTCCATATGCGTATCAAGGTTGTTGAAGCTGCCGCGGCCCAGCGCCTCAACCGGCTGCGTGGTGCGGCCCGCAGGTGAGTTGAAGCGAACGTGCACCCACTCGACTGCAACCGCTGTGCGGGCGGTGGGTTGCCAGTCCAGCCGAGGCATCAGCGCCAGCTCATCTGCATGGCGATCGACCGTGCCGGTAAGGCTATCCAGAAAGCGCAACGCGGACGCGGTAGCTGCGGTGCCTACACCACGATTGCCCAGCAGCGCCGTCTGCTCCGCAGTCAAGCTGTAGAAGGCGGGATCAGACGGTGAGGACTCCGCTGGAAAGCTTCGGCGCTGACCCTCTGCCGCAACGAATCCGAAGAGTTTGTTCTTCACCAGCGGCCCACCAATGGACCCTCCGAATTGCTCACGCTGATCCCGTGGCTTGACCAGCACGCTGGTGGGCGAGCCGTTGTTGTAATGCGTGCTGACCGCAAACGGATTGGCCGCGCCCACCGCAGAGTTGCGCAGCAGAAAGAACGCCGAACCATGCACCACCGGCCCGCCGCGCTTCGTAACCGTGTTGATGAATCCACCGGTGTCGCGCCCCAGCCGCGTGCCCGCACCCACTGCGCGCACGCCAAACTCGCGCACCGCCTCCTGAGCGACAGTGAATGGAAGCGAGCGCCCGCCGCGCGGCTCTCCGTCAAACGCGCGTGTGAGGTTAAGGCCGTCGAGACCGTAGCTGTTGTGTACCGGCGAAAGACCGCGCACGGAGAGTTGCGGACTGTCGCTGTTTGCACCTGCGTTGCCTGCGCTTCCGCTGCTTGGAGTGTTGCCGCTATTGGCATTCGCAGAGCCGTCTTCTGCGTTGAACAGCGGCGTGAGCGGCGCCAACGACTGAAAGCGGCGGCCATCCTGCGGCAGATCCTGCAGATCTTCCGGCGACAGGGTGGCATTCACGGGCGAATCAAACGCGGGCAGCTCATCTACGGCATCCACCTGGATGGTTTGCGCCGGGCCTGCAACGGTAAGCGAGGGAGCCAGCCGCACGCTTCTGCCTACCTCCACCGCAGTGTGTTCGACCTGCAACGTGTCAAAGCCGCTGGCGCTTATGCGAAGGCTGTAATCGCCCGGCGGCAGTTGCCCAAAGTGGAACTCGCCTTCGCGATCCGTTGCGGTGGTCTGCGTGGTGTTTGCGTCTGCACTGTGCAGCTGCACCGTGGCGTTGGGAATGGCCGCACCGGATGCGTCTGCAACCACGCCGCCTAGCGCCCCGGAGGCCGCGCCCTGCGCGCGTGCAGCTACGTCTGCCAGCAGCAGCAGAAACAGCAGACACAGGCATGGAAGTGGGCTCAGGCGGTGCATGGGAGTGATTCGATCTGTGCAGCCTAGCCCGTTCAGCGGGAGAAGGCAAAGCTAATCAGCGCCCGCGGCTGCAAACCGTACGCAGTTGTCCCATATCCACTAGACTAAGAGTTACGGCATGTTTATTGATGAAGCAAAAATCCGGGTAAAGGCAGGCGATGGCGGCAATGGCTGCATGGCCTTCCGTCGCGAAAAGTTTGTGCCGCGTGGCGGCCCCAGCGGCGGCGATGGCGGCCACGGCGGCGACATCCTGATGCGCAGCAGCCTGAAGCACAACACGCTGGTGCACTTCCGCTTCAACCCAGAGCATAAGTCTGACCGCGGCATCCACGGCGAAGGCAGCAACATGAGCGGCGCCGCGGGCGAGCACCTGATCCTGAGCGTACCTGTTGGCACCATCGTCTACGACCAGGAGACGGGCGATATCGTCCACGACTTTCAGTACCCTGACGAGCAGGTGGTCATTGCTCGCGGTGGACGCGGCGGTCGCGGCAACCAGCACTTTGCCACACCCACGCATCAGGCTCCGCGCGAGCATGAGCTGGGCCGCCCCGGCGAGGAACGCCACCTGCGGCTTGAGCTGAAGCTGCTGGCGGATGTGGGTCTGGTTGGCTATCCAAACGTGGGCAAATCCACGCTGATTTCGGTGCTCTCTGCAGCGCGGCCAAAGATTGCGAACTACGCGTTCACCACGCTGGAACCGAACCTTGGCGTGGTCAAGGTAGGCGACTTTCCGCATGAGCAGTCGTTTGTGATTGCAGACATGCCCGGCCTGATTGAGGGCGCAAGCCAGGGCCTTGGCCTTGGTATCCAGTTTCTGCGGCACATTGAACGCACCAGCGTGCTGGCGCACCTTGTGGATGTAAGCGACGGCAGCGGACGGCTTGATCCTGTTGAGGACTTCAAGGTCATTGCAGGCGAGCTGAAGGACTTTGGCCACGGGCTTGAGAACAAGCAGGTGCTTGTGGTCGCGGCCAAGATTGACTCGGCGAATCCGGACAAGCTGAAGAAGCTGCAGACCTATGCCAAGCGGCGCAAGCTGCCCTTCTTTGCCATCAGCGCCGTTACCGGTGAGGGCATTGAGCCGCTGAAGTTTGCGCTGGGCAAGGCCGTGGAAGAGTTCCGCGCAGGCGTTCCGATAGCGCCGCCTCCGCCGCCCCCGGCGAAGAAGCACAAGAGCCCCTACCCCGCTCCGCTGGCCAGCAAAAAGTCCTCGCGCTAGCCTCGCCGCCTGCCCGCTAACCCCGCCACTTGACAGACCGTCTAAAATGGTAATGACGAGCGGGGTGGACACATGGCACCAGGCGAATTGCTTCAGGTCACCGAGTCGTATCAGAAGAGCGTCCGGCAGTCGCATGACGAAGTGACTGCGGAGCTGGGACAGTACCTGCGTGTAAATATCGACGATGTGCTCTGCCAGATTAAAGAGACTGGCTCGGCCACACTGATCGACAATGACCGCAATCAGTACGTCTACACGC
>JAMFTB010000206.1 GCA_026225595.1 Terriglobus sp. | reverse complement strand
GAGCGGGCGCTTGCACGCCTTTTTACTGCTTCGCGTAGCCTTCCCGTTGGTCAGGATGAAAACTTGATCCCGACCATCGGGAGGGGCGAGGCGAAGCAGTAAAAAGGTGCGTGAGCACCCGCTCCGTGCGCAGCGGTCCCGTCCGGCAGGACATGAGTTTTTACGTTTTTGCTTTGGCTTTCTTTCCATCGCTGAAGACACGCATCGACCGGCCGCTCAGGATGACCTTGTCGCCGATCTCCGCTTCTGCAAATGGATCTTCGATATTCTGCGTATCCAGAATCTGCCGCCATGGCGTATCCGCAGGCGGCGGAGGCAGTTTAAATTCCACGCCATCTGCAGCGGCATTCACCATCAACAGAAAGCTGTCGTCGGTTACGGGTTTACCGTCGTCGTCAGTCACGCCCAGCGTCTTGCCGTTGAGCATGTAGGCCAGCGAGCGTTGCCACCCGGCGTTCCAGTCTTCCTCGCGAAACTCCTCGCCATCGGTGGCGTACCACGCAATGTCGCGCACCACGGACCCGCGAATCGTGCGGTCCTGGAAGAATTTTCTGCGACGCAGGTTGGGGTGTTGCGCGCGCAGCTGGAAGAGATTTGTGGTGAACTGCATCAGCCGCTGCCGTGGCGGATCAAGCTTCCAGTCATACCAGGTGATTTCATTGTCCTGGCAGTAGCCGTTGTTGTTGCCGCGCTGCGATCGTCCAACCTCATCGCCGCCGCACAGCATGGGCACACCCTGCGACAGCACCAGCGTCGCCAGAAAATTCCGCGTCTGGCGCTCGCGCAGTTCGTTGATGCCCGCGTCGTCCGTCGGACCTTCCGCGCCCATGTTCCAGCTGTCGTTGTTGTCTGCGCCGTCGGTGTTGTTGTCGCCATTAGCTTCGTTGTGTTTGCTGTCGTAGCTCACAAGATCGGTCAGCGTAAAGCCGTCATGCGCGGTCACAAAGTTGACGGACGCGTACGGCTTGCGGCCATCGCTCTGGTACAGATCGCTGGAGCCGGTGACGCGATAGGCAAAGTCACTTAGCAGCCCCTCATCGCCCTTCCAGAAGCGGCGAACCGTGTCGCGATACTTGCCATTCCACTCAGCCCACATGACCGGGAAGTTACCCACCTGGTACCCGCCCTCGCCCACATCCCATGGCTCGGCAATCAGCTTCACCGTCTGCAGCGTAGGGTCCTGGTGAATGACGGTGAAGAAGCTGGACAGCTTGGACACGCCGTCTTCATCGCGCGCCAGCGTCGCCGCCAGGTCAAAGCGGAAGCCGTCCACATGCATCTCCGTCACCCAGTAGCGCAGCGAATCCATCACCAGCATCAGCACCTGCGGATGCATCAGGTTCAGCGTGTTGCCGGTGCCGGTGTAGTCCATGTAATAGCGCGGCTTATCCGCAACCTGGCGATAGTAGGCAAGGTTGTCCGCGCCCTTCATGCTCAGCATGGGACCCTTCTCGTTGCCCTCGCAGGTGTGGTTGTAGACCACGTCCAGGATGACCTCGATACCGGCCTTGTGCAGCGCCTTCACCATGTCCTTGAACTCGCGCACCTGCTGGCCATCGTCGCCTGACGAGCTGTAGCGCGCCATGGGAGCAAAGTAGCCCAGCGTGTTGTAGCCCCAGTAGTCATGCAGGTCGCGATCGACCAGGTGACCTTCATCAATGAAGTGGTGCACGGGCAGCAGCTCCACCGCGGTGACGCCAAGCATCTTCAAATACTTGATGCTGGGCTCTGAAGCCACGGCAGCATAGGTCCCGCGCAGCTTCTCATCCACATGGCTGTTGCTCTTGGAAAAGCCGCGAACATTTACCTCATAGATGACGGAGTCGGACAACGTCGTCTCCGGCGAGCAGTCATCTTCCCAGTCATAGTTCGAATCGATCACCACGCTCTTGGGAACGCCCGCGGCAGAGTCCTGGTCGTCACGCTTCAGGTCGTCGCCACTCATCACGTCATACGGAAATATCGGCGCCTTCCAGTCCACATCGCCGGTGATGGCCTTGGCATACGGATCGACGAGCAGCTTGGCCGAGTTATAGCGCAGGCCCTTCTCCGGGTCCCACGGGCCATCCACGCGGTAGCCGTAGCGCTGGCCGGGCTTGATGTTGCGCACCAGGCCGTGCCACACAAATGCGGTGCGCTCGCGCAGTTGTACACAGTCAATCTGCTTGCCACTCTCGTCAAAAAAACAGACGGAGACGCCGGTGGCGCCCGCGCTGTAGAGAGCGAAGTTGGTGCCCTTGCGTGAGGGTGTGGACCCCAGCGGGTAAGGCTTTCCGGGCAAAAGGGTACGGCTCATTTCGTATCAATCACTTTCTTGTTTGCAGGTGTCAGGCACGGCCAGATTTTCAGGTCTTCAGGCAACAGGCATCTCCCAGTGTAGGCGTTGGGATGCGCCCCACCCCGAAACTGGCTGCCCGCTGCCTGTGGAAGCAAATTGCCTCTGGCGAAGAGAAAGCGGCGCATGGTTGGGTCTATGCAACCGCGTGCTAAGCCTCTACAGTGTTCACGATTTCAACCACGCACCTACAAGCGCTGTGAAAAGGATCAGGAATGCAGAGAACGATGCACAAAGCAACTCTTGCAGCAGCCCTGCTGCTGGCCCCGCTGGCGGCCGCGGCACAGGCCACCGCTACCCCTGCACCCACGCCGGGAGGGCCGCGGCCCACGGCTGTTCCATCCGACTTCAACGATCACGAGGGATTTACGGAGCTGTTTGACGGCAAGACGCTCAACGGCTGGGCGGGCGACCCTGCGGTGTGGTCCGTGGTGGATGGCGCGATGGTAGGCCAGTTCCACGGCGAAGAGGGAGCGCGCCACGCGCAGTCGTACATCATTCTGCAGGGCAAGGAGCCCGCGGACTTTGAGCTGCGCATGGAGATCAAGATGGAGGGCCCCACGGCCGACAGCGGCATCCAGTACCGCAGCGTTCATCCTCCTGCGGGGCCGCCGCCCACGCCGCGGCCCGGCATGCCGCCACCGCTGGTGACCGATCCCAAATACAACGCCATTGGCCTGCAGTATGACTTCAACCAGGCGTCCGGCATTGGCACCATTGCAGAGAGCGGCGGTGGCGGCATTACGGCCCGCGGCATCATCGCGCAGGAGGGCCAGGTGATCCACGCGCAAACCGGCAAGCCGATGCAGATTCTGGGCAACGCTGGTCCCATCAGCGAGGTGAAGGCCGCCACGTGGCGCATGGGCGAGTGGAACCAGGTGCAACTGATTGCACGCGGCCACGTGCTGACACAGATTTTGAATGGGCGCGTGACCGCGGTGCTGTTTGACGATGATGCCGCAAAGTTCCGCGACCGTGGCATCATTGGCCTGCAGACCTCCGGCGCGGGATCGCCAAAGATCTCCTTCCGCAACATCTGGCTGCGCGAGATCAAGTAGACCGTTCCTGCTTTACTGGCGGTGGGTCATCGATTATCTGTAATCTGGTGGCCCACCCCGGAAATGTTTTTTTGAGCTGAAGGATTCAACACAAATGATCAAAGCAAGACTTTCGCTGATGATGTTCCTGGAGTTCTTCATCTGGGGCGGCTGGGCCGTCACTGTGACCACCTGGGTGAGCCAGACGTTGCATTTCAATGGCGTTCAGACAGGCCTGATTGCGGGTGCTACAGCCATTGGAGCCGTGCTGTCGCCCTTCATTGCCGGGTGGGTTGCAGACAACCTGATGCCCGCGCAATACATGCTGGCGCTACTTCACTTGATCGGTGGCGTTCTGATGTACGTCGCTTCGCTGCAAACTAGCTTCGGTCCGCTGTACGGCCTACTGCTGGCTTACGCCGTGCTCTACATGCCCACACTGGGACTGGTAAACGCAGTCGCTTTCCGCCAGATCAGCGACCCCAAGACGGAGTTCGCACCCATCCGCGTGCTAGGAACGGTCGGATGGATCTGCGCTGGCCTGGTCGTCAGCTTCGTCCTGCACGGCGAAAAGACATCCCTGCCGCTGAAGATGTCTGCCATCGCGTCCCTCGTACTCGCGCTCTACTCGCTGGCCCTGCCGCATACCCCGCCGCAGGCAAACGAACCCTTCTCCATCGGCAAACTCTTTCCAGTGGAAGTACGCCGCATGTTCCGCGACAAGAGCTTCCTCATCTTCGCGCTGGCGTCGTTCCTTATCTGCGTGCCGCTGCAGTTTTATTACGCCTTCACCAACCCGTACCTGAACGCAATTGGCGTGGCCAACGCCGCAGGCAAGATGACGCTTGGCCAGGTGTCCGAGTTCAGCTGCATGCTGCTCATCCCCTTCTTCTTCCGCCGCCTTGGCGTGAAGTGGATGCTGGTTGCAGGCATGGCCGCATGGGCAATTCGTTACGTGCTGTTTGCGTACGGCGACCCGGGCCCGGGCACGTGGATGCTGCTGGGCGGCATTCTGCTGCACGGCATCTGCTACGACTTTTTCTTCGTCACCGGCCAGATCTACACCGATCGCAAAGCGCCGCCCGCCTACCGTGGCGCCGCACAGGGCATGATCACTTTGATCACCTACGGCGTGGGCATGTTGCTGGGTTCATGGCTCTCCGGCGCGGTGGTGGACCATTACGCCACGGTGCTGCCGGACGGTTCTGCAACGCACAACTGGCGCGCCATCTGGCTGGTTGCCGCTGGCTGCTCGTTCATCGTGTTGCTGCTCTTCATCGCAATCTTCAACGACAATGAAGATGAGGGCGATTCACATGCCACCACGCCACTGTTCGTAAGCGTGGACACCACCGAAGCAATCCCCGAGGGAAGCCTGTAATGTCCGCTGCACAGAAGAAGATTGGCATGGGCCTGATTGGCCCCGGATTCATCGGCATGCACCACATTGACGCGGTGCGCCGCCTGGGCTTTGCTGAGGTTGTCGCACTGGCCGACCACAAGGCGGACTCCGCGCGCATCAAGGCGGACGAAGCGGGTATACCGCACGCCTACGGTTCGCCGGAAGAGCTGATCGCCGACCCCGACGTCGACGTGATCCACAACACCACGCCCAACCATCTGCACTTCCCCGTGTCGATGGCCGCGATTGAGGCGGGCAAACACATCGTCAGCGAAAAGCCGCTGGCCATGGACCCCGACCAGTGCCGCCGCCTGCGCGATGCCGCCAAGGCCGCAGGCGTGGTGAACGCGGTGATGTTCAACTACCGCGGCAATCCGCTGGTGCAGCAGATGCGCGACATGATCGCCGCCGGTGAAATCGGCACGCCCGTGTTCGTAAAGGGCCAGTACCTGCAGGACTGGCTGACCGACGACAAAACATATTCCTGGCGTCTTGACCCCAAGCTGGGCGGCGCAAGCTCTGCGCTGGCCGACATCGGATCACACACCTGCGACCTCGCAGAACACGTCATCGGATCAAAGATCGTCTCCGTGCTTGCCGACCTTGGCACCATTGTGAAGACGCGTTACACCAACGGCTCATCGCACGCATTCAGCGGCACGCAGAGCGGTGATCTGAAGCCGGTTGAAATTGCCGGTGAGGACATTGCAACCGTCATGCTGCGCTTTGAAAACGGCGTGCGCGGCACCATCACCGTGGGCCAGGTGCTACCCGGCCACAAGAACGACCTGCAGCTTGAGATCAACGGCCGCACCGCGTCGCTGCACTGGGTGCAGGAGAAGCAGAACGAGCTGTGGATTGGCCGCTACAACGCCGCCAACGCCATCCTGCAGAAAGACCCGTCGCTCATGCTGCCCGCCGCAGCCAAATACGCACACCTGCCCGGCGGCCACCAGGAAGCCTGGACCGATGCCTTCTACAACATGGTGAAGGCCATTTATGGATGGGTGCAGGCAGGGCCATCGTCGCCCCAGCCGGAGATCGTATCGACCTTCGCGGACGCAACGCACATCACGGAGATTGTGGATGCCATGCTGCGCAGCAACGCCGCAGGCAACGTGTGGATGAACGTCGAGGGCAAGTAAGGCTCCGCTGTCGAACCCCATCTTCTCGGCCGTCATCCTGAGCAAAGCGAAGGATCCCGACGCCGCTTGCAGCACCAATACGTTCGTGCCATTCCGTGCACGAATTCTGTATGCGGCTTTAGCCGCTGAGATAGATAAAGCTTCCTGAAGGCGGCTTTAGCCACCGAGATTCGAATCTCGG
>JAMFTB010000205.1 GCA_026225595.1 Terriglobus sp. | reverse complement strand
CACCGTCACCGTCATCCACCGCATCCGCTTCACCTACACAGAAACCGTCCGCCGCAAGCTGCAACCTGCCGGGCAATAGCTTCCCTTTAAAAGACATGTCCTGCCGGACGGGCCTCCTGCGCGGAGGGCGGGTGCTCACGCACCTTTTTACTGGCTTCGCCTCGCGCCTCCCGATGGTCGGCAAGAGAATTTTCATCCTGACCAACGGGAAGGCCACGCAAAGCAGTAAAAAGGCGTGTAAACGCCCGCCCCGCGCGTAGCGGGCCTGTCCGGCAGGACAGGTATCTACTTCGCTTGTGCGGTGCTGTTCAAGCGGCTCAGGTTGACGGGCAGGTCCAGCTCGCCTCGGTCCATAGTGCCGTCCAGCTTCAGTGCGTGGGCAATGTCTGGCGCGGTGGTGCCGTCGGCGTTGCGCAGGTGCAGGTGAAACATGTTGCCATCGTCGTCTGCCAGCACGATGGTGGTGCCAAAGACGCGGTTCTCTGAAAATGCAATCCTGCCCGGCTGGCGGTCGTACTCATACTCCGCGTCCGAGACAAGGTCGCCGTCGGTTTGCAGAGTAAGGCGCACGTGCTGCTGGCCAATGGTGCCCTGGTACTGCAGGGTGTGCTTCGCATCCTGCGCGTGGCTGGATGCCATGAGGCACGCAGCGGCCAGCAGGGCGATAACAGAGCCGGTAGATATGCGCCGCAGAATCATGGTGCGCACCAGCCTACCAGAGCCACCTCATCCCGCGTATTTGGCTGACGCCTGCTCGCACCGAAAGGAGCGACCCATGTATGCGCGGTGTTTCGACCCCAAGTGCAACTCGAGGGGATTCTGTCCCGTCTCAGACGTAGCGCCATTTTCCGACACCCGGTGCTTACTGCAAACCGTAATTGGAGTGTGATGAGAAAACTTTCCCTTTACGCAATGAAACCCACGAATCCACAAAGCTCGGCACAGACCGAGCAAGAAGAACTTCGCCGCAACGAACTTTGCCTGCAGCTGGCGGAGAATCTGCACGACCTTGGCGCATGCGAATTCACCCGTGAACTAAAGGCAGGTGGGGACCGCTTCATTGTCCGCGTAACCCGCGCCGCATAACTGGACGCAGAGCTCTCGCGCTACACTCACCCATGCTCCGTCTTCGCCTTTGGATGAGCCTTACAGCCGCGTTTGTACCTGCCGTTGCCCACGCGCAGTTCACGCTGCAGCACAGCGGCACCACGGCCAGCCTGCGTGGCGTGTCCAACGTGAACGGGAAGGTGGCATGGGCCAGCGGAACAGGCGGCACGGTGCTGCGCACGCGCGATGGCGGCCGCACATGGGAGCCATGCGCAACGCCAGCCGGAGCAGAGCAGCTGGACTTTCGCGCGGTGCAGGCCTTTGACACGGAGCACGCGCTAGTCATGTCCAGCGGCAAGGGCGACCTCTCGCGCATCTACCGCACGGTGGACGGCTGCAAGACGTGGAAGCTGATCTACACCAATCCAGACGCGCCTGATGGCTTCTTTGACGCGCTGATGTTTCAAAAGCCGGACGATGGCTGGGTGCTGGGCGACCCGGTGCGTGGCAGCTTCTTTTTGGCCAACACGCAAAACGAGGGCGTGACCTGGCAGCGCAGCACCACGCCCGATTTGAAGGTGCCCGCAGGCAAAAGTTTTGGCGCATTTGCGGCCAGCAACCAGTCGCTGACGCTGTCTCTGCGCGGGCCCATCTTTGGTGGAGGCCTCGGCTGGATCTACGACGGCACATGGCCCTCGTGCTCGCTCTCAGTGGGCTACAACGAACCGGAGCAGTGTCTGGACCACATGCAAATCCGGCACAAACAGCTTGAGCTGGGCAGCGGCAATGACAGCTCCGGCGTCTTTGCCCTCTTCGCCACCAACGATGCCATCGTAGCCGTGGGCGGAGACTATTCCGCGCCAGAGATAGCCGCGCATACCGCCGCATATAGCTGGAATAACGGCAGCACGTGGCAGGCGGCAGAGGCCATGCCGCACGGCTATCGCTCGTCCATCGCGTGGGACGCGGATAGCGCCACCTTCGTAACCGTCGGACCCAACGGCACAGACGTTTCAACCGACAACGGCAACCACTGGAAGCCGCTGAAGCCCTCAAAGGACGACGCAGCAGACGCAGATCACGACTGGAATGCGCTCTCATTGCCGTATGTCGTCGGACCCAAGGGCCGCATCGGCCGTCTGCGTGACGACGCTCTTCCAAAAGCTCCGTAGTAAAGACTTGTCCTGCCGGACGGGCCCGCTGCGCGTGGGGCGGGCGCTCACGCGCCTCTTTACTGGCTTCGCCTCTCCTCAAAGATCTGTCATCCTGAGCGAAGCCGAAGGACCTGCATTTCGCCGGCAGCAGCACAAAACTTCATCCCGACCAACGGGAAGGCCACACCGAAGGCAGTAAAAAAGGCGTGCAAACGCCGCCCCGCGCGTAGCGGGCCCGTCCGGCAGGACAGCAGTAACGCAGTCATCAAGACACGGCGATACACTAGGCCCAATGCCGACGCAGACACTCGCCGACCTGACCGCGAAGTTCGCCATCCGTGACCACCTTTCGTTTCATGAGGACCAGCCGGGCATGGTGCAGATGCGCATCGTCACGCCCGCGTCTGAGGCGACGATTTACCTGCAAGGCGCGCACCTTACGCGCTGGACGCCACGTTTATCAGGGGGAGGCGGCAACGATGTTCTGTACCTTTCGCCTAAGTCCGCGCTGGCGCCGGGCAAGGCTATTCGCGGGGGCGTGCCGGTGCTGTTTCCGTGGTTTGGCGACCGCTGGAACGGCAAGGAGTACGACGTGGCACACGGCACCAAATCGCCCTCGCACGGCTTTGCGCGTACCTCCGTCTGGACTGTTGCACGCACACACCTCACGCCCGACGGTGAGGTGCAAGTAACGCTATCCTTAGAGCCAAGTGAGCTGTCCGCTTCGCTTGGCTACAGCAGCTTTCACGTCACCATGGAGTTTCGTGTGGCTGCCCAGCTGCACCAGGAGATGACCGTCACCAACCGCGGTGCAGAGCCCATGATTTTTGAGCAGGGCCTGCACAGCTATTTTGCGGTGGCCGATGTACCCGCAGCGCGGCTGGATGGCCTGCGCGGCAGCACGTATCTGGACAAGCGTGACAACCTCATACGAAAGGTTCAGCGCGAAAGCCAGTTCGCCTTCACACGCGACGTCGACCAGGTCCACGTGCACACCAGCGAACCGCTCACACTGTATGACACCGCGGCCACGCGCAGTATTCAAATCATCAAGACCGGCTCGCAGACCACTGTCATATGGAATCCATGGAGCGTGCTGACGCCAGGCCTGCCCGATCTGCCAGAGGATGGCTGGCAACACTTCATCTGCGTAGAAACAGTAAACGCCGCAGACGACCGCATCACACTGCAACCCGGCGCCAGCTACGGTATGGCCGCTACTCTCCGCGTTCTTTAAAGAAAAGAGTTGTCCTGGCGGACGGGCCCGCTGCGCGGGGCGGGTGCTCTCGCACCTTTTTGCTTGCTTCGCCGTTGCACAAAGATTTTTCATCCTGAGCGAAGTCGAAGGACCTGCAGT
>JAMFTB010000204.1 GCA_026225595.1 Terriglobus sp. | reverse complement strand
CAGCTAAAGCTGTGCCCTTCCAAAAGCCGTTTTGGGGCAGAGAGCTGCTACAGCTCTAGAACAAAAGGCCGCAGCAAATCGCCGCGGCCTTTTGATGTTCCAGTTCAAAATCAGAGCAGCTTAGTAGTGGTACCAGTAGCCACCGCGGTAGTAATACCCAGGACGATACCCGGCCGGATAGGGAGCCGCGTACACGCCCACACCTACTGCAGGCCCAACATAGCCGGCGGGACGGGGACCCGGTTCGCCACGGTATGCGCCTGAAGGTCCGGCGTAGCCGCCCAGCCGCTGCATCTCCATTTCAGAGACGGTAACAACCGGCAGCGGAGCAGTCAGGCGGAAGTGCAGCAACGCCTCAGGCGGAATGTTCGCCTGGCCGTTGTTGGTGGCAGCCGAAGCGCCCAGTCCAGCCGCACCACCCACACCCGCGCCAACTGCTGCACCAACGCCGCCACCAAGGGCCGCACCGAACAGCGCGCCAACTCCGGCACCAACGATGGTGGAGCCCACCGACTGAGCCGTCTTGTCATGGCCGTGGACGGTGAATTCATCGCTCTGCAGCGGAATGCGCTGACCACCCATCTCCAGCGTGTTGAGCTGCAGCGTCAGTTCGCCGCGGCCATTTAGCGCCCCTGCGCCCTTGGCGTCAACGACGGTGCCGTCAACCGTTGCGCCGCGCGGAATGGCGATCTGGCCGCCAGCGAGCACGTCCTGAGCCACGATCGCCGTAAAGGCCGAGCCGGGCTGCGCCTTTCCACTGGACATCCAGTGGTTGATGCTGACGGCTAACACACTGCCGTCCGGCACCGTTACCTGCACCCCACCGGGATTGCCCTGGGCCGGCTGCTGGGCATAGCCCTGCTGCCCCTGCGCGTAACCCTGCTGCTGGTTCTGCTGGTTCATCTGCTGGGCCTGCTGCATGGCCAGCTGACGCTCATAGTCGCGGCGGTAGAGGCGGCCATTGGGCGCAGTTTGATAGTTGCCCTGCGGAGCGCCCTGGGGCTGACCTTGTGGACCACCCTGCTGCTGCGGATAGCCACCCTGCTGCTGATCGTAAGGCGGCTGGCCCTGCGCCTGCTGTTGCGGATAACCCTGCTGCTGACTGCCCTGCTGGTCATACTGAGGAGCCTGCATGCCCGGCGCAACGTTGCCGTTATTGGGGTCGGCTGTGGCGGGCACCTGAGCCTGAGCCTGCGACGCAGGCATGGAACCCGGCAGACTGTTCTGCGCGGCAGGATCGTAGTCTGCGCCGTTGGCGTTCTGGCCTGCGGCGGCTGTCTGCGCCGGTGCGGCGCCAACCGTCAACTGGTCTACAACCTTCTTCACACCGTCCGTGTGCGAGGCAATCTGCTCTGCTGCGTTGCGGGCTGTTTCATCGCCCACCGAACCGGTAAGCGTCACCGTGCCGAATACGGTGGAGGTGTTGATGGGCTGGTTGGCCAGTCGCGAATCCCCCGCAAAGGCCTTCAAAACATTGGCTTCCACCTGCGCATCACTCACCTTGATCTGGGTCTGCGCAGCCTGGGCAAACGAACCAGCAGGCACGACAAGAACCGCGGCAAGTGCCAGCGGCCCGACAATGCGATTTCCAAACAAGGCGCGATATCCAATCTTTGTCTGCATCTCTTCAGCTCCATGCCGGACATTTCACCGGCCAATCGGGTCCTAATCTACAAGACC
Organism: Terriglobus sp.; assembly: GCA_026225595.1. Classification (GTDB taxonomy): domain Bacteria; phylum Acidobacteriota; class Terriglobia; order Terriglobales; family Acidobacteriaceae; genus Terriglobus. The sequence continues at coordinate 4,489 of JAMFTB010000204.1, read as the reverse complement.
CTTCGCTTGATAAGACGCGAAATTCAGCATGAAGTTGTGGTGGAGTTTCCGTTGCCCGGCAGTACCCGTCCCGATACGAAAATATCCGCCTAAAAAGCGCTAAAAGCCTGTCCTGCCGGACAGGCCCGCTGCGCGCGGGGCGGGTGCTCACGCACCTATTTACTGGCGTGTGAACGCCTAGATAGGAGCGCCTGCCGGTACAGCCTCTGCATCGCCGCCTCGGCGACCTGCCGCGGGTGCAGCCGCACCAGCGCCGGTACCGCGAGCACCTGCTCCGCCCGCCGCACCACCGCCGCCTGCTTCAAACGCTGCTCCGTAGAAAGCGCGCGTCTCGGCGTCCAGCGCTGTGTCCTTGGCGCGGTCGGCGGCGTAGGTGCGCAGCTTGGCCAGTTCCGCGCGCAGCACCGCCTTGGTCATGGTGGAGGCCTGTGCGCTGCCATTCAACGTCTGCAGTTCCTCCAGCACGTCGTGGTCAATGGTCAGCTTTGACTCGCCCACCAGGCCCGTCTGCGCGGGCGCATACCATGTGGCCTGCAGCACCGCATCGACGACCTCAGTCAATGAAGGCATGTCTTTGTCCCGAGCATGGAAGTCCGTCAGCCGGTTGGCGCGCGTTGGTTCAAACAGAGCCGACAGCGTGATGCTGGCAGCAGCGCGCACGGGCGCCATGGGATCGAATGCAACTCCATCTTCGCCCTGGAAGGACTCCTGCGTGCGCGACAGCGATGGCGGCCGCGGCGGGAACTGAGCGATGAGCGGCTCCGGCAGCGTGAGCATCTGCGGGTCGAGCGTCTTGAGCACCGCCTTCAACACGGTGCGCTGCTGCGCTGCAGGCACCATGGGCGCAATCTGTTCGTGGTCGCCGCGCACGGCATAGCGATAGTCCTCGCCTGCAATGGATTGGATCGCCGCCTCTGTCTGGTAGCGATGGATGAGGTACACGGGAACCAGCGTGTCCTGCAGCTCCACCATCGGGACGCCCGGCTTGATGGCCGCCTCAGAGAAATTCTTCATCGCCACCTCGCGCACCTGCAGCAACCGATCCAGCTCCGCGGCCGAGTCTGGTCCGTTGTCCCACTGCGACGAGTGCGGATGCACCGACGTGGTGCCTGAATCCGTGATGAAGTACATGCCTTTCTTGAAGCCGTCGTCGATCACCTTATCCAGCGCGGCCTTCTCCTTCTCAGCGGAGGTGTTCGGCGGCAGCTGCATGTAGGTGTGCGTGATCACCAGCTTGTCCCAGTCGCCGAGCCCTGGCTCATATGCGTGCGACAGATCGATCTTGCCGTCCTTGGTGAGCTGAATGTTTGGGAAGGGATAGTCGTCCACCGACGAGCCATGACCAAAGGCGCTGGCGGCGTGGTTGTGGCCAATGCCCAGCGTGTGCCCCGTCTCATGCGCTGCCAGGTGGCGTATGCGTTGCAGCACCATCGCCATCTGCTGCGGATCGGGCTTGTCGCTGGTCTTGTACGGCGACAGCAGCGCCTCCGTAATCAGCCAGTCCTGGCGCTCGCGGCCGCTGGTCAGCGTGACCTCGCCCTTGATGATCTCGCCGGTGCGCGGATCGACGACGTTGAGGCCGTTGGAGAAGCCGCGGTTCTCTTCCTCAACCCACAGGATCATGTTGTAGCGGATGTCGTACGGGTCCGCACCCTCAGGCAGCAACTCGACCTTGAAGGCGTTGGAGAAGCCTGCGGCGAGGAACGCGTCGGACCACCAGCGTGTGCCCTCAAGCAGCGCGGTGCGAATTGGCTCGGGCGCGCCGCGATCGACGTAAAACGTGATGGGCGTGATGGGGTCGGACACTGCGGCGTTGGGGTTCTTTTTCTCAAGCCGGAAGCGATTGACGAAGCGCGTCTCGCGCGACTCACCCAGCGGCTTTGACCAGTCGGAATAGCCGGTGTTCTGCAGGTTGCCCGCGCGCTGATCCCACAGGCGCGGCTTGTAGCCCGCATCCGGTAGTTCAATCAGCGACTGCCGCGCACGCAGCGTAATGGACGCCGCATCGGGTGCCGCTCCACGATCTGCGCCGCCGCCGGGGCCCGCAGCCGCACCGCCCTCGCGCGAGAAGGTCAGCAGCGTCTCAATCTCAGTGTTCTTTGGGAAGTTCTTTGTGTGTTCCGGCACGATGGTGCTGCGCGCAGGATCAAGCCGATAGCCCGCGCCCAGCCTGCTGGCAAAGTTCACAACGTCGCGCAGCAGAAAGTCTGTTGCATCCACCAGCACGTGGTCGTCGGCATCTTCCGCAGCCACGGTAAAGCCGCCCACCACGGACTGTGCAAAGCTGTCGCGCGTGGCATCCTGCTGCGCGATTTCGCCGGTGGTGGTGCGCCATGCGGTGTTCTCGGCTGTCAGAAAAATCTTCGGCCCTGTGCGCGAGAAGTGCACCACCAGCGGCTGCGCCACGGCTCCGCGATTGACGCCACCGCCGTTGCCCGTGGCGGTGTGCCGCAGGTAGAGGAACTGCTTGTTCCATCCGCTGATCTCGATGTAGAGGTGCGCCGTCTTCGTGTCAAAGTAGACGGGCATGAAGCCGTCCATCTTCTGCAACGATGCGGTGCGCTGCGCAATGCTGACCGTGGCTGCGGACGCGGCATCACCCGCTGCGCCAGCGCGCCGCTGTGCCGGCTGAGCCAACGCAGGCAGTGCAACGGCAGGCAAAAGGACGAGAGCAAAAACCATGGCTTTGCGTGAAGCAAAGGCAGTGCGTGTGACGGAACGGGTCATCATCATCGTCCTTCGATCAGTTGAGTTGTCTGGCATTGCGACTACTCTAGCGATCCTTTGGGGACGAAGCAACTGCGGCTAGCACGCACGGCTTTAGCCGCTGAGATAGAATGTAAGAGAAACTTCGTTAGCGGCTTTAGCCGCCGAGATTGGAATCTCGGCGGCTAAAACCGCGTTTACGCGTTTAGTTTCCCTACTTAACTACTTCCGGCTTGGTGAGGGGCTTCGTGATGTCGTCCAGGTAATCCGGCTTGCCTTCGACACGCACCAGCACGGGATACTTCTCGCCCTCGTGATAGTCAATGTCCACCGGCATCACTGCCCCCTCCTGCTGGATGAGCAGATGGATGGGTGCAGTGTCCGTCCTCGCCTTGACCAGCGCGGCGCGCATCGCGTCTGGCGAGAAGGTCTGGCCGCCTACTGCGATGATCTTTTCACCCGGCGCCAGCTTCGCTTTGTCTGCAACGGAGTTCCAGCGGATGTCAGTCAGCGTGCCATCGTCACCCAGGCGAATGCCCAGGGAGTACCACACGTTGATCTTGCCGCTGCCGCGACGGCTGCCCGCCATCATCATCATGGCATCGCCCTTGTTGGGGTGATCCTGGAAAGTCAGCTTGTAGCCGCCGCGTTCAATGCCCCCCAGATCCGCACGCGGATTGATGCTCATGATGCGGTCGCGCAGCCACGTATCCCAGTCAAACTTCACCACGTCGTTCAGGTCCTTCACCAGCTCCGGAAACTCGTAGCCGACGATGAGCGGACCGGTGTTGCCGCCTTTGCCCAGAAAGATTTTTGCGAAGTCTGTCAGCGATTTCTTGTTGTCTGTCAGTTCGCGAATTTTGGTGTCCGTGTCCAGCCACACCAGTTCACCTTCCTGGTAGTAGTCCTGGCCGCGACGCCAGTTCATCCACTGCATATTGCCGCCGCGGATGAGGCTACCGGCAATCCCCGTGTCCTCTGTGGATCGCCACTCGCGGCCCGACTTGTAATCCAGCGTGGCGGCGGAGAGAGCGAGCAGATCGCGGTACTGATCCGCTGACTTGAGGCCCGCGCGCGCTGCCAGTACGTTGCCCCAGTACTGCGTCATGCCCTCGTACACCCACATCAGGTCGCCCTGCTGCGCGGTGGCAAAGTCCGGCTGGTAAAGCCGCGCTGGGCGGCGATACTTTCCGTTCCACGAGTGCGTGAACTCGTGCGCCAGCAAGTCTGCATCACCCAGCTGATGCATGTCGTCGGCGAAGTCCTTCTCACCAATACCGTTGTCGGACGACTGGCCATGCTCCAGCCCTTCGCCGCCTGCACGGTCACTGAGCGTGAGCAGGAAGTGGTACTCGTTGTAGTGGTGCGAGGCGTAGTTGGCATCGGCCTCGCGGACGAGGTTCGCTGCCTCCGCAAGCACAGACGGGCGCAGCTGCGAATCCTTCGGATCGTCGGCAACCACGTCAAGGAAGTGCTTCGGCGAAATCTCAGGCGCCAGCGGAAATTCGTGAAAGTAAAGCCCAGTAAGTACTGGCGAATCTTCAAGCTGCTCCACGTTCGTTACTTCATATTTAGTGGTGACTGAACCTGCGGGCGGCGTGTGCGCGCCTTCTGAAACGCCGGTCACTGCAGGCGTGGGCACGGTACCAATGGGCTTCAATGCAGTGCCTGTTCCCCACCCCGCGGGCACTGTGACCGAGGGCTGAATGGTGATGTCCTTCACCGGCATGTTCGCCGGGTACATCATCAGCTCCTCCCACTCGAGGACAGCCATCTTGGTGGT
>JAMFTB010000019.1 GCA_026225595.1 Terriglobus sp. | reverse complement strand
TAGGCGGTGTTGTTGTCACCGGCGGCGTTGTTGTCTTCGGCGGCGTCGTTGTCACCGGCGGCGTGGTCGTCGTTGGAGGCGTGGTCGTCGTTGGCGGTGTGGTGGTGGTCGGCGGTGTTGTCGGCGTAGTCGGTGTTGGTGTCTGAATCGGCGTCTCCGTTGCATAGACGTTCGATCCGCAACCGACGAGGGTCGGCAGCGTGACTGCGAAAACTGTGATCAGCAATTTTTGAGTTGAGATTCGCATGGTCGTTACCTGGCCCTGTTCCCGGCTGAGCCGGCGCAAAAAGGCAACTGAATCGTGGCGGCTGTTTCAGTGAATGGGTTGACCATGCTGGTTGAAGCATTACCTGTATGGGCCGGAAAAAGTGCGGCACACAAATCCTGTTGGGAGAGAGGAAGCAGTTCCATAAAGCAAGACACCTTGACTAAGATATGGCACAAAACTACATCTATTTCCCCATGCTTTTTTCCTCAAAAGCAGGCGAGAATCATCCAATCTGGTTATTGACTTATAAGCTATCTAACTCATTTAGTAGAAATTACCAATTTAAAGAGTTAATTCTTCTACTTGCCCCTGTTAGCAATTAGTTAATGTGCAAAGTTTTGCATATTACTTGCTGTTGGCGCCGAATATGCGAACGTGCGGATGGGGACACATCCGCACGTAGGTTGCCTCAATTGCAGCGACCGGCTAGTGACCTGCGGTCGCCGTCAATCTTGTACTGCTCTCCAGCATCAGAGCCCCATGTCATTGCCATCCAGCTCCACCGCCAGCAGCGGTTTGCGTCAATCGGGTATTCACCGAAGGCGATGGACTGGCTGAAGCTGAGCGAGTTCAAGACGCTGAGCTGTAGACCAGTGGCGCTGTTCGCGTGCCTGCCAGTGCAATATTCGATTGATTGTCGAACGGCATCGGCAAGGGATACTGCAGGCTCTGATCCTGCCATGTGCCATCAGGAAAGCCATTGATGACAGAGCCGAAAATGGTGACAGGCCCACAGCGCCGGACGGCCTGGCCATAAACAAGCCCGTTCAGAAAGCCTTCGAGAGTAGGAAAATGAAACCGCGAGAACTACATATACAAACATGTGGCCTTACATGCGTAGAGCATGTAAGGCCACATGGACTGCAGGAATAACTAAGCCGGGCAATGCGCTGACTTACTGCCCAGCCATCTCCACTGCTTGCGCCAGCGTCATCTCCTGCGGAATCGGCTGGACATTCATCCGCACCGTCTCCTGATCCTTCGCGAAGGTTTTCATCATCAGCACCTTGCCACCCAGATGGATCACAATCCTGTCAGACTTCCACTCCGTGCCATAGACCAGCGCGCGTTCCAACCGGAAGTTCCCACCTGAATCAATTCTGCCGATCAGGCCGTAGCCAAACGTCACCTTGTGCTGCAGCCGTGCAGACAGAGCGCACAGCCGGTCATCCGGCTCGTGCACAGAGACCGCGCCCTCCATCGCCGCGCCAACGCGCTCCTCATACCCTGATGGCTGGTACGCAGGGTTGGGAACAAAGCGATACCGCGTGCAGCCGTTCTCGCTGCCATCCGGCGTCACGAGAAACGCGCGTGGCAGCAGCGACAGCAGCGCGCCAAGATGCTTCTCATCATCCTTGTGCGCGCGGCTCTCGCGCCAGTATTCATCCTCGTGCGCCACCACGTTGTGCAGCCGCTGCCTCTCCGCCTCGGCCTCAGCGGTCGTCAGCGTATGACCATCCACGGCAAGCAAACGGCGCACCTGGTTGTTGCCCAGTTCCACCACGCGTTCACGCCACAGATGGCCGCCCGTGCGGTCCGAACGCTCCTCAGAGATATATGAATAACGGATGGGATGCAGCCGCGCCTCAACTTCGTTCTGCGCCATCGCCGCAATAGCAGAGGGCATCTGCGCGCTGCACGCAGATGCCCCCGCAAGTGCCAACAACAATCCTGTTTGAGACAGCGCCTTAGCGAACTTCTTACCGCAAATCACATCGGTACGACAGGCCATCGGGATCACCTCTCACGCACCACTTTGGCGTGCGAGTGTGAAATTGCCCTGAAAACGCTGCGTCCAACCGATCAACAGCAGAAAAATGTACGGCGCATGTGTCCTGCCGGATGAGCCTCCTGCGCGGAGGGCGGGCGTTCACACGCCTTTCGCTCCTTTGGGTGGCCTTCCCGTTGGAAGGATGAAAACTTAATCCCGACCATCGGGAGGGCGAGCCGAAGCCAGTAGAAAGGTACGTGAGCACCCGCACCGCGCGTAGCTGGCCCCTCCGGCAGGAGAGATTATTTAGGCATGGGCATGGACATTACCTTGCCCGTGGCGCGTTCAGTAAACCACAGCGTATCGCCCGCTGGCTCCACACCGGTTGGCGTCTTCAACCCATCTTTCAGTACCGTCACGCTGCCCTTATCGCCCGTGATGGTGACCGACAGAATCTTGCCGCCGCCATTTTCCGCGATGAAGATTTTGCCGTTCGCCGCGCGCATACCGTCCGGAGCCTTCACCAGCTGGTCCATCCAGATATCGACTGGGCCGCCGGCCTTGCCGTTCGCATCTACCGGGATGCGGTAGAGCTTGTTGAAGACCACGTTGTTGATGTACATCACGCCATCCAGAAACGTGATGCCGTCAATGCCATTCAGCACGCGCGCGTCGGAAAACAGGACCGCTTCTGACGCGCCTGCAGGCAGCTTGTAGATGCGGCCCACGCTCGTGTCCGTAATGTACAGAGCCTTGTCCGGGCCAAATGCAAAGTCGTTGCAGGTGGTGTTGTCGCCGGGCAGCATCCAGCGGATCTTCGCTGCGCCGGTGGCAAGGTCAAAGCTGCGCAGCGTGGTGTGCCGCTGCGCCGGAGTGGTGTTGGGCACAGGCGTTAGCTGGCACGTCCACAGCGTATTGGTGGAGGCATCCGCGAGCATGCCGAAGAAGAACGTGCCCGGGCCCTCTGCTGTGGCATCAATAAACTTCTCCGCAGTGGTGCCGCCAGCCTTCACCTTGTACACAAAGGGCGAGCTGGCGCTGCCCACAATCAGCACGCCTCCCGGAGCAACCGTCATACTCTCCGGCTGCGACTTCGCATCACCAATCAGAATCTCAGCAGCAGACGCTGTCCGCGCGGAGCCGATGGCAAGCGCAACGCAGGTGGCAACAGCACAGGGTGCAAGGCGTAGAGCATTGGAAACACGCATCGTCAAAATCTCCTCAGGGATCGATCTTCCATCGCATTGATCAATAATTCGTTACAGACGCAGCAGCGGAAGACGTAACGAGAGCATCCTAACGTACGCAACTTGTATGCGGAATAGTCCTGCGGACGAAGCGCATTGTCAGGATGCGTCAGACGATGTGTGGGCTTAGTTGCAGGTGCAGGATCCGGAAGCGTCCAGAGCAGTTGAACAATATCCAATCAGCACCGGCGGGCCTGCTGATTTGATACACGCTCCGTGGCCCGCAAGCGGAGAGCCAGTCTGTGGAAGGCCGCTGACCGTTGGCGGAGCCTCATTGGTGCTGTCATAGCTGATGTCGATGCGGGATTGGTTCGGATTCTTAACTGTGTAAGGCCATTGCGTGGGAAACTTGCCGTCCGCCAGCCGTCCGCGATAGCTGGTGACTTTATCCCCGATATAAATCCCGCCGGAACCACCAAGAATGAATCCTGTCGCCACGGAGGACGATGCGTTGGTATTCGCATGTGCATATCCGTTTGCGTCCGACAGGCATGCAAAGAATTGATTATTGGCACCGTTATCTGAAAATCCGTTGGTGTAGTTATCCTGTGCCTCAATCGCGGTGAACGTATTCCGTGCGCCTGATACGTACACGGCAGCCTCTGTGCTTACACGCGATCCATTCCAGATCACCTTGGCGGATGTGTACTTGTTGTTCGCTCCGGAGATATGCAGCCCCGCTGTGCCGCTGGTATCAACATAGAAATTACTGAAGATGCTGTCTGTCCCGGCATCGTAAATACCGTACACGCCGCTGTTGAACACATAGACATTGTCCACAAACAGCGCGTAGTTAAACGCCTCGACATGCATTCCATCTTTTGAGCAATTTGAAAATATATCCCGCTCGATCGAGCCGAACTTAAAGGCATTGACGGGCGCCGTCAGCTTGTTCGCAGTGTTCTGCTCGCCGGGAGATACCGGCGTTGCGGCCACGGTCAGGCAATTGCCCATGCCTCGATTCGGGGAGTTCCCGTCGACCGTCACACCAGAAATACTGAAGTTGAATGTGCTGACGGGCACGGTCAGCACGTCTGCCCGGGTGCGAGGCTTGAGTTGAATTACCGAGGTGGCCCATCCATCGCCGGTGATGTGCACGTAGGACTGCAGCACCAGCCCTGTCGTGATGTACCTGCCCGATGGAAAGTACAGCTTGCACCCATTTAAAGGAGCCTCCTTTGACGTACACGAGTTCATCGCACTGTTGATTGCGGCGGTATCGTCTGTCGTGCCATCTCCGGTAGCCCCGAAGCTTCTCACGCTAACAACGGGCAGGCCCGCGTTGCTACTGGCAGCCAATGCCGTGGACGGTCCATTGCCACCACCAGCACCTTGCTGTGCATGGCCAGTGGCTGACGCCAGCACAAAGGCCCACGCGACGCAGGACAGGAAGACCCCCAATCGAACCCGCACATAATTCTCCTGCACCACGCGAGAAATATTGCATGCCGGCTACGGAGAAACGTCAGGTTCCTGTCATCCCTTTGTCCGCAGACTATTTTGTCTGCTAACAAAGGCTGTCTAGTTATGCGGCGCCACGTCCCACGGCTTCACGTCGCGGATCCAGATGTTGCGGAAGCTGATGGGTTCGCTCTTATCGCCGTGGGCCTGCAGCTTGATGGGTGCGGTGTCGTACTTCTTGTAGAAGGGTTGGCCCACGTACAGCGTTTCGCCGCGCAGCTGGAAGTGGTTCTCCACCAGCACGCCATTCAGAAACACCGTTGCAAAGCCAGGCGTTTTCACGCTGCCGTCGTCGTTGAAGCGCGGCGCGGTCCACACCACGTCATAGCTTGACCACTCGCCCGGCTTGCGCGCGGCGTTGGCCAGCGGCACGGCCTGCTTGTAGAGGCTGCCCAGCATGCCGTTGGTGTAGGTGGGGTTCTTGTAGCTGTCCAGAATCTGCAGCTCGTAACCGGCGTCGCCCGGCCCTGTGGAGGCGAGGAACAGGCCGCTGTTGCCGCGCGCCTGGCTCTCACCCTCAATGCTGGCAGGAATCTTCCACTCCACGTGCAGCTGGTAATCCTTAAAGCTCTGCTTGGTCTGGATGTTGCCCAGACCGCCCTTCTTCACGGTCATTACGCCGTCATGCACGTCCCAGTCGGCGGGCGAGCCGTCCTTGGCCGCCACCCACTGCGAGACGTCCTTGCCGTCAAACAGCACCACCGCGTCTGACGGCGCCTGGCCAACGGTGGCGGCGGGCGTCACAACGGGCGGTACCGGCTGGTAAAACTCCGTGTCTTCATGCTTTGGCTTGGCGGCGGCCGCAGCTGCGGGCGTGGCCTGCTGGGCAACAATGGGGGCGGCGAGGACGAAAAGGGCAACGAGCGACGAAAGTTGGGTACGCATGGCTTGTGGCGGAAGGATATACGCCTCCCGCCGGTTTGGCGACCATCTGGCAGCCCGGCAGGCATTTGGACCGGAAGAATTGCCCCGGCGAACATCCCTGCCTGCCCGCCACGGCACCCGCCAGACTGATTTACACTGAGTAGCAAGACATTTCCGGGCACTTCCCGTCCCATGTAGAGACCGCAGCGCCGCGTTTGCCGTGCTGCGGGGAGGTTTTTCTTTTGCGTCGTATCCTCTCCGTGTTTTTGTTCTTCCTGTTTGCTCTGCCCGTTGGGGTCTCCCTCTCCGGCTGTGCGAAGTCTTCCGCAGCCTATTGCAGCGGCTCCATCGGGCCACGCACGGGCGACGTTCAGAACATCGTGCTGCAGCCGCAGATTGGCGGCATCAGCATGGGCTTTGCGCAGACCTTCAATGTCGCAGCGCCTACTGGTACGGATTGCAAGGCCAACACGGTATCGCTGAAGAGCATTACCTACGCGTCCTCCAACGGCAACGTTGCAGATATCAACCCGACCACGGGCGCCCTGTGCGCCGGCGCGTGGAACCGCAACAGCCCGGGCGGCGTGCCCAACTTCACCTTCTGCACTTCCACCGGCCAGTCCGGCATCAGCGAACTCACCGCCTCAAGCGGCGGCGCCAACAGCAACAAGGTGCTGGTCTATGTGCATCCGCAGATCACGTCCATTGCGTTGGGTACCGCTTCGAGTTGTAAGTTAAACGCCGACGGTACGCTGGCGGACCCGGCGACCAACTGCTTCTGCGGCAATACGTACAACGGCGTGGTTCTCACTGCCCCCAACTGCTACTCCGCCACGGCACCACCGGCAACGGGTACGGCAATTCTCGATCCAAACAGCTGCCTGTCGTTCAACAACAGTGCCCAGCTGGTGGCACGCATTTACGCCGGCGACCCGTCGATTGCCGCAAGCAACATCACCAACATTGCCGGCGAAGCAACCTACACCGCGCAGACCGCCAGCCTGTTCAGCTTTAACAACAACACCGGCGTGGCCACAGCCCTGCTCCCGGGCAGCACCGTGGTCACTGCAGGCATCGCCCAGTCCACGTCGACCGCCGGCGTCATCAGCGTGTGCCCGCCCAGGACTATCACCATCACCACGCCCAACACGGCCAATGGCAGCGTTACCGTCAACCCGAACAACACGGAGCCCATCACCGCAGTGGTTACCGATACCAACGGTGTAACCATGACGGGTCTGACGCTGACCTACACCTCCACAACGCCGGAGTCTGCACCCGCCACCAGCCTTGGCATTACTCCAATCTTTCCCGGTGTTGCGGCCATCAACGCGTTTTGCATGCCGCCCACCTGCAATCCGTCGCCCTACGGCAGCGTTGGCTTGAATGGCAATGGCAAACCCGTCATCTCAAATACCATCGTGTCGACCACACCTGGATCGAACAGCACGCGACTTTGGATTGGCAGCACCGACTCGCTCTACATCACGCCCGTCGACCTGACGACCACGACGGTACCGCCGCCCACCAAGCTGCCCTATCAGCCCAACTCCATGATCATCAATCAGGCCGGCACCAGCATCTTTATGGGCTCCAGCGTTGGCCTGATGACCTTTACCACCGCCAGCAACAGCCTGACCTCCACGGACTTTACCGTGCAGGGCACGGCTCTGGCCGTCTCCCCAGACAACGCCACCGTGGTGATCACGGACCCCACCCGCAAGCTCATCTACATTGACAACACGGGCACGGCCGGAGGCACCACCACCACTGCGTCATCTCCCACCGTGGTCTCCTCTTTTGCAGGAGTGGGCACGCGGGCGGCCTTCACGCCAGACGGCAGCGCGGCGTACATCACCACCACGGACAACCACCTGCTGGTCTACTCCACGTTCAGCGGCTGGCAGAGCTATGACCTCTCCGCTACGGGCGCGAATGACGTTGCAATCGCTGTTCCTTCGGTGGGCGCGTTTGTGACTGGCAACACCGCTGTCAACGCTCGCTCTTACTGCCCCAACAGCAATGTAACGCCGACCGTGTTCTATCCGCAGGCATCGGTTACAACACTGGCTGCAGCAGTGGGCGACCGCGCCGCCACCACTAACGACGGCCGCCACCTGCTCGATGTGCGCCTGCCCGCAAGCGGCGGTACACCCATCGTCAACGACATCACCTTCCCCGCCAGCACCGCGGATGGCCGCACCTTTAACGGCGTACTGCCCACCGGCGACTGCCCGGAGAGCGGCAATCCGCCCGTCTTCGGCCTCGCGGCCAACACGGTCTCGCTCACTGGCGTCACCACCCCAGGCGTGACCGGCGTCTATCCAGCTTCTGACTCCACCATCGCCTTCAGCACCTATCTGCCCACGGCCAGCGCGACCGGCACCGGCACGGTTCTGCCGGCATTCACACCAGGCTCCAGCACATTCACATCCGTTGCGCTGGCCCAGGGAGCAACCGCTCCGGTGGCAGGCGTCTTCTCGTCGGATAACAAGACCTTCTTCGTAGGCACCTCCGGCGATAACCTGGTGCACCTCATCACCCGCTCCACGCTGACGGACACCAGCCAGCTGGCGCCCAAGCTGCCCAGCGTCGCCACCCCAGGCGGCCTCGCAACGCCCAACCTGATCGTGCAGTACCCCCGTACTGTTACGAACAACTAAGCCACGTTCAACGCGCAAGAAGAGAGGCCGCCATCACTGGCGGCCTCTCTTCTTGCTCTTCACCGATGATGCTTTGCAGTGCTCAGCGCTTTCGGAAGGGCACAGCTTCAGCTGTGCCGAAAACTTCTCTTCGAGCAAACGGCTTTAGCCGCTGAGGTCAGCTTGTGTGCTGCCTGTGACGAAAGCGGACCTCAGGGGCTAAAGCCCCTCCAGTTCTGACGGCGTATGTGGCACAGCTAAAGCTGTGCCCTTCCGAAAGCCATCTGCTGCCGAGAGTTTTTCCGCTGCGAAGAACAACCACGAAAAGCTTGTCGAGAACAGTACGAAGTACTATGCGAGCCGCTTCGCCAACACATCCCGCGACACCGCATCGAGCACGCCATTCAGAAACGTAATGCTCTCCGGGGCGGCGTATCTGCGGCCAATCTCCAGCGCCTCGTTAATGATGATGGGGTGCGGCGTGTTCTTGAAGCCGACCATCTCTGCCACCGCGGTGCGCAGCAGATTGCGATCGACCACGGCCATGCGGTGCAGTCGCCAGTTCTGCGCGTGCTTCTCAATCAGGTCGTCAATCTCCTCAGACTGGTCCATCGCCACGCGGAACAGATCCTCCGCAAAGCTCTGCGTCTCCAGGTCAACGGTCTGCGCGCCGTCATCATCCGTGCGGCTGGTCCAGAAGAGGCGGCGAACCTCCACCGCTGTCTGCTTGCCCAGGTCGCTTTGATACAGCATCTGCATTGCCAGCTCGCGCGCCTTGCGCCGCCCGCCGCTCACTTGGTCACCTTGGCAATCTCGGCCTCAGCCCACTGCGCAGCAGCCACGCCGCTGCCCGCATGCTCGCCCGCGGCAACGTACCCCAGCTTGCGCGCAATACTTACCATTTCAATCGCTGCAATCGCCGCCTCAAATCCCTTGTTGCCAGCCTTCACACCAGCGCGGTTCAGCGCCTGCTCCAGCGTCTCACACGTGAGCACGCCAAACGCATGCGGCACACCCGTATCCTGCTGGCTCTGGCCAATGCCCCGCGCAGCCTCGTTGTAGATGGCCTCGTAATGCGCCGTCTCACCACGCAGCAAACAGCCCAGCGTAATGATGGCGTCAAAGCGGCGCTTGCCGCTGCCATCCTTCAGCTCTGCCATCATGCGCGCAGCCGCGGGAACCTCCCACGCGCCGGGTACGCGGACAATCTCAATGTCCTCGCGCCTGCCACCTGACCGCACAATGCCATCCAGCGAACCCTGCAGCAGACGATCTGTAATGACCGCATTCCAGCGCGCCGTCACAATGCCAAACCGCATCCCCGCCGCAGACAGATCGCCCTAAACAGCAACCGGCAGACCGGCAAGAACATCCTCGCGCTCCCAGAAGCCAAAGACCAGGCCATCGCTCAAAGCAACCGTGAACATCCGCGACTTCCAATGCGTCGCCTCCACAGACGAAAGCCGCGCATCCACCTCTTCCGTGCGAGCCTCCGCACTCAACCACCGCTTCACAATGCCATGAACGATATCTAGCTGGGTACACTCCACCAGCAACTCCGGCACCGCGGGCAAACGCCCGGTCACAAACTCCGCATTGCCCACCGGCGCAACAAACGACGCGCCCTTGCCGCCGCCATCATCCCAGCCCTTGCCCGGCTCAAAGCCCAGCTCCGCAAACAGCGACGAAAGCCGCTCCCACCCCGCCGCGGAAGCCACCGGCTTCACCACAGTCAAACCCTTAATCATGCTTTTGATTTTACGTTGCCACCGCCCAAAACATTTGTCATCCCCAAGTCATCCTCCCGCTTCCCGCCTTCGTGGAGTGAAGTAGGCTCCTGTACGTCAACAAATCAACCGCTGACTCGCTGACTTGAGCGCGAAGCGCAAAGCTGACTTGCTGACTCGCTATCATGAAGGCATGGCACGCACACCCTCAAACTTCGACCTGCCGCTGGGCACCACCTGCCCCGCCTTTGAACTGGAATGCGTCCTGTGCAACAAGGCGCTGGGCCGCGACGACATCTTCGGCGGCGTTGACGACCAGCTGTGCCGCAAGGGCCTGCTGGTGGCCTTCGTCTCCGCGCACTGCCCCTTCGTGCTCCATATGCAGGACGCCTTCACCGCGCTGGCGAAGCAGTACGCAGGCAGCATCGCCACCGCCTGCATCTGCTCCAACGACGCCCAGCAGTTCCCTGAAGACGGCCCCGAAGGCATGCGCGCACAGGGTATCCGACTAGGTTGGGATAAGGCCTTCGATAAAAACAGCGAAGGCTGCACCATCCCCTACCTGCACGACCCCTCGCAGGAGACCGCGCGCGAGTTCCACGCCGCCTGCACGCCCGACCTCTACCTGTTCAACGCGCAGTACGAGTTGGTCTACCACGCCCAGTTCGACGCCACACGGCCCTACCGCCAATCCGACGCCAACGCCGGAGTGGAACGCCACCCAACCATCCACGCCGAAGCCCACGGAGCAGACCTGAGAGCAGCCATCGAAGTCCTGCTGGCAGGCCAGCCACCCCTGCCCAACCAAACTCCAAGCCTCGGCTGCAACATCAAGTGGCGTGATTAGAAATCGCCTGTCCTGCCGGACGGGCCTCCTGCGCGGAGAGCGGGTGCTCACGCACCTTTTGGCTGCTTCGCGTGACCTTCCCGATGGTCAGGATGGAATTTGATCCCGACCATCGGGAGGGGCGAGGCAAAGCCAGTAATAAGGCGTGCAAACGCCCGCCCCGCGCGTAACGGGCCCGTCCGGCAGGACACCCAAAACAAAACCCACGTCTCGAAATCGAGACGTGGGTTTTGTTTTTATTGGCTTATGGTTTACACGTCTGCGATGCCTGGGTTGGGCGGGTCGATGCCGAGTGCGGTGGCGAGGGCGATGAGGTGGTCCTGCTCTTCGACGAGGATGTTGCGGAGGCTCTCGGAGATGGCGTACTCGTTCAGGAAATCAGCCTGCTTGATGCGCAGACGGTAGTTCTTGATCGTCTCGACCTCGTTGTCCAGGTCAAACTTCAGCATCTCTTCGTTCTTCTCGCTGGTCTTCACCGGCTTCTGCTGTGCAGACGGCATGCCGCCCAGGTAGTCCACATGGTTGGCAATCTGGATGGCGTGGCCCAGCTCTTCCGTCGCGTGCACGGCCAGCTCGTCGGCAATGTTCATGTACTGAGCGCCCTTCAGCACCTGCGAGTAGTTCACGTAGGCGATGATCGCCTGATACTCGCGCGACAGGTCTTCGTTCAGCGCGTCAATAAGCTGCTCGCGGGTAACTTCAACGGGATTCTTCGACATGGTGCAGTTCTCCTAAAAGGGTCTTTCTCAAATGGTTGGATGCAGCTCGCGTCCGTTGCGCTGCTGGCTCAGTAACAGAACGAAAAGCACTTGAACACAATGTTCACAAAGTTCTCACAGGGGTCACAAGAAACGCAGGTCACGACGAAACGATGTGGTCACGAAGAACTCTGTGTACTCCGTGAAGACTTTGCGAACTCTGTGTTCAAAAAAGCGCGGCTACTTTTGTGTCACCTTCATCGCTTCCGGATCCCAGTGCACCGCGTTGCCCTTCTCGTAGCTCAACATGCTGAGCAGCGCTGCGCCCGCGGCGCGATAGCCAAACGTGGCGTCCTCGACCGGCTGCTGGCGTGTTTTCACGCTGTTGATGAAGTTGGTCATGTGGTCGAGCGTGTCGTTGTAGTTGTGCGGCGCGGCAAAGCGCTCCACGCTGGTGCTGGGCGTGGTGGGGGCAGTCTGCGCGGTCTGCGGATACTTCTGCAGATACGCCCACTGCTCCTGCTTCTGCATTTCGAGCGTAAACGTGTCGATGGACAGCCCTGGAGCCTTCTCTCGCGGCACGCGGTTCACCACCACTGCCGCCGGCGTAATGTCCATGGTGCCTTCGCTGCCGGTGAAGGTGAAGCCCTCCGTCTCCTCGCCGCCATCCACAAAGTTCACGCGCAGTTCCAGGTTCCAGTCGCCGTAATCGAACAGGCCCATCAGCACATCAGGCACGTCGCGACCGTCGTTCCAGTAGCGGATGCCGCCGGTCGCATACGCCTTCGTCGGCCCGTGCGAGCCGGTAATGAAGTGCGTGCCGCTAAACAGGTGAACAAACAGATCGCCCGCAACGCCTGTGCCGTAGTCCTTCCACTTGCGCCACTGGAAGAAGCGTTCGCCGTTAAACGGAATCTTGGGCGCAGAGCCGAGGAAGCGAGGCCAGTCGCAGGTCTGCGGGCTGGCATCCAGCGGCACCGTGTAGTTCCATGCGCCGGTGGAGCTGTTGCGATCCCAGTGGGCCTGCACCATGTTCAGCTTGCCAATGGTGCCGGCGGCCAACACCTCTTTTGCCTTGGTGTAGAGCACGTTGCTCACGCGCTGCGAACCCACCTGCAGAATGCGGTTGTGCTTGCGCGCGGCATCAATCATCAGCGGGCCGTCGGCGTACTCGTGAATCATGGGCTTTTCGCAGTAGACGTCCTTACCTGCAGCCATGGCGTCAATCGCAGCGCGGCGGTGCCAGTGGTCGGGCGTGCCGATGATGACGGCATCCACGTCCTTGCGCGCGAGGATTTCGTTGTAGTCGCGCGTGGTGAAGATGTCGTTGCCCCACACTTCCTTTGAGCGCGCGAGGCGGCCGTCGTAACAATCGGCCACCGCAACCAGCTTTACGCCGGGCACCTGCAGTGCGGTGCGCGTATCAAACTGGCCGCGACCACCCGCGCCAATCAGTGCAATGTTTATCTGGTCGTTGGGACCAATGGTGCGCGGCGACTGCGCGGCGGCTACCTGCGCCAGCGAGTGCAGAGGAATCTGCGTGGCAGCGGCGGCCATGGAGGCGGACTTCAGAAAGGAGCGGCGGTCAAGCGCGGTCGGCAGAAAATCAGGGCGGTTCAGCGGCATCGGCAATCTCTCCAGCGAAGCGGGCAATCCTCTACAGCAAAAGCAAGGCCCATGCTATGGGGATGACCGACTCACTGCAAGTCTTGTCGTAAGACCGCTGTCCTGCCGGACGGGCCCGCTGCGCGCGGTGCGGGCGTTTGCACGCCTTTTTACTGCTTCGCGTGGCCTTCCCGTTGGTCGGCGGGCGCGGCTTTAGCCGCCGAGATAGAAGAAGGGATTTGCTTGAGAACGTGGCTTTAGCCACCGAGATGCGCATCTCGGTGGCTAAAGCCGCAATACAATCTGCTCGACTTTCTATCTCAGCGGCTAAAGCCGCGTCTTTTAAGTGGCCTTCCCGATGGTCAGGATGAGGATTTTGAGTCCGACCATCGGGAGGGGCGAGGCGAAGCCAGTAAAAAGGTGCGTGAGCACCCGCGCCGCGCGGAGCGGGCCCGTCCGGCAGGACAAGGTTGTTATTGCCATGGCCTGTCTCAAAAAAAGCGGAAATCTTTGCATTCCGGGTGGCGAAAGCGTGCGTACCCTCTCTTACTAGCGAGATTTCGCCATTGCCCTGATGCACGTCAACAGGCGGTGAATCTTCTACAGTATTTCTGTACGCATTCCTCTCGTCCGCACAGCGGATGATTTTGACTTTATTGCTCTCTCAGCTTTTGACGTTTCGTTTTCCTGACTTTCGTTTTCAAAGAGGCCAATCACGATGACCAATTTCTTTCGTCCGGCGTTTCTTCGCGCAGCACTTGCCGCCGGCGCTGTTTTTGCCGTTGGATCTATCTCCGCCCACGCGCAGGGCATGATCTCGCTTGCCGGCATCGACGGTCAGGATCCATCCATTGTTGTGCCCAGAGGCGGCGTCTCCATGGACCTGAACGCCATCGATAAGACGGCCGATCCCTGCACGGATTTTTACGCCTACGCGTGCGGCAACTGGCGCAAGAACAACCCCATCCCCGCGGACAAGACGCGCTGGGGCCGCTTTGACGAGCTGGGCGAGCACAACCTGTACACCCTCTACGCACTGATGCAGCAGGCTGCGGCCACGCCCGCATCGCCGCTGCAGACCAAGTACGGCAGCTACTTTGCCGCGTGCATGAATGACACGCTGGCCAACCAGCTTGGCGCCAAGCCGATTCAGCCCATCCTGGACAAGATTGCCGCGTGGAAGGACAAGGCCGCGCTGGCCAAGCTGGCCGGATCGCTGGAAGACCAGCATGGCCTGGGCGTCTTTTACAACTTCGGCTCAGAGCAGGACCAAAAGGACAGCTCGCTGCAGATTCCCGGCCTGTACCAGGGCGGCCTCTCGCTGCCGGACCGCGACTACTACCTGCAGGATGACGACCGCATGAAGGGCATCCGCGCCAAGTATGTGGAACACATGGTGAAGATGTTTACGCTGATGGGCGATACGCCGGAGCAGGCCGCAACCGAGGCAGCATCGGTAATGCGACTGGAGACCGCGCTGGCCAAGGCTTCCATGCCGCGCGTGGACATGCGCGACCCGGCCAATATCTACCACGTGCAGACACTGGCACAGCTGCAGTCGCTGTCGCCAAACTACAAGTGGTCGGATTACTTCAGCGGCATCCATCAGCCGGTGAAGTCGCTGAACGTGGGCACGCCGGAGTTCTTCAAGGCCATGAGCGCAGAGATTCAGAGCGCGTCTGTGCCGGACCTGAAGAGCTACCTGCGCTGGCACGTGGTGCACCGCTTTGCCGGCAGCCTCTCCAAGCCGTTTGATGAAGAGAACTTCTCCTTCTTCCAGGCGACGCTGGCCGGGCAGAAGGAGCAGTCGCCCCGCTGGAAGCGCTGCACGCAGGCTACAGACGCCGCACTGGGCGAGGCCGTTGGCCAGGACTGGGTGGCGAAGTACTTCACGCCTGAGGCCAAGGCCAACATGGATGAGCTGATCCGCCAGCTGGAGTCCGCGCTGGGCCAGGATATTCAGAGCCTGGACTGGATGAGCCCCGCCACCAAGGTGGAAGCATTGAAGAAGCTGAAGGCCTTCCGTCAGAAGGTGGGCTACCCGGAGAAGTGGCGCGACTACTCCACGCTGACAGTGAAGGCAGATGATCGCGTGGGCAACTCGCAGCGCGTGGCTATCTTTGACGATCGCCGCGACCTGGCGAAGATTGGCAAGCCCGTGGACGAGAAGGAGTGGGGCATGACGCCGCCCACCGTCAACGCCTACTACGATCCCTCAAACAACGACATCAACTTCCCCGCGGGCATTCTGCAGCCGCCCTTCTACGACTTCAAGATTGACCCGGCTGTGAACTTTGGCGCCATTGGCGTGGTGATTGGTCACGAGATGACGCACGGCTTTGACGATCAGGGCAGCCAGTACGACGAGAAGGGCAACGTGCGCATGTGGTGGACACCGGCCGACAAGGCCGCGTTCGACAAGCGCACAGCCTGCGAGGTGAACGAGTACGGCAACTTTGAAGTTGTGCCGGGCACCAAGCTGAACGGCAAGCTGACGCTGGGCGAAAACACCGCAGACAACGGCGGCCTGCAGATCAGCAACCTGGCGCTGCACAAGGAACTGGACAGGCTGGGTCCGGATGCCCAAAAGCCTATTGACGGCTACACCCCGGACCAGCGCTACTTCCTGGGCTTTGCGCAGGTGTGGTGCGAAAACACCCGCGAAGAGACATCGCGGATGCGTGCCAAGACAGATCCGCACTCCAGCGGACAGTGGCGCACCAATGGTGCCGTGCAGAACTCCGCTACCTTCGCCAAGGCCTTTGCCTGCAAGCAGGGTCAGCCCATGGCTCCGGTTAACGCCTGCCGCGTCTGGTAGGGCGTTCACACGCCCTTTTACTGCTTCGCTTAGCCCTCCCGATTGTCGGGATGAAATTTGTTACCGACCTCGGGAGGCCCACGGCGAAGCCGAGTAGTGAGCGCCCCGCGCGTGTCGTGCCCGTCCGGCAGGACAGCTTTCGGTTGCTTCGCTCGCTTTTTGCGATGAGCTTCGTCTACCTGCAAACACCCTGCGAGCAAACAACATTACGGCAGACGCCGGGTCTATACCACAGCAGACATCGGCTGTATTCGGGTGCGGCGGGTAGCGGAAACTCGCCCCGGCGCTTACAATCTTAGGAGCATTTCACTTCCCTGGAACTGGCGTGGAATCTGAGCGGCGAAAGATACGCTGCGGCCGAATTGGGATCGAAGGAAACACATGAAGTTGAGTGGAAACGGCCGGTTGGTTCTGGCCTGTGCGGTATCGGCCTCGGCCCTTGGATTGAGCTCGTGCGGTAGCTATACCGTGGGCTACCTGTGGGTGATGGAAGCCAAAGCGACGGCAAACGGCGCTGGCAATTCAATCACGGGATACAAGATTGATGATTATTCCGGCAATCTGACGGAGATGGTGCATTCGCCATTTACCTCCGGCGGCAACAACCCGGCAATGGCCGTGGTGAAACCCGGTGGGCGTTACGTCTACGTGCTGAATCAGAACGACGCCGTCAATTCCGTGGCCCAGTTCAGCGTGGGCGGCGACGGTGTTCTCACCTTCCAGCAGGCATTTGCCACCCAGGGCGGCACGCCGCAATGGATGGACATGGATGCTGCAGGCGCGTTCATTTACGTGCTGGATAGTGTTTCGCCGGCGCGCACCAACGGCGTTGCGCCCAACTGCACCTCTGCGACGAACCTGCCGTACATTGCTCCGGCTCCCTGCGGATCGATTACCGTGTTCGCGGTTGATACGAACACCGGTCGCCTGACCCTGGTGCAGAACCAGAGCATTAAGGTGAACGGTACCTACCTGACCTATACCCCGGTGGGACCGAACCCGAATCGCATCAAGTACACCGCATCCGGCATCCTGGTCGTCAACGGCGACCAGACCGTCACCTCGCTGGGTCTGGGCACGGCCGGTCAGCTGACCGTCAGCGCCAACTCCACCCAGGTGATTGACGCATCGCAGCCGGTCAGCATCAGCTCCATTACCAGCGGCGGAACGTACTACTACCTGACAGACGCCACCAACAACCGCATTCTGCAGTACACCGTCAGCACCACCGGTGTGTTGCAGCCGGTTACCGGCGGCCAGGTCACGAACTTTGTGGCAGGCGTTACTCCGGTGTGGACCATGACCGATTCCGCCAACAAGACGCTGTACGTCCTGAACCAGAACAACACCTCAACCACCACCGCCAAGAGCAGCATTGCGGCCTACACCATCAACACCAACGGCCAGCTGACGACGCAGTCGAACACGCTGAACCCGTACGCGGTTGGTTCCGGCC
>JAMFTB010000203.1 GCA_026225595.1 Terriglobus sp. | reverse complement strand
TCTCGTGGTAGCGGGGCAGTTGCAGAGCCTGGCCCGTGGCCTGCTCGATCGCAGCATCTCGCTCGCCGATGCGGCCCAGGTCATGGTCATCGCCGGAGAGGCGCGTGGGCCGGCACCGGCGGCGGCGGCCACGCCGCAGACCCGCGCCATCATTGCCGTTCATCCCAACAACCCAACCGGCAGCTTTTGCAGCCCTGCAGATAGCACCGCGTTGTTTGACGTGGCGCAGAGGCACGGCCTGCCGCTGATTGTGGACGAGGTGTTTCTGAGCTACGCAGTCGAGGGTGCGTCGCCCGGCAGCTTTGCTTCGTCACAGCCGCCGGTGCTCACGTTTGTGCTGGATGGCCTCAGCAAGCTGGTCGCACTGCCGCAGATGAAGCTGGCGTGGATGGCGGTGTGCGGACCGCAGGATGAAGTAGCCGACGCGCTCTCGCGCCTTGAAGTCATCGCGGACACCTTTCTCTCTGTGGGCACGCCGCCACAACTTGCACTGCCAACATGGCTGCAGCACCGGAACACGATTCAGCAGCAGATTCACGCACGTGTGCGCACAAACCTGCAGGCGCTGGATGACGCGATTGTAAACACCTCGGTAAGCCGTTTACGCGTAGATGCAGGATGGTCCGTCGTTCTACGCGTGCCCGCCATTGAAGACGACAGCGAACTTGCCATCCATCTGCTCCGCGACCACGCACTGGCCGTGCACCCGGGCAGCTTCTATGGCTTTCCACAACGCGGCTGGCTGGTGATCAGCCTGCTGCCGCAGCCGGATCAGTTCCTGCAAGGGCTGGCGAAGCTTCTCACCAGCCCCGGCATTCATGCGTGAAGCCGCCTACTTCGTTTCGCAGGTGAACCACTGCTTGGTAATGGTCGAGCTCTCGCCGAATTCCTTCACAAACGCTGCAAAGCCCTCGTCCTGCTTGGGCGGCGCGGCCGAGGTCTGCGTGTGAGCAGTCATCGCTTCCGTGGCCGAATACTCGCCGGTCTTCACGTCAATAACGCGGAGCAAGCGAATCTCATCCTTCGAGCCAACGTTCTTGTACCAGGCACGCTGGTCGGCAACGGCCTTCAGAAACACATCCAGCTTGCCGGGCTTAATCTCCGACGAACGGACGACGTTGAGGACGCCATCGCAGGCGGGCATCTTGCGGTCCTGCGCAACGGCGGAGAGAGTGACCAGCAGCAGGGCAGAGGCAATAACTGCGGAAGCGAAACGCATGGATGTTTCTCCCTTGGACTCAACGTCAACACCTCTACGACAGCCTGTAAAGTGATAAATCATTGAATTTTCAATAGATGGCTTGGTCCATGCGAGGGGAAGATGAAGAATTGCGTCCCGTCTTTTCCTACCGTGCATGCCTTCGTTACCACACTGCGAACGACCTAGAATCGAAGTATGGCCGCCGACTTTACCCACCTGCATCTGCATACCGACTACAGCCTGCTGGACGGCGCCTGTGACGTGGACAAGCTGGCCGCGCACCTCAGCAAGATGGGCCAGACCGCCGCGGCCATGACCGACCACGGCAACATCTTCGGCGCAGTCCACTTTGCAGATGCCATGCAGAAGAAGGGCATCAAGCCCATCATCGGCTGCGAGCTGTACCTGTCGCAGACTGCGGACCACCGCGAGATGAGCGGCGGCTACGACCACTTCCTGGTGCTTGCTGAAACCGATGAGGGCTATCGCAACCTCGTCCGCCTTACGAGCGAAGCTGCGGTGCATGGCTTCTACCGCAAGCCGCGCGTCAGCAAAGAATTTCTGTCGAAGCACACAGAGGGCCTCATCGCCTTTAGCGGCTGCCTTGCCGGTGAAGTGAACAAGCACCTGATGAAGGACAAGTACGAAGACGCCAAGCGCACCGCCGGCATGTTCCAGGACATGTTCGGCAAGGGCAACTTCTTCCTTGAGATTCAGGATCACGGCCTGGAGCCGGACAAGGGCGTGTGCGATCAGCTCTTCAAGCTTGAGAAGGACCTGAACATCCCCCTCATTGCGACGAACGATTCGCATTACGTAAGCAGCGACGACAGCCGCGCACATGAAATTCTGCTGTGCGTGCAGACTGCCGGATCGATGAACGATCCGAACCGCTTCAAGTTCGATACGAACGAGTTCTACATCAAGAGCGCGGAAGAGATGCACCGCACCTTCGCCGGGCACGAGGAAGTCTGCACGCGCACCATGCAGTTTGTGGAGCGTTGCAACGGCAAGCTGCAAAAGGTAAAGGACCCATTCCCGGCGTTCCCGGTGCCAGACGGCATGTCGCTGGATGCCTACTTCGAAGAAGTGTGCCGGCAGGGTCTGCGCAAGCGGCTGGATACTGCGGTGGCGCACCTGCGTAGTCGCGGCCTTCTGCGTTATGAGATCGCCGACTATGAAGCACGCCTGCAAAGGGAACTCGACTGCATCAAGAGCATGAAGTTCCCGGGCTACTTCATGATCGTGTGGGACTTCATCAAGTACGCCAAGGAGCATGACATACCGGTTGGTCCGGGCCGTGGATCGGCTGCGGGATCGCTGGTCGCGTACGTGATGGAGATTACGGACGTCGATCCGCTGCAGAACGAGCTGCTCTTTGAACGCTTCCTGAACCCTGAGCGCGTGAGCATGCCCGATATCGATATCGACTTCTGCATGAACCGCCGCGGCGAGGTCATCGAGTACGTCAAGCGCAAGTATGGTGTGGACCAGGTCGCGCAGATTATCACCTTCAACACCATGGCCGCGAAGGCTGCCATTAAGGACGTCGGACGCGCGCTTGAAATTCCGTATGGCGAAGTAGACCGCATCGCCAAGATGATTCCGGCAACCATCGGCATCACCATTGAGCAGGCGCTAAAGGATTCGCCGCCGCTGGCGCAGGCGTACGAGAGCAATCCGCAGATTCGTGAAGTCATTGATACCGCGTTGCGGCTTGAGGGTCTTGTGCGTGGCGCGGGCGTACACGCTGCAGGCGTTGTGATCTCTCCGCAGCCGCTTACGGAGCTTGTCCCCGTCACGCTCACCAAGACGGACGATCTTGTCACCGCGTACGACATGAAGGCCATTGAAAAGATGGGCCTGCTCAAGATGGACTTCCTTGGGCTGACGACGCTGACCGTCATTGATGACTGCCTCAAGCTCATCAAGCATCACCAGGGCATCACCATCGACATGTCAACCATCGATCTGGATGACCAGGTGACGTACGAGAAGGTCTTCCATCGCGCGCTCACGTCCGGTGTCTTCCAGTTTGAATCGGGCGGCATGCGCGACGTGCTTCGCCGCTACAAGCCCACCACGGTCGAAGACCTTACTGCGCTCAACGCGCTCTACCGCCCCGGCCCAATCCAGGGCGGCATGATTGATGACTTCATCGAACGCAAGTGGGGTCGTCGCGCCGTTGAGTACATGTTCCCTGAACTGGAAGGCCTCCTGAAGGAGACGCTGGGCGTCATCGTCTACCAGGAACAGGTCATGCAGATTTCGTCGGTCATCGCGGGCTACTCGCTGGGTGGCGCAGATCTTTTGCGTCGTGCAATGGGTAAGAAAGACGCTGCCGCTATGGAAGTTCAGCGCGAACTGTTCATGAAGGGGGCTGCGGAACGCAACCACCCCAAGGACAAGGCTGGCGCGCTGTTTGATCTCATCCTGCAATTTGCAGGCTACGGTTTCAACAAGTCGCACTCGTCGGCCTATGCGTTGCTGGCATATCACACGGCGTGGTTGAAGACGCACTATCCGGTGGAGTTCATGGCCGCTCTGCTGACAAGCGAAACCTCCAAGCCGGAAAACGTCGTGAAGTACATTGGCGAGTGCCGCGAGATGGGCATCACCGTGCTGCCGCCAGACGTGCAGATCTCTGACGCAAACTTCACGCCCAGCGGCAACGGCATCCGCTTTGGTCTTACGGCCATCAAGAACGTTGGCGGCAACGCGATTGAGACCATCACCTCATCGCGCCGCAAGCTGCTGGACGAAGGGAAGTCCGGCTTCGCCTCGCTATGGGACTTCTGCGAATCCATTGAACTGCGTCTGCTGAACAAGCGCGTCTTTGAGTCGCTCATCAAGGCCGGAGCGATGGACAGCTTTGGCCCACGCGCGCGTGTCTTCGCCGCAGTCGATACCGCGATGGAGCGTGCGCAGAAATCGCAGAAGGATGCAGAGACCGGTCAGAGCGGCTTGTTCGGCTTGTTCGATGCGGGCCCAGTGGGTGGCGCAGCAGCACCTGTGGACGAGCTACCGCAGGCTCCGGACTGGGATGAACACACACGTCTGCAGAACGAGAAGGAAGTACTCGGCTTCTTCGTCAGCGGTCATCCCATGGACAAGTACCGCGAGAAGCTGCGCAACATCAAGAACGTGCTGGACACCGCGACCGCGTGCGAGATGAAGCCCGAACCAGTCGTCTTTCAGCGTGGCCAGCGAGAACCGCAGAACGAAATTCAAATTGCCGGTGTGATCTCAGCCCTGAAGGTCGCGAAGAGCAAGCGCAGCGGCGAGATGTACGCCTCCGCGATCCTCGAAGACACCATAGGCAAGATCGACCTCATCGCCTTCCCCAAGGACTACGAGAAGCTGCAGGAAGCCCTGAAGATCGACGTTCCAGTGCTCGTCCGCGGTTCGCTGCGTGGAGAAGAAGACTCCGCGCCCAAGCTCTCCGTAACCAGCATCGTCGCGCTTGAAGACGTGAAGATCAAGCTGCCGGAGGCGCTGCGCATCAAGGTGCCGCTGCACAATCCGGATGCTGCGCTGCTGGAGAAACTGCTCGCCATCTTCGTGGAGAAGCCCGGCCCCGGCAAGCTTCTGCTTGACCTTGAAGAACCCGGCGAGTTCTGCGCAGTGCTGGAGCCGCAGGGCTTCAACGTCTGCGCAGACCGCCTCTTCATCGACCAAGTGGAAGGCCTGGTAGGAGCGGGCGGAGTCAAGGTCATCAACTAAGCCGTCATTCTGCAGCTGATCGTCATTCTGAGCAAAGCGAAGAATCCCAACGCGTTTGATAGCGCAGTTACGTTCGACCGTTTTCAGCCGCAGCATTCTTGCAAAAGCATTGCCGCAATCGCACAGCTGAAGGCCCTACTTCAGCCCCTTGGGCAGCTTCGCCACAATCTTCTCCACACCCTTCTGGGTCTTTACCACGTTCTTATCGGAGTTCTTCGAAAGCTCGCTCGCAGCCATGCCACGAAACACCAGCTGGTGCGTCCGGTTATCAAACACATCCACAATCATTGTGCCCACCGGAATGTTCTGCACCGACGCATAGCCGGGACCACCACCATATCCCCATCCACCGCGCCATCCCCATCCCCAGCCGGGCCCAAGGCCGCCGTAGAACGATGTAATCTGCGTCTGCGCCTGCACACCACCCTGGGCCATAATCGCCAGGTCAGCGTTCTGCGGAACCTCTGTGTACCCGCGCTGCATCATCGCTTCTTCAATGTCGTCATGCAGCCGCTTCTCGTAAATGCCATCCGAAGCCTGGATCTTGTAGATCGTGAATGTGTGATAGTGAGCAAAATCGGCCTTCCGGTCATAATCCGTGCGCACCGTTTGCGCCTGCAACGAAACGCAGGCAAGGGAAGCAAGCAAAGCAAAACCAGCAACACTCTTCCGGGGGAACATAAGCATCTCCTGCCGTCGCGGCCATTCAACACGCGCCGGACACCTTGTTAGACGGCCCTATAGCGACCGCCAACCACACCCGCACAGCCCTGCGAACCGCCTACAACCACGCCGTAAGCCGCCAATCCCGGCACGACGCAGCTAATTGATGACTTGCTAACTTCACGCAGCAGGCCGCGCCAGGAAAATGCTGCTTGACTCAGAAGAACCCGGCTAGTTTTGCGCTGTACTGGAGCCGCATGGTTTCAACGTGTGCGCAGACCGGCTCTTTATCGACCAAGTAGAAGGTTTTTAGGCGCCGACGAAGTCAAAG
This sequence comes from Terriglobus sp., assembly GCA_026225595.1. Taxonomy (GTDB): domain Bacteria; phylum Acidobacteriota; class Terriglobia; order Terriglobales; family Acidobacteriaceae; genus Terriglobus. The sequence continues at coordinate 21,677 of JAMFTB010000203.1, read as the reverse complement.
TCATTAACTAGAACTAGCCTTGTGTCTGGTACCACTTCGGCGGCACAACAACGCTGACTGTGGCCGCTTTATCATTGATGAAGCGTTTGACATGCGCGTATGTAGACTTGTCTTGAAGTAGCGTCACAATCTCGGCATCCACAATCGAGTGATCCGCAAATTCTTTAAGGAGACTCTTCATATATTCGTGCATGAGATATCTCGATTTGCCGGTCAGAGATTTCTCAAAATAAAGCGCGCAAGCCGTTTCGAAGAGGTTGAGCATATCGCTGACGCAGGTTTGCTGAGAGCGGGCTGAGTCATCTGCAAAGAACCGCTCCCATGCTTGCCTGAATGATTCCTGCAGCGTAACCAAAATAGCTGCCGATGTAGTTTTGTTTGATCGGATAATTGCGTACCAAGATATCCCCGCTGCGGTGACTGAAACTACAAGCGAAGCAGCAGCAACGATAAGCGAAATGGCCGCGATTTTATCCGAAAACGTCATCCCTTCTTGGAATCCGTAACGTTCGTTTTTTGTGCGTTACTACTGATGTTCTTTGAAGAAACGGTCTTGGCATTCAGTTGGGCTTTTATTGATGAGGTACTGAGTTTCCTCAACTCAGGGACGGTGCTCCAGCTATCTTTCGCTCCAATCCGGTTAGACACAGGCTTTTCTTCATTCGCCATTTGTTCACTCCTTTGGCAATAGAATACTCACTCTATCTACAGAATTGAGAACTTTATGCTTAGCGACAACAAGGCAGTTGCATATGCGCTCATGCGCGTGGCGCTGGGTCTGAATATCTTCGGTCACGGCTTCTTCCGCATCCTCTCCGGCGTGGGCGCCTTCGCCAACGGAGCCGTGCAGGGCATGGACAAGGGTCCGCTGCCGCACGCGCTCACACTGGCCTTTCTCTACGCCACGCCGTTTATTGAACTCACACTGGGCCTTCTGCTGATCGCCGGTTTCCTCACGCGGCTGGCGCTGGTGGCAGGCGCGCTGTTTATGATCGCGCTCACCTTCGGCACTGTTTCCACGCAGAACTGGGCGGGCGCAAGCACGCAGCTCATCTACAGCTTCGTCTTCTTTGCCATGCTGTGGCTGGTGGAAGCAAACAGCATCTCAGTGGATGGAGCGCGCGGAGCGGGGAACATCTAGAAGACACGAAAACGTCTAGAGGCCGCGAACGCAATCGAAGGCGTGGAACGTATAATCAACAAAGGTTCGCATGGCAGAGACAGAAGCAAAGCCCGTAGCCGCGCCCATCCCCGAGGCGTGGCGAAAGACAGAGGTTGCGCGTGATCCGCAGCGCCTTCACCCCATGAATTTCATTGACGCGCTCTTCACCGATCACAGTGAGATTCACGGCGACCGTAGCTTTGGCAACGATGAGGCGATGTATGCCGGCATGGCCCGCTTTGGTGCGGACGAGGTGCTGGTCATCTGCAATCGCAAGGGCCGCACCACCAAGGAGCGGATGCAGTTCCGCTTTGGTTCGCCGGAGCCTGAGGGCTACCGCAAGGCGCTGCGCGCCATGAAGATTGCCGAAAAATTCGGCCGCCCCGTATTCAGCTTCCTCGACCTCGCAGGTGCCTACCCCGGCCTTGGTGCGGAGGAACGCGGGCAGGGCGAAGCCATTGCACGCAACCTGTTTGAGATGTCGAAGCTGCGCGTGCCCACCATCACCACCATCACGGGCGAGGGCGGATCGGGCGGTGCGTTGGCTCTCGCTGTCGCTGACCGCGTTCTGATGATGGAGAACGCTATCTACTCCGTCATCTCGCCGGAGGGTTGCGCGTCCATCATGTGGAAGGACGCCAGCAAACGGCAGCAGGCCGCGGAGGCACTGCGCTACACCTCTCCGGACGTTCTGAACATGGGCTGCGTGGATGACGTGATTGCAGAGCCTGCGGGCGGTGCCGGTGCCGATCCGGATGCAGCGCTGGCGCTGGTGCGTGGCTGCCTGGAGCTGCATTACGGCCAGCTGAAGCAGCAGTCTGTTGATACCCTGCTGGAAAACCGCTACAACAAGTTCCGCAACATTGCGCAGTTCTACACCAATGCCTAACCGCGCGGGAGACCGCGAATGACCTCCTCATCCGGTAAAACAACCCGGCCCGCAGCACTGTTTCTGCTCAGCTGCGCATGGCTTGTGCTTGCACTGGGCGCAGGACGCGAGATGTCCGGACTGGTGCCGGCGCTGTGGCAGGACTTTGCCCGGCTGGCCGGGGCTGCGCTGCTGCTGTTCACAGGCTTTTACTTCATGGGCCGCTCGCAACCGGACATGCGGCCGCTTAGCAGTGTTGGCCTTGTGCTGCGGCCGGGAATTGCAACGGAGTTTGGCGTTGGCGCAGCAGTGGGCTGGGGCATTGCAATTGCGCTGGTGCTGCCCGCCATGCTCACCGGCAACCTGAGCCTCACCTTCAGCTGGGACGCCACAGCGCTCACACGGATGCTGTTGAGTGCGGCGATGCTGGCTGCGTTTGCGGCTGTAGTTCAGCTGGTGCTGGCAGGCCTTCCCATGCGGATGCTGGTGGCATCAGTCGGCCCAACTTGGGCTACGGTCGCCGTGATTTTCGTCTGCTGCTGCATGGCACTGGCAGGGCAGGCGGGCGAGGGAAGCAGCCTGTTATTTGTTGCGCTTGCGGCGGGGTTGTTCTGCGCGGCCTATCTGCGGACACGCGCAATATGGCTGCCACTGGGCCTGCAAATTGGCTGGACGGTAGGACTTCAGCTGCTGTTTGGAGCGAACTCGCCCTATGAGCCACCGGGCTACGGCATTGTGCAGAGCGATAGCGGGGGGCCTGCGTGGCTGACCGGCGGTCCCTTCGGGCCGGAGGCATCACTGGCTGCAATGCTCGTGCTCATCGGCGCAATCATCGTGCTCTTCCGCGTCACACGCGACTACGCATGGCATTACACCTACAAGCCCATTGAGGGTGCTGCCCACGCCGTGGTTGTTGCTCCGCCTGCGGAGCACGTCAAGGAAGAGGCAAAGTTCGCCGCAGTAGCGCCGCTGGTCCAGATCGGCGGCCTGCCAACAACTCCTGCGCCGTCTCTGAAAGAAGAAGCTCCCTCACCACCAGACCCCATGCTGTAATCTCCGGTCCGAGCCGGGTGCCCCATGTCTCCATTTTGAGACATGGGTGCGAGCATGGATTGTTCGTCCGCTGGTAAATACCTTGTCACGGCGCTTGCATTCGTGGCCCGGTCGGGTCTACATTGCCTGCAACGGACAGGTCCCCACCCATGCGCAACGCCCGAATCTCCGGCTGGTTGCACGCAGCGTCCTTTGTGGTCGCTTTGGGGATAGCTGTGCCTGTCCTTGTTCCGGCTCAGGTCATCGCTGATGACCCGGCCAAAATCATTCCTGATCAACGGTCCTCTCAAAATCCGGCTAAGAGTACAAAACCAGCAGGACCGCAGCAGACACGCGACGTCTTCGTGGTTGGTGCGAACACGGCCATCGGCGATCCGCTGCTGGGCTTCAAACCCACACGCGTAGAGCTGACCGACGAGCCAATGGACATCTCCGGCCGTCGCGATCTCATCCGCAATCTGCTCATGGAGCAGGGATTCGCGCATCGCGCGCTGCCGCTGGGAGCGCCCGGACTCGTCCTGCACGCCAACGGACGTCTGACCGTCGACAGCGAGACGCTGAAGCAGCGCGAGTACAAGCACGGCCAAAGCGTCGCAGCGGGCGATCGCGTCATGATAACGGACATCAAGGTGATGGTCGACCGCATCGACATCGACATCAACGGCGGCCCTTACCCGCCACACCGCTGGCTGCGCCACATCCAGGTCAACGGGGCAGTTCTGGCCGGCGACGGCATCGAAGGTGAGATGGCCACCGGCACGCGCATCACGCTGCTGTTTGAGGACCTCACACCGCGCGTGTCAGCAGCTGAGGTGAAGGCGCTGCTGGAGCCTCTGCTGGACTTTGGCCTGAAGAACGCAGAGCAGGCCTTTGCCGACACGCTGCCAGAGCCCATCCGCAAGGCCGTGAACGAGCACGAAATTTTAGTGGGCATGAACCGCCGCATGGTACTGGCCGCGCTGGGCCAGCCGGAGAGTAAGCTGCGCGAACGCGTAGCTGAGGACAGCTCCGGCGAGGTGTTTGAGGAATGGATCTACGGCCACACACCGCAAACCATCCGCTTTGTGCGCTTCCGCGGTGACCGCGTCATCCTGATGAAGATTGCAGCGCTGGGCAAGCCCATAGAGATTCACGACCACGACGAAATGGCCAGCTACCGCGACCCCGCACTGACCCACGAAATCGACCTGGGCGACGCAAAGCCGACGGCAGAAGATCCAGAGGCGACCCCGCTCAAGGCGCCCTCGCTGCACCTGCCAGGCGAAAAGCCCACGAAGGATGGCGCGCTGCCACGGCCCACTGTACCGGCAACTGCGCCTGCATCCGCACCGCCAACAGACGACCAAACCGCAAAGAAGAGCTTCGAGCTGGCAGCAACGTCGCAGCAATAGAAAGCAAGAGTCGTAATCAAACGAATCCTCCCGCTGACCATCGGGAGGCCCAAGGCGAAGCCAGGAAAAAGGCGTGGAACGCCCGCCCCGCGCGTAGCGGGCCCGTCCGGCAGGACAGTGCCTCATGTAAACTAGTCAGGTTGCGCGATAGGGCCTGCAGTCTCCCTGCAGGGCTGAAATCCGCCGCGGACCGTGCTTTCGCCGGTCTGCCGGGCCACCCGCGAATCACATCTCAGGGCGCAAGGCAGGCGCCGACCAAAAGAGGAACAAACCCATGGCGAAGATTGCCAAGACCGGTGATCGCAAGAAGGCGATGGACACCACCTAGAGCACCGACTGCCCCAAGTGCAGCAAGCCCACCCGCATTGTGAAGCGTGTGAAGGATCGCGAGCGCGGAACACCGGGCGGCATCTACATCTCATGCTCTGCCTGTGATTTCTTCGAGCGTCTGTAGCCCGAAGGGAAGCACAAGACTTACCAGAACCCCGAAGCTTCGGCTTCGGGGTTTTCGTTTGCAATGAGTACTGACGCCATCGCTCTGCAAGCTTGTCGCAGCAGCTTAAAAGCAGTACGCCGCGATCGCTGCGTACTTGTTCTTGTTTTTAATCGATAAGGCTAGAGGATTGTAGCTAAGATGCCTAACTATTTGGCGGTCAGCGATGCCGCGGTCATCTCTGCAAGTATGTCTGTGGCAGCCTGCGCAGGATTTGCCGCGCGTGTAATGGGCCGGCCAACCACCAGCATGTCCGCACCGTAGCGAATCGCGTCGCCGGGAGTTGCGATGCGGCTCTGGTCATCTGCCACCGCAGTTGCGGGGCGAATGCCCGGCACAACCAGCTGCGCATCCTGCGCGGCGCTGCTGCGGATCGAGATAATCTCCTCCGGCGAGCAGACGAGTCCATCCACACCGGAAGCCACAGCCATCTCCGCTAGCCGCAACACCTGCTGCGCCGGAGTGGTTTCAATGCCGACGGCACGCACCTGCGCTGCATCCATGCTGGTCAGCAGCGTCACGGCAAGAATGCGCGGACGATCCTGTATGGCCGCGGCAGCTTCCATCGCAGCGGCAATCATCGCTGGTCCGCCACCGGCGTGGATGGTGAGCAGACCCGCTCCACACGCTGAGGCGGAACGAACGCCGCCCGCAACCGTGTTGGGAATATCGTGCATCTTCAGGTCCAGGAAGACCTCGTGCCCGCGGCGACGCAGCTCCTCCACCATGGGGCGGCCCTCTGCGATATACAGCTCCAGCCCAACCTTGAACCAGCGCACTGTACCCTCAAGCCTGTCCACAAAGCTGAGAGCTTCCGCGCGTGCAGGGAAGTCCAATGCAACGATGAGCTGGTCGTGGGCGTTCACACCTCTAGTTTACCGGGCGCAGACGCGTGCGGTGGCGCGAAAACGTATGCTTGAATTATGTCCGGCAACACAGCAAAAACTGATCTGACGGCGCTGACCATCGCGGGCTTTGATCCGTCATCGGGCGCGGGCATTACGGCTGACCTTGCCGTCTTTGCGGCACACCGCATCTTCGGCACGTCGGCCATTACCGCGCTCACCGTGCAGTCCACAACCGGCGTACGCCGCGTGCAGCCGATAGACGCCGCGCTGCTGCGCCAGACGCTGGATTGCCTGGCGGAAGACCTGCCGCCAGCGGGCATCAAAATCGGCATGCTGGGAGGGGCAGAGCAGGTCGCCGCTGTTGCCGACTTCATCGCAACGCTTCAAACGGTCCGCCGCCCAGCCATCGTGCTGGATCCTGTGATCCGCTCCAGCTCCGGCGCGGCGCTGTTGAGCGAAGAGGGCGTAAAGCTGCTGCGCGAGCGACTATTGCCGCTGGTGGATTGCGTGACGCCAAATACAGACGAGCTAACCGCCCTCACAGGCATGAACTGCGCGTCTGATAACGCGATCGAAGTCGCAGCTCAGAGCTTGGCCGCACAATATCCGGGCCTGACGGTGCTTGCCACGGGTGGTCACCGTCCGCAGCCGGATGATCTGCTGCTGCATGACGGTGTCTTCACATTGCTGCGCGGCGAACGGATTGAAACGCGCGCCACCCACGGCACCGGATGCGCACTCTCAAGCGCGCTGCTGTGCGGTCTGCTGCAGGGGCTTAGCTATGCCGATGCGGCATCTGCCGCGAAAGCCTACGTGGCGCAGGCAATACGCACAGCCACACCACTCGGGCAGGGCAAAGGTCCCATGAATCTGCTGTGGCCGATGAGCTCACGCTAAGCCTTGAAGCTGATCAGCAGTGAACGAAAAATGCGCAGGCGGGTGTCTGACTTCAGGACAATCCGTTCAAGTGCTTTCCTCGCAAGCCGATGATGCGCATATGTCCACCGCCGCACCCACTTTGCCGCTCCCGTTTGGCTCGCTGCCACAGTTTGCCCTCAAGCCCACGCCGCCGGCACCACAGCGCCGCCGCAGCAATCCGCGGCAGGGCCGCGCTCTGGAGTTGCTGGGGCATGCCATTGAATATCTGGTCGACTCGCGGCTGTATGACCAGTGGGAGACGCCCGCCGATGCTGCCGCCGTTCATCTGCTGATGGGCTGCTCCCGCGCGGTCTTTTCCGAGTGCGAGGCGCTGCAGCCCTGGCACCAGCGCGTGCAGAGCGTTTTGGTTCGTCGTCTGCATCTCCAGCATCATCTCAGGGCCCACACCCGCTAACGGGTGCCCCACATCTCGCTTTCGAGATGTGGGATTCAAAACCCGCGTGAACGCTTGGATCGTAAGGGCGCCCTTACGACTTCGCTTTGGATGGGGGCTTTAGCCCCTGAGGGGGCGTGGCGTTCGTCGCGGTCATTCTTAGGGCATGCGCCCTTGGTAAGCTGACAGCATGGCAGGGAATTTGACCATCATGCTGAATGGCGCCGAACGCGTGCTGGACGAACTGGGCGAAGCTCCGCAGATCAGCAGCCTGGTGGATTCGCTGGGCTTTCGAGCGGACCGCGTCGCACTGGAACGCAACGGCGAAATTGTGCCGCGCGCAGAGTGGCCGCAGACCGCACTGGAAGATGGAGACCACATCGAGCTGGTCCATTTCGTCGGAGGCGGTTCTTAGATGACGGGCCATTGCTGTCTATCGACGAAGTGACAACTGTCGACGTAGCAACCCTCCTTTGCTCCTCCAGGAGCATTCCCATGCCGTTTGATCGAGACGATGGTAAACGCGAGTGGTTTTCCGGATGAAGTTGCAGGGGGCTGCTGCGCGAGGGCTAGTGCGGTGAAAGCTGTGATGGTGAGGGCGCAGTTCTGTTATCCGTGGGATAGACGCGTGAGGGCGCGCTCAGATTTCGAGATCCGCGCGCATTCTTACCAGGTCCGCTACACGTTCGGTATACAGAATATGCGTTATCGGACATATTTGATATAATCGGAATTGCGGCTTACATCGGATGTAACCGGTAGATTTATTCTGCGATGCTCTTCTGTTCGACGCAGCATGCGGCCCAGCGCCAACGCTCCGCCAAAGGTGTAGTTATAGGCAGTGTCGGCCACTCATCGTCAAACACGGCGCTGGCATCTGTCCGGCGGCGCGGCGCAACCAGCGGGCGGTTCTGCCGCGCCAGTGCCTGCGCCGCAAGTGCGGAGACACTGGAGCTTGTCAAAGCCTGAGCTCATCTGCGAGCCCACCAGGCCCTCTGCCGGCAGCCGTACGGCCACCGCCTGCACCATCGCCTCATGCAGCGCGGAGGCATCCTCACGCCAGTCGCGTACATGCAGCTGGCGTACGAAGCGGATGCCAGTGACGCAGCACCTGCGCTTCACGATTCCCTTCCTGCACCATCACGTGGCCGCCCTGCAGCGTACGCAGGCCACGGTAGGCCCTCTGCCCGGCATGGGTTGCAAGGATGGCTGCGATCACGACATCGTCAATGCTGTCTTCAACGCCGGGCCAGCCCAGCAGCGCAGCCATTTCGCTGCCAAAGCGCAGCGCGTCCTGCGTGCGGTTGTAGTACAGCGATACACGTGCTAGCGCATCGCGTGCTGGCAGCAACCTGTGTTTGCTGCCAGCCCACACTGCAACCGAAAATTCGCCGTAAAGGTTATCCGCGAAAAGATCGCCCCATTGCAGGTAGGCCTTCGCTGCAATCTCAGCATCGTTCGCATTGGGCTGCAGATTCAACTGGTCAATCAGCAGTTTGCGCGCGCCTTCAAAGACTGCTGCAAGGTCAGGCATCTCTCCGGTGCTTTGCCATAGGCAGCCGCCGCTTACCACCCCCAGGCAACATGAACCACGCTACACACTTTCGCTGCAGTCGCCGGGATGCAGAGCCAGCCGATTCAGCGCCGCGGCAAGCTGATGGCTCTCTGCAACTTCGCCAAACCCTAAGGAGCCAGCAATGGCCAATGCTCTACTCCCCTGCTCTGCGCCGCAAAGAATGCACCACCAGCCGCATAGGCAGTCTGCCACGACAAACACCATGCAATCGAGAGCTGCTCTGCATGGTAAACTCGAGTTCTCGCGTTCCCAACGCAGGAGAGATGGCCGAGTGGCTGAAGGCGCACGCTTGGAAAGCGTGTATACCGCAAGGTATCCAGGGTTCGAATCCCTGTCTCTCCGCCATACCTTTTCAGAAGCCCCGTAAATCAGCAATAAAATTGCGCTTTACGGGGCTTTTTCATCTCTCCCCGCCGAATTATCCGCTCCGTGATACCTGAGTCGCTGCGATAGCGACCACTTTAAATGATCAGCATCTCGTCAGTCGGCGGCTCAACCATGACAAGGCGGGGGCGGTGCGCGGGCCTGCGTTTCAGTTTGAGCATGGGCCGTTCGATGTAACGCCAGCTTAGCCAACCAACAAAGTAAGCAAGCGTGGTGGCGGCAAGGAATGTGATCCATGGCGAGGTGTGGCGATACCAGAGCCAGAGCGCCTCAATGGGCCAGCCGTAGAGGTAAACACCGTAGGAGATGTCAGGCATGCGCTTGATCCAGGCTGTGCGCTGAAACGGCATACGATCACCGGCGTAGAAGAGCAGGTATGCGCCCAGGGTGACTGCTGCGGGTTCAAAATACCGCGGCAGAAAACATAGGATGCCGATGAGCAGGATGGCCGCCACCATCGCGAAGCTGGTCTGAAAGACGATGCGGTTGCGGAAGAGATAAAAGCATGCGCCAACAAGAAAAGTGGCGAGCAGGCGAGCAGCTGGCCACGGTTCGCCAGTGAGAAAGTAGATCTTGTGCCAGTGTGTGCTAAGCACGCTTGGATCCGCCATGAGAAAGAGCGAAATTATGAGCAGGATTACCACCGGCCATCGGCGCCGCAGCAGGCCACAGATACCAAACACAACGACGAGCAGATAACAGCGCAATTCGTATGGGATGGTCCACAGTGAATCGTCGATCTGGTTTTCAAAAACGCTGTGGGGAAAGACGGCAGGCGTGGAGGGTGGACCGAAGAGCAGGATGCTCTCAGGAAAATGATGATTGAAGTGGTAAAAGAAGTGACTTACTCCAGGTGCGAGTAACCCAATAACAATCGTGCTAAGCACAGCAGCGACTAAGTATCCGGGAACAATGCGCAGGAGGCGCTTCCATGCATAGTCGACAATATCCGGATCGCGCGACCAGCTCTGCACAATCAGGAAGCCGCTGAGCAGAAAAAATCCGCTGACAGCGAGCGAGCCGAGGTTGTACTGCGTGTGGGTGTAACGGACCAGGAGATCGGGATATTGACCGCTCAGCACATAAGCATGAGCAAGGATCACCAATGTCGCGAAGAGTATCCGCAACAGGTCAAAATTATGGTTCCGATGACCATGGAATTCCTTTGGACGATTCAAGCCACAGAGCTCCAGCGAAGAAGAATGACAAGAAAAGCAAGGGGGACACTGTTGAATGTATCTCGCCGCATGTTATGCAACTACCGTTGTTCTCGCAGAAAGTGCGCTTTCAGAAACGGTTACAGCTGTGCGCGATAAAAGTGAAATCGCTTTTCCGCGCAATCTGTTGATCCTCACAAGTCGGCTTCTTGTCAGTGATGCTCAGAAAGTTATCAAGCAACGGTCGTAAAAACCCTGAGGCCGCCGAACACTTCCGAGCGCGTTCAATGTCTCAAGCTGCTCCGGCATAGCGGCCACGCATGAAGTGGCCCTGTGGCTCCGTCGATACAAGGCTTGCTCTGCCCATTAGCAGGCACAATCCCAAACAAATTGTTGATGTGGTGCAAGAGACGCCTCTGCCCTGCAGTCGTTATCGATGGGAGGTACGCCGAATTGCGCCAAATAATCATATACACAGAATCGCGATGCTATATTCCGGGAATTCGACACCCCTTAAGGAACCTTAATCGGACTCCCCTCGCTTCGGCGATCCTCCGGTTTGGCTTCCCCGTTACGGTAAGTCCTTCCGTAGCAAAACTTATTCGAATGCCGTTTCAGGAGTCTCGCATCGTGTCTTCTTTCTCTCGTCTCTCTGCGTTGTCCCGCGTTGGTTGGGGTGCGCTTGCGATGGCCCTGTTTGGCGCCACGCTTTCTGCCAGCGGTGTCGCCCAGACCGCGACCGCGCCATCCATTCTGCCCTACACCGCCAAGCTCATCGCGGGCGGCGGTTCGTTGACGAACGCCGCAACTGTGGGCAACACCTGCCCATCCGGCGCGCCGAACACGGTGACCGACAAGTATGGTGACGGTTGCTTGGGAAGCGACATTGGTCTGACAGGACCGCGCTACGCAATCGCTGATGCAAATGGAAACGTCTTCTTTTCCGACTACACCAATGCACTGATCCGCCGCGTGGACGCGATTACAGGAGTGGTGACGGCGGTAGCAGGCGGAGCAGGCGCGAATCCGGCAAGCAACGCATCGTGTGGCGCAAGCGGCGCAAAGGCAACAGACAACATTGGCGATGGCTGCCTTGGCACACAGGTGAAGCTTGGCAAGCCGACAGGTCTGGCGTTCGATAAGAGCGGCAACCTAGTTTTCGCGGACTACTACAACTACGCCGTCCGCACAATTGCGGCGACCAATGGCTTTGTCCCCGCAACCGGCGGTACCATCACGCTGATTGACGGTAATGCCGGTGGCGCCAGCGCCAGCAACGGGGGCTACCAGGCCAACAACGGTTCGTGGACGGCCTGCTCGCTGCCCGGCGCGGCCTGCGTCGTGGCAGCCACCACGGGCCGTTTTAACGATCCCTACGACATTTCCGTCGACACTCTGGGCGACGTGGTGGTCGCGGACTATTACACCGAGGCCGTCCTGGCGGTCAATCCGGGCGGCAAAACGGATACCATCGCAAATACCTCGATCCCGGCAACCACCGTTGCCAAGCTGGCCGGTGCCCAAAGCAGCAACAATCCGGTCTGCACAAACAACACCAGCGCCAGCACCTCGGGTTGTTTTTACAACCCCTACGCAGATGGAGTGCAGGCCAACACAACCTATCTCCATTACCCATTTTCAGTCGCGACGGATGGCAGCAATAACGTCTACATCGCCAACATGTACTACGACGACATTGCGCTGGTAGGTGCTGACGGAATCCTGCACACCTATGCTGGTGCAACACCGACCGCGAATTTGATCTGGAAGACGGCCCCGAACACGGCCCGCAACACCGCTGCCGGATTCCCCATGGGCGCGTCTTTCGGCGTATCGGCAGATACCCAGAACAACCTGTACATCGGCGACCAGACGAACGGTCTGGTCTGGCGTGTAGATGCTGCCACGTCGGCGACCAAAGCTGGTACTCAGGGGCACTTGCAGTTTGTGGTTGCAGGCGGCGGCGCAGCGACCACGATCGGTGCTCCCTGCTCCGCAGGCAGCTCATCGCTGGCGACAGACATCTATGGTGACGGCTGCCCGGCACTGAAGGCAAAGTTCGGCTCAAACGGCACCTATGGCGGTACAACGACAACGGGTCTTGCTGGCGTCAAGCTTGATCAGTACTCCAACCTGTACATCGGCGACAGCAGCCTCAACCTGGTGCGTGAGATTGCTACCGGCGCACAGTTCGGCATCATCGGCTCCAACCAGCCGACGAACACGCTGGACATTCACTTCGCCGCGGGCGACAACCAGATTGCCCCGGTTACGGCTGGTGGCACCACCACCTATCCGTCGTTCGTGCTGACTGCAGGCGCCACTAACTTCTCTCTGGGCGTGCCTGTCTGTACCACCAATAACGATGCGACCACCACCGTTCCGGCAAACACAGTCAACCCGCTGACGACCAACACCACGGACTGCCTGATCCCCGTAACGGCGACTCCCTCAGCGCTGGGCAACTTCACCGGAACCCTCACGGTGACCTCTGCCAACGGCGGCGTGGGAACGATCCCGCTAAGCGGCACCTACGCGCAGAGCCCGAACACGCGCACCTCGCTGAGCTTTGCGGCGAACACGGTCGCCTGCACCGGGACCACAACCTACTCCACCACCACGCCCATCACGCTGACCGCGACGGTTACGGCAAATGGTCCAGCTCCGCCAACGGCGTCGGGAGATACCGTTACCTTCTTCGCGAACGGCACCCAGATTGGCCAGCCGGTGCAGGTGACCAACACCGGCAGCAGTTCGACTCCGATCTACACGGCGACAACAAGCTACACCTTCGCCACCACGGGCACGTATACCCTCACGGCGGTCTTCAGCGGCGACAGCTACTTCCACGGCTCAACCGGCACGGCTCCGTCGACGCTCACCAGCTCCACGCCAAGCTTCACGCTCTCGGCCGTCACATACCAACAAGGCACGATCGTTGCCGGGCAGACAGCGCTCTATAGCTTCAACGTGAACCAGAACGTCTATGCAGGCGCCATATCGTTCGCGGTAACGGGCCTGCCCGCGAACTCGAACTACACGCTCAGCTCCACGACGGTGAACTCCTCCGGCTGCAGCTCGGTTAGCACCGTGGCGCTCAGCATCAACACGCAGGCGCAGACAACCGTGGGTGCAGCAGGCATTGCAGGCACAGGTGGTGGACGTATCGCTCTGCTGAGTGCCTTGTTGATGGCGATGCTGGGCTTCTCCACCCTCAAGCGGTCTCGTCGACTGAGCCATCTATTCCTGCTGTTTGCAGGATTGCTGGCCGGTGGAAGCACGCTGGGTTGCAGCACGGCAGCCAACACGGTGCTGGCGCCAGCGACACCCAGCGGCACCTACACCATCACGGTGACGCCAACCGGCACCGTTGGCTCAGCTGCTCCCATCACTTTCACGATGACCGTGAAGTAAACCCGAGGATTGCGGCGCACGCGCACGAACACCGTGCGCCGCACACCCCAAAGATTCTCATGCAAGCCGCGCTCAAACAGGATGCCCGGCAGGAGTTGAAATCGAAATGGATCTCACGACGCGGAGCTTCCGCAGACTTATTCAAGCAGTTGCACTGGCCATGCCTCTTTCGCTGGCCTGCACACTGGCCCATGCACAGTCCTCCACCGCCGGCGCCATTGCCGGTACGGTTACAGACGCCAGTGGAGCGCTGCTGCCCAACGTCAGCATCACCATCACATCCGACGACACCGGCGCGGCGCGCACCGTCAAGACGAATGGCTCGGGCGAGTACCGCGTGGACCTGCTGCAACCCGGCATCTACACACTGCATTTCACCGATGACGGCTTTGAGGGCGAGGACGACAAGAACGTCACCGTTACGGTTGGCGTCATTGCAAATGTTTCGCCCAAGCTAAAGACCGGCTCTGTCTCGACGCAGGTTGAGGTCTCGGATGAAAGTCCGATCATGCACACGCAGGACAATGCAATCTCCACTGTCATTGACCGCAGCCTGATCGATAACCTGCCCATCAACGGCCGCCGCTGGTCAGACTTTGCGCGCCTCACGCCCGGTGTCGTCTCCACCTCGCAGGGCTTTGGCCTCCTGAGCTTCCGCGGCGTCAGCAACCTGCTGAACAACAACACCATTGACGGTGCCGACGACAACCAGGCGTTCTACTCGGAAGCACGCGGACGTACCCGCACCGCATTCACCGTTCCGCCCTCCGCAATCCGCGAATTCCAGGTGAACACCTCGAATTACTCCGCGCAGTATGGCCGTGCGGCCGGCGGCGTCGTCAATACCGTTACCGTCTCGGGCAGCAACAGCATGCACGGCCAGGTGTTCTTCTATGACCGCGACAACGGCCTTGGCGGCGCAACCAATCCGTACACGCTGCTGACCGTGCAAAACGCTGACGGCACCTACGGCCAGGTTCCCACCAAGCCCAAGGACTGGCGCAAGGACTGGGGCTTTACCCTGTCCGGCCCCATCATCCGCGACAAGCTCTTCTTCGCCTACACCTACGACCAGGAGCGTCGCAACTACCCGGGCATTTCGCGTCCGACGGATCCAAATGACTTCTTTGCACCGTCGAATGCCACGCTGCCTTCAGGCGAAACCTGCAGCACAACGGCCTTCACCACCACCGCGCTTTCGTACCTTGCAGAGGGCGACTACAACTCCTGCCTAATCGCTGCGCTGTATGGAGTTCCCTTCCAGGCTGGCTCGTCGTATTACAAGCAGGGTCTCGGCATTCTGCAGTCTGAAACCGGCCAGGTCGACCGCCGCCAGGACCAGGTCATCAACATGCCAAAGCTCGACTGGCAGATCAACGACCGCAATCATCTCTCGCTGCTCTACAACCGCATGCGTTACTCCTCACCATCGGGTCTGTACTCGCAGTCCACCGTCGTCCAGGCACCCTCTGGATGGGGCAACGACAATGTCAAGGAAGACTTTGGCATTGCGCACCTCACCACGGTCATCAACAGCAACATCCTGAACGACGCGCTGGTGCAGTACGGCCGCGACTTTGAGTTTGACTACCAGAAAGCGCCATCACCCAACGAACTGCCCTTCGCCAACAACCAGTACGGCAGAATGCCCGGCACCGGTATCGGCTTCTACTTTGGCACTTACTATGTTGGCGCAAACCCTGACCTGTCGCGCATCGCCGACCCCGATGAACGCCGCCTGCAGCTGCTCGACGGCGTGACCTGGAGCATTGGCAAACACACCGCGAAGTTCGGCCTGGAATACAACAAGGTTTCCGACTACGACAACCAGGTCTACAACGGCAACGGTTCCTACAGCTACGACTGGACCTACAACTTCATCGCCGATTACCTGCACACCACCACCGGCATTGGCGGCGCAAACTATCAGCCCACTTACTACGACTACTCGCAGGGTCTCGGCAATCCGACCATCTCGCTGGCAACCCGCGAGTATGCGGGCTACGCAACCGATGACTGGCGCATCCTGCCCAACCTGACGCTCACGCTTGGCGTACGGTACGAGTACCAGTACGTCCCGCCAAATCCCATGGCGAACCTTACCGGCAATCCGGCCCTGTCCACCGTTCTGGGTGGCCTGAACACCGCCCTGCCCCAGAGCGCCAACCGCCCCGATGACCGCAACAACATCGGACCGCGCGTGGGCTTCGCATGGAACATGTACGGCACAGGCAAGACCGTTCTGCGCGGGGGCTACGGCATGTACTACGGCCGCATCATCAACTCCAACATCATGGGAACGTACCAGGATTCCGGTTCACCCAACGGCCAGCTTAGTTTCACGCCGCTGTACAACGGCGGTTGCGCACCCACCTTCCCGAACATCTACAAAACGATCTCTGACCTGCCGGCAAGTGGTTGTTCTGCACCTTCCGTGGCTTACTTCTCCAACCACATGCAGAACCCGCAGGTGCATGAGGCTGACCTGGCCCTTGAGCAGGACCTGGGACACAACACCACCCTCTCTGTTACGTACATGATGTCGCTTGGCCGCGAGCTGCCCACCGCAATTGACAAGAACATCAACTACGCCGCAACCGGCTTCGGCTCCTACTCGCTTGCCGCACCAACAGGCAGCAGCAGCTCCTTGCTGGCTTCCTATCCTGTGTCCACCACCGGCGAGGCTGTCACCAGCCTGTCGCAATATCCGCTGCCTCCGCAGACGGGTTATATTGTGCAGCCGCACGGCGGCAAGGCATCTCCGGCCTACCCTGCCGGCTATCAGGCCAAGTTTTTCCTCAGTGGGGCGCGCCTCAACCCTGCGTTCTACCAAATTCTGCAGGTTCAGAGCAGCGTGAACTCCAGCTATAACGCTCTTGCCTTCCAGGTCAATCACCGTTATGAACACGGCCTCTCCCTGCTGACCAACTTCACCTGGGCACACTCCCTAGATGAACAGCAGTACCAGGGCACCTTCGCGCCCAGCTTCACACTCAGCGATCCGACCAATCCGCGCGCAGACTACGGCAACAGCGACAACGACGTCCGCCTGCGCTATGTGGGCACACTGGTCTATGAGCCGCAGGTCTACTTCAACGGATGGAAGAGGCAGGTACTCGGCGGCTGGCGCATTGCACCGCTGGTCTCCCTGCAGTCCGGTTTCCCATACTCCCCAACCATCTCCGCCAGCTCGTTCAAAAACGTCACCCTCAGCAACGGCTCCACAGGTTCAATCACCGCGGGCATCAACGGCTCTGGTTCCAGCAACAGCCGCGTGCCGTGGATTGGGCGCAACAGCTACACCTACCCAAAGACAGCCGTGTTTGACGTGCGCGTAGGGAAGAACTTCTATCTGCCCGCCGTGCACTACAAGGTCGTCAACTCTGAGCCCCGCCTGGAGTTCTTCGCCGAACTGTTCAACGTGATGAACCACCAGAACATCACCGGTCTGAACACACCGGCATACCAGCTGGGCGATGTGTCGGCCAACAAACCAGTGCAGACGCTGACGCCCCTCAGCACCTTCGCCACCTACACCAACTCCAACAGCAACTACACGTACAGCCCACGGCAGCTGCAGCTTGCCCTGCGTCTGCACTTCTAAAAGCACAAACGCAGCACAGCAAAGGGCGGCCAAACGGCCGCCCTTTGCAATTTCTTTGAAAGGGACGGGCTTCAGGCCGTCCGTACAAAGCACCTTAATGAAGGGGGCTTCAGCCCCGGAGGGCAAGCCTTATCAGGAGCCGCGAGGCGAAGCCAGTAAAAAGGCGTGAAACGCCCGCCCCGCGCGCAGCGGGCCCGTCCGGCAGGACAGAATTTATTGCTGTTGAGCGCTTGCAGGGGCCGCAAGCAGATTATTCAGCACATGTGCCAGCCGAAGGCCCCCAAGCGCCAGCTGCGAGTCCACCACCTTAATCTCTTCATCGTAGTAAGCGCGCGGCAGCATGGTTCCGTTGGGAACGCCGGCCTGCACCGCATACTTGTGCGAAAGATTTGCCCACACGGACGGTGCTCCGCCAGCCAGTCGCTCCCAGTGATTCAACGCAATCTCCTGCTTTAGCAGATCAACATAGCTACCCTCGCTCAGGTGATGCTCTTCAATCAGTCCGTCATCCCAAATGCCATGCAGATTGCACGGACCAGTGCCGCACTGCTGCGATCCAAGAAAGCTGACATGCGTGTTGTTGCCGCCACGATCATCGCCAATGGCATGCAGCGGCTGATGCACATCGCCAATGAGATGGATCAGAAACTTCAGCGCAACGGCACGCTCCTCAGGACGCAGTTCCGCATCGCCGAGACGTCCCTCAAAGTACAGGATGCGATCCGTCACGCAGTCGCGCCACGGTGAAGGCGGAGTCGATGCGGGACAATCGCGCTGCCGGTCAAACGTCTCTGCCGATGCAGGAATATCGACGAAGTGCCAGGGAGCGGTCTCGCCGTGAGTCGACCGGTACTCATCGGCCCAGCTCGCTACGTCCGCCATGGTCTGCGGGTGTTTTGCATCGGCCAGCAGCAGCGCAGCTACCTGTGCCTTCGCCTCGGGCGTTAGGTACGCTTCGGCAACCAGCGCGGTAAGTCTGTGGCCTTCGCGTCCCCAGCCCCAGGCCTGTTGTGTCGAAATGACGCCCGCCAACGTACCGATCAGCAGCACCCGTGTGGCGGCGAAGGTGAAACCATATCTCATCCAACAATCTTACCGGCGCTCTGCGATTCGCCTAAGATTGAAACGCAAGACGACACGTCGAAAGGGATGTTTCCCGCATTGTTTTCTTCTGATTCAAAGTTCTCCATCGTTCCCTCTCTGCTTCTGATCGCGGGCTCGTTCGCGTCTGTAATTGTACGGACGGCGACAGCGCAGACTGAGCAAACGTCTGTGCCCACGCTCACCGTGACCACGCGACTCGTCGTGCTGGATGTGACCGTGACCGATGCCAGGGGCAATCCGGTAACAGACCTTACGCGTGACGACTTCCGCGTCTACGAAGACAACAAGTTTCGCGTGCTGCGTTCGTTCGATCCTCCATCCGCAAACGCACTGCCAGCCGCAAGCACCGGCGCAGCAGCACTGAGGACGACCTTCGATCCATCCAATCCCAGCGCCTTTGGCAAGTCTGCCGTCACTATCCTCATGCTGGACCAGCTGAACACGCACTTCGCAGACAGCTCCTACGCGCGCCGCGAGATGCGCGACTTTCTGCGGCAGCAGCCTGAGCTGCTGCCGCAACCCACAACGCTGTTGACCATCTATGACAACCACACGCAGACGCTGGCTCCCTTCACGCGTGACCGCGAAGCTCTGCTCAAAGCGCTCGCCGCAGCCCCGGTAAAGAACGCGTGGGAGCTGGACGCAAAGGGCACCAGTGAAGACGGCCCCATCGACCGCATGCAGCAAAGCCTTGAAGCGCTGGAGCAGATGACTGCGCAGTATGCACGCATTCAGGGGCGCAAGAATCTGCTGTGGATTGGCGGTGGCTTCCCCAGCCCGGACCCCACCACCATCGACGGCAGTGACGCCGTAGAAGTGCGCAACACCATGCGCCACATCACCAACATGCTGCTGAACGCGCGCGTCACGCTCTACGCGGTGGACCCCACCAGCACCGCAGCCGGCGTTACAGAGATCACCACCATTGAGCAGTCTGCGTTTGCCACTGCTGCCAACGGCATCTCCTCCGGTATGGACCCGTTCAACGCGTCCGATGACTTCGATCGCCTTGCCCCTGTTACAGGCGGCCGCATCATCCGCAGCCGCAACGATGTCTCCGCGCAGATCGCCTCTGCGCTCACACTCGCAGACAGCTCCTACACGCTTGGCTATGTTCCGGACGCAGCACCTGACGGCAACCCTTACCGGCACATCCGCGTGCAGGTCATTCGGCCCGGCCTGCATGTGGCAGCGCGCGACGGCTACTACTCTTCCGAAAGCGCAGAGCAGGCGCCCGCACACGCCGTTGAGGAGCAAAGCCTGAGCAACGCCCTGCGCAGCAACGTCGCATGGAATGCGCTGCACATTGCAGTAGACCTCCAGCCCGGCGAGACGGATCAGCCGATGCTAGTTCGCGTAAATGCCGCTGACCTTACATGGACGACAACACCTGACGGCGGCCACACGGCACATGTTGTGATTGCCGCAGTGGCCTTTGGCCCCAACAATAAAGAACTGGGCAAGGTCATGCTGGAAGAGTCCGCAAACGCGCCCGGACCAACCGACGTCAACGACGCATCGCACCACGCCGACTTCAAGATCACGCTGCCCAAGGGCATCCACGGAGAGCGCATACGAATTGCCGTAATGGACAAGGGCAGCAGCCGCATCGGCGCAATCGACGTGCACTAAAAATTGATCCAGGCAATCTGCTTTGAAAGGGCACGGCTTTAGCCGTGCCGCAATCTCCCCTTAGAGAGCTGGGGCTTCAGCCCCTGAGGGAGCAGTTCCGCGAATCCACATCCCGACCAACGCGTGTGAACGAGATCGCAAGCCTTTGCCGGTGTACCCGCGAGGCCGCTACAATCCTCATCGCAGTTGTTATTCCAACGTCAAAGGATTCAAACCCCATCATGCGCAAGTGGCTGCTACCTACTCTGTCCGTTTCGCTGCTCAGCGCTGTTGCGGTCTATGCCGCCAGCCGCCCGGCAGACATTGCCTTTGAAGTTCACATGATCGATCCCGGCTACGGCGAGACCTGCGCAATCGCCGACATCAACAAGGACGGCAAGCCCGACATCGTAGCCGGTGAAAGCTGGTATGAAGCTCCGCACTGGGTGAAGCATCCCCTGCGGCAGATTGATTACAGCAACGGCTACATCGATAACTTCGCCGACATTCCCATGGACGTAGACGGCGATGGCTGGGTGGACATCATCCAGTTCAGCTACTTCGCGCACAACATCGTGTGGCTCAAGAACCCGGGCAAGGCAGGCGGCGCGTGGAAGGTAACGCAGATCGACGATAGCGGCCCCACCGAGTTCGCATTCAAGGTAGACCTGAACAACGACGGCAAGGCCGATGAGCTGCTGCCGGAGTTTGACCGCGCTAATGTGCCCGCAGCGTGGTTTGAGCTGGTCAACGGCAAGTGGGTCAAGCATGTGGTGGCAGACAAGAGCTACGGCCACGGTATCGGCGCAGGCGACATGAACGGCGATGGCCGCAACGATATCCTCACGCCGGCTGGCTGGCTCGAAGCGCCGCCCGATATCCATGCGCCGGGCAACTGGAAGTTCCACCCGCTGGACTGGGGCACACACGCCATTCCTCCCGCGGGAAGCCCCGCAGGCACTGTGAACCAACATCCCGTGCAGTTTGGCTACATCAACCTGATCGACATCAACGGCGATGGCCGCAAGGACATGCTCACCGGCATGGCCCACGACTACGGCGTGGCCTGGTATGAGCACACGGCCGATGACAAGTGGGTGCAGCACGTCATCGACGCTTCATGGTCGCAGGCGCACGCATCGCAGTTGGTGGATCTGAACGGCGACGGCCAGCTTGACCTCGTCATCGGCAAGCGCTACTTCGCGCACAATGGAGGCGACCCCGGCGAGCGCGATCCCGTGGGCCTCTACTGGTACGAGTGGCGCAAGCTGCCCGCAGATAAAGCCACACCGGCCAACGGCGGCGTGGAATGGATTCGCCACATCGTCAGCTACGGCGGACGCATGGGCGGCGGCGTCCAGACACAGGTAGCAGACCTGGACGGTGACGGCGATCTCGACATCGTCAGCGCCGGTAAAGACGGTCTGTTCCTGGCGGAGAACCTGACGAAGTCCTCGCACACTGCAGCTGTGAAGCACTAAGGCGTTAAGTGCAAAGCCTGTCCTGCCGGACGGGCCCGCTACGCGCGGAGCGGTCACTTCGTGACGTGTGTTCCGCTTCGCGTCGGGTCTCCGTTGGTCTAGATGGAACCCCGCGTATCGATCACAGGGTGCCCCGCGTCTCGCTTTGAGACGTGGGTTCAACGCGGGTATAAATTCCCATGCAGACCATCAGCTTTGAAAGGGCACGGCTTCAGCCGT